>NZ_KB907784.1:3096632-3396632 GCF_000382185.1 Bordetella sp. FB-8 | reverse complement strand
CGAGACATCGTTTACCGCCACGAGCTGGCCGAAATGCTGGGAAACGCCTTGGACTTCGAGCAGGCTCATATGCCCCCCTTGGCGCTGCGGGCAGTTCCCACGAGCGGGGATGAGTGCTTGAGGCGGCCCGGCGCGCTCATGACGCTCTCCTTTGGAACAAACCCGCAATGCCGCGGGGAAGCAGCAGCACGACCAGCACGAAAATCAGTCCGATGAAGAACATCCAGTCCTCGGTGATGCCCGAGAGATAGTCCTGCGCCACCACGAAGATGGTAGCTCCGAGCAGAGGGCCCCAGAAAGAACGCATGCCTCCGATGACGGCCATCAGGACGAAGTCGCCCGATTGCGTCCAGTACAAATCGTGGGGGCTGGCGAAATTGTTGAGCAGGGCGTAAAGCGAGCCCGCGATTGATACGAAAAAACACGAAATCGTGTAGGCGATCCAAATATGGCGGTTGACCGGAATGCTCAGAAACTGCGCGCGGCGCTCGTTTTCGCGTATGGCCTGCAGCGTGTGACCGAAAGGCGAGCGCAGGATCGTGGCCATGGCAAACGCGCAGACAGCCAGGATGGCCAGCACGACATAGTAAAAAACCAGGCTGGACGGGATATCGAGTTTCATGAAGCCCAGATCCATGGGCAGGCGTTGGAAGCCCCTCAGGCCATTATCCCCGCCGGTGACCGAGTTCCATCGAAAGGCAATGAAATAGAACACCTGCCCGAAGGCGATGGTAGCCAGGGCGAAGTAGATTCCTCTCAGCCTGACGATCAGGTAGCCGATAAGCATGCCCCCCAGCGTGCCGACCAAGATGCCCACGAGCAGGGCCACGGGAGTGCTTGGCAGCAGGTACTTTAGGGTCAAGCCCGTGGCGTAGGCGCCCAGGCCAAAATAGGCGGCATGGCCAAACGACATCACGCCCGTATGCCCGATCAGCAGATTAGTCGCCAGGGCGGCCAATCCTATGACCAGCAGGCGCGTAGCGAGATCCGTATATCCGCCCATCGGTGTGATCCAGTAGGGCATGGTCAGCAGCACGAGCCACAGCACCCACTGGGCGTTTTTCCGTATATGCATGCAGTAACTCACAGTTTCGTCCCGCCCTTTTCGCCAAACAGACCATACGGCCGGAACAGCAGCACGATGGCCATGATTACGTAGATGGAAGCTTCGGATGCGGACGGGTAGAATACCGTGACGACGCCCGCCGCCACGCCGATCAGCAAACCGCCGAATAGCGTGCCGACCAAGCTGCCCAGGCCGCCCACGATGACCGCCACGAAGCTGGGCATAATCAACCCTTCGCCGATGGTGGGAGTCAACCCCAGCATGCCGGCGGCCAGTACGCCGGCCAGCCCTGCGAAGAAGATGCCCAGTCCAAAATTGAGATTGCGCAGAATGCGCACGTCCACGCCCAACGCGGACACCATTTCAAGGTCGAGGGTTCCGGCGCGGATGCGCATGCCCACGCGGGTTTTCTTCAAGACGTAGAACAATACCGCCACCGCCACGGCGACCAGGGCCACCATGAAGATCCGATAGCCCGTCAGGAAGAACAGAGTAGGGCTGAGCGGCGAGTTCAGGATGTCGGGCGTCTTCAGGGGCAGGCCTTGCGCGCCCCATATGAAGCGCACCGAATCCTGCAGAACGTAGGCAAGGCCGAAGGTGAGCAGCAGGCTGTACAAGGGATCGCGGTTGTACATGGGACGTATGAGCACGCGCTCGACGAGCAGGCCTACCATGGCTGCAAGAAAGGGCGAGACGATCAGCGCGCCCCAGAACCCGATGTAGGGGTCGAGCGTATATGCGAAATAGGCGCCCAGCGCGAGAAATCCTCCATGGGCGAAGTTGATGACATTCGTCAGATTGATGATCAGGGACAGGCCCAAAGCCATGAGCGCATAGAACGCGCCAATGACCAGTCCGTTGAATATGTTGAAAAGGACCAGCTGGGTCACGCCATTCCTCCATTAGAGCAACAGGAAGCGTCTCCCACACGACGTGCCGCGCATGGGGAGATCCGAGTCGGGCCATCGGCGACAAGTGCGCGGATGGCCCGGTTTCCCGATGGCGCAAGCCGTCAGGACGGCCAGACCATCTTGCAGCCGGTTTCCTCGACGGTCGGAGCGATGGTCTTGCTGTCGATAGTGTTGTCGATATGGAACAGATCGTCTTCGCCGCTGCCCTTGGCCTGGGCATGGCCGGCCCACAGCGTACCGATGAGCAAGTGTTGATTGGCCCGATAGACGGCTTGGCCCGGCTGCAGGGCAACCTCCGGCGGAAGCACGAGTCCGTCCAGCGCCCGGGCCATCTTCACTGCTTCGAGCGATTTGGCCTTATTGGCCGCCAGTGCGCAGGCATGGATCGAAGTGTGGCCGAACCAGGTGCGCGCGGTCGGAACTCGGCCAGTCTTTTTCTTGATGGCTTCGGTGAATTCCTTCACATGCGGTACGCCGGGTTGGTTCCAGTACCACTCGATCACCCAGCTGCCGATGCGCGCATTGGCTGGCAGCGCTTCAAGTGTTTCAAGTTCGATGTTCGCGCCGGCGATGTGAAAACGTTTGTCTAGCCCGAACTGCACAGTTTGCTTGAGCACGTTGGTCTGGTCGTCGCCGTTCTGCAGGATGACGATCACGTCAGGGCTGGCCGACTGCGCCTTGATGAGATAGGAGGAGTAGTCGGCGGTGCCCAAGGGAATCAGGTCGGCACCGACGTTGGTGGCGCCGTATTTCTTCAGGTTCGCGTTGTAGGCGTCCAGCAGGCCATGGCCGAACGCATAGTCGGGAACGAGAAAATAGAACTTCTTGCCGAAGTTCTTGATCAGATTCGGCGCGATCGCATTGACCAGCAGTGTGGTGGACGGACATGTCTGGAATACGTTCCAGTGGCATTCCGTGCCGGTGATGGGGTCGGCGTGCCCGCCCGGGTCCATCATGAATACGTTCTTTGCGAAGGCCACCTGGGAAATGGCTTCGGACAGGCCTGAGTTCACGTTGCCAATGAGAAAATCGACCTTGTCCCGGTCGATGAGCTTGTGCGCCTTCTGCACGGCCACGCCGGCATCGCCACTGGTGGAGTCTTCGACGATTAACTGGACGGGGCGGCCCAGGATGCCCCCCTTGGCGTTGATCTCCGCGACGGCAAGTTCCATGCCGTGCAACTCGTTCCTGCCCGTGATCGCATAAGTACCCGTCAGCGGGTTGTCGATGCCGAACTTCACGGGTTGTTCGCCGGCTGCCATGACGATGCGCGGCGATACCACTGCTGCCGCTCCCGTCGTCGCCGCCATTTTCAGGATGGTGCGGCGGCTGATTCCCTTCGGACTGCCTTGATCGTTCATTAGAAGCTCCTCCGTTGTGACGTGCCAGCGTGCGCCGCGTCTGTCAGTGCTTGCTGAACAAATCTTGACGGCGCACTACCTTGGAAAAACAGAAGAAATCGAGAAAATACAATCTCCTGTTTGAAACCTCATTTAAGTTGCTCCGAAGCCTATGCAATGTCAACCCGGAAAAGCGGAAACTGCCGCGCTTTCCCCTCGATCTGCCGGTATAAGTGGTCAGACCAGTGCTTCGAGCTCTTCCTGGACCATCAGCCATTCTTCGTCCAGTTCGCCCGCTCGCTTGCTCAGTTCCCCGTGCTCGGTCATGACCTGCTTGCGCTGAGCGCGGTGCGATTCGTCGGCGTAGAAATCCGGGTCCGCAATCAGCGCATCCAGTTCGGCCAGACGCAAGCGGGTTTTCTCCATGTCGGACTCGACCTTCGCCAGGCGTTTTTCCAGCGGCTTGCGCAAGGCGGCCAAGCGTTGACGCTCCTCGGCTTCCAGGCGTTTTTGCGTCTTACGGTCTACCGCGGGGATATTATCCGCTCCAACCGAAGTAGCGGATGCTGCGGTTTTGGCCGTAGCCGCTTCGGACCGCTCCGCCGCTTTCTGTGCGGTATTGCGTGCGGCGAGCCATTCGCGGTAGTCCTCCAGGTCGCCTTCGAACTCCTGCACACGGCCGTCGGCCACGATCCAGAAGCTGTCGACCGTCGTGCGCAACAAGTGCCGGTCGTGAGAGACCAGCAGCATGCTGCCGGAGAACTCGGCCAGGGCCGCAGCCAGGGCTTCGCGCGTTTCCACGTCTAAGTGGTTGCTGGGCTCGTCCAGCAGCAGCAGGTTGGGTTTTTGCCAGACGATGAGCGACAAGGCCAGGCGGGCCTTCTCACCGCCCGACATGGGGCCGACCTTGCTCAGCACTGTCTCCCCCGAAAAACCGAAGCCGCCCAGATAATTGCGCAGCTCCTGTTCGCGCACGTCGGGTGCCAGGCGCGCCAGATGCAGCAGCGGCGTTGCGTCCAGATCCAGCATGTCGAGTTGGTGCTGGTGAAAGTAGCCAACGGCCAACCCGCGCGAGGCGCGGCGCTCGCCGCCCAGCGGTGCGAGTTCTTGGGCCAGAGTTTTGATCAGCGTGCTCTTGCCCGCGCCGTTCACGCCCAGCACGCCCACGCGGCTGCCGCCGCGCACCATCAGCGTCACGTCGCGCAGGATGGGGGTGTCATAGCCTGCGTCCATATGCTCCATCACCAGCAAAGGATCGGGCATGTTCTCGGGCGAGGGAATGCGGATGTCGATGCCCGCTTCGGCATGCAGCGGCGCCAGGGTCTGCATGCGGGCCAGGGCCTTGACGCGGCTTTGCGCCTGCTTTGCCTTGGAGGCCTTGGCCTTGAAGCGGTCGATGAAGCCCTGCAGCCGGGCCGTCTCGCGGGCCTGGCGTTCGTGCGCAATGCTGACTTGGCGCAGACGTTCGGCGCGCTGCGTGATGAAGTCGTCGTAGCCGCCCTTGTAGCGGTTGAGCTTGCCGTGGTCGAAGTGCAGTATGGCGCGCGCTACCGCGTCGAGGAACTCCGTGTCGTGCGAGATCAGCAGCACGGTGCCGGGATAGGCGACCAGCCACTTTTCCAGCCACAGCATGGCGTCCAGGTCCAGGTGGTTGGTCGGCTCGTCCAGCAGCAGCAGGTCGGAGGGCGCCATCAATGCGCGCGCCAGGGCCAGGCGCATGCGCCAGCCGCCCGAGAAACTCGCCACGGGGTTCATCCATTCGCCGGGCTTAAAGCCCAGGCCGGCCAGCAACTGTTCGGCGCGCGATGCCGCGTCCCAGGCACCGGCGTCGGCCAGTTCGCCTTCCAGTTCGGCAATCTGCGTGCCTTGATTGTCGGTCAAGGCCGAGCGCCGCGCCTGCAAATCGCGTAGTTGGGTATCGCCGTCGATGACAAATTCGCGGGCGGGCCGTTCGTCCGCGGCGATTTCCTGCTGCACGCTGGCGATGCGCCAGCCCGCGGGTAGGTCAAGCGAGCCGGCGTCGGCGTCGATGTCGCGATGCAGCAAGGCAAAGAGCGTGGATTTGCCCGCGCCGTTCTTGCCTACGATACCTACCCGTTCGCCGGGGTGCACCACGAAGTCGGCGCCCTCGAGCAGCACCTTGGTGCCGCGGCGCAGAGTCAATCCCGATGCGCGTATCACGAGACTAGCTGTTCCCGCGTGAGCAGCAGGATCTGGTCGGACGTACCCGCAGTTTCCAGCCACATGGGTTCGAGATGCGGGAAGGCCGCGACGAAGTTCTCGTACTCGTGGCCGATTTCCAGTATCAGCACGCCATGCTGCGCCAGGTGGCGCGGCGCAGCCTCGAGAATGCGCCGCACCAGGTCCATGCCGTCCTCTCCGCCGCGCAAGGCCAATTCGGGCTCGTGGCGATACTCGGGCGGCAGTGCGTCCATGGAAGTTCGGTTCACATACGGCGGATTGCAGACAATCACGTCATAGGCCCGCGAAGGCAGGGCGTCGAACAGATCGCTTTGATGCAAGGTCACCCGATCCTGCAGGTCGTAGTCGTTCACGTTGCGCCGAGCCACTTCCAGCGCATCAGATGAGAGATCGACCGCATCGACATGGGTATTGGGAAAGGCCAGCGCTGCGAGAATGGCCAGGCAGCCCGAGCCGGTGCACATGTCCAGCACGTACTCGACGCCATCGGGGTCTGCCACCCAGGGCGCGAGGCCTTGATCGAGCAATTCGGCAATGGGCGAGCGCGGAACGATGACGCGCTGGTCCACATAGAAGCGGTGCCCGCGCAGCCAAGCCTCGTTGGTGAGATAGGCCGCCGGTACGCGTCCTGTCACGCGCCTGTCGATCAGATCCAGCACCGCCGCGCGTTCGCCGTCGAGCACGCGCGCATCCAGAAAAGGATCGAGCGTATCCAGCGGCAGATGCAGCGCGTGCAGCACCAGATAGACCGCCTCGTCCCAGGCATTGTCCGAGCCGTGGCCCAGGGCCACCCGCTCGGTGTTCAGGCGCGATACGCCGTAGCGCACCAGGTCGCGCACTGTCCGCAGTGCGCTGCGGCTTTCTTCAATGGAAACCACGTCAATCCTTCAGCAGCAGGTTTTCCAGCGTGCGGCGGTAAATGTTCTTGAGCGGCACAAGATCGTCGAGCAGGATGCGCTCGTTGATCTTGTGGATGGTGGCATTGCCTGGGCCGAACTCGATCACCTGCGGGCAGATCTTGGCGATGAAGCGCCCGTCGGAAGTGCCCCCGGTGGTCGAGAGTTCGGCCGACACCCCGGTTTCCTGCGCGATCGCGCGCGTCAAAGCATCGGTCAGCGTGCCGCGCGGCGTGAGGAAGGGCTCGCCGCCTTGCTCCCAGGCCAACTCATATTCCAGGCCGTGCTTGTCCAGTATGGCATGCACGCGGTCCTTTAGTTCCTGCGGTGTGCTGGACGTGGCAAAGCGGAAATTGAAAAGCGCTACGGCCTCGCCCGCCACCACATTGGTGGCGCCCGTGCCCGAATTCAGGTTGGAAACCTGGAAAGTCGTGGGGGGAAAGTATTCATTGCCTTGATCCCACTGCTGGCAGACGAGCTCGGCCAGCGCCGGGGCCAGCAGATGGATGGGGTTGCGCGCCAGGTGCGGATAGGCCACATGGCCCTGCACGCCCTTGACGGTGAGGCGGCCCGACAGCGAACCGCGGCGGCCGTTCTTGCAGGTGTCGCCCAGTTTTTCGCCCGAGGTCGGCTCGCCCACGATGCAATAGTCCAACTGCACGCCGCGGCGCTTGAGCTCGTCGCAAACGATCACGGTACCGTCCACGGCCGGGCCTTCCTCATCGGATGTCAGCAGCAAGGCGATGGAACCCTCATTCCGGGGATGGGCCGCCGTGAATTCTTCGCAGGCTACGATGAACGCGGCGATCGAACTTTTCATGTCGGCCGCGCCACGGCCATATAGATAGCCGTCGCGCTCGGTCGGCGCGAAAGGATCGCTGTCCCATTTCTCGCGCGGACCGGGCGGAACCACGTCGGTGTGGCCGGCGAACACGAGCAGCGGGCCGCTGTCGCCGCGTCGCGCCCACAGGTTGGTAACTCCGCCGCGAACGATGGTCTCGCATACAAAGCCCATGGGCGCCAGGCGTTGGGCGATCAGGCGCTGGCAGTCCAGATCGTCGGGCGTGACCGAAGGACGGGCAATGAGGTCGCGGACCAAGTTAAGTACGTCAGTCATCAGTGCTTCCAGAGCGAGCAGCCAGTCCGCCCCAGGGCGAGCGACATGAATACCCCCTTGAGGGGGGGGCAGGACACGTGGTGCGAGCCGGGGGCATTCAAGCCCGCAGCAGTTCGTTGATGCTGGTCTTGGCGCGGGTCTGGGCATCCACGCGCTTGACGATTACGGCGCAGGCCAGGCTGTGCGAGCCGTCGGCCGCAGGCAGCGAGCCGGGCACTACCACCGAGCCGGAGGGCACACGGCCGTAGGTGACCTTGCCGGTCGCGCGGTCGTATATCTTGGTGCTTTGCGAGATGAAAACACCCATGGCCAGCACGGAATTCTCCTCGACGATCACGCCTTCGACCACTTCCGAGCGGGCACCGATGAAGCAGTTGTCTTCGATGATGGTGGGGTTGGCCTGTAGCGGCTCGAGCACGCCGCCGATACCCACGCCACCCGACAGGTGCACGTTCTTGCCGATTTGCGCACACGAAGCGACGGTGACCCAGGTGTCGACCATGGTGCCTTCGTCGACGTAGGCGCCGATATTGACGTAGGAGGGCATCATCACCACATTCTTGGCGATGTAGCAGCCGCGGCGCGCCACGGCGGGCGGCACAACCCGGTAGCCTCCGGCCTTGAAGGCGTTCTCGCCGTAGCCGTCGAACTTCAGAGGCACCTTGTCCCAGTAGACCTGGGGCGACTGCCCCATCAGCGTGTTTTCCTGCAGACGAAAGGACAGCAGCACCGCCTTCTTGATCCATTGGTGCGTGATCCATTGGCCATTGATCTTTTCGGCCACGCGCAGGCGGCCGCTGTCCAGCGCGTCCAGCGTATGTTCGACAGCCTCGCGGATCGCCGAAGGTGCATCGGTGGGCGTCAGGAAGGCGCGGTTTTCCCAGGCGCCGTCGATGGCGGTTTGTAGATCAAGGGTCATGGTTTTGTTGACTCGATTGGAGTTGAATGGAATTGAACGGGGTTAGAACTGCCGGAAATCAAAGCGCCGCGGTATATCGGGCAATACGTTCGGCTGCCAGCCTGCATTGCTCGGGTTCGGCCACCAAGGCCAGCCGCAGCCGGCCCTGTCCGGGATTGACGCCACCGGCCTCGCGGGCCAGGAAGCTGCCGGGCAGGGCCGTCACGCCGGTCGCCGCATACAGCCCGGCGGCGAATTCGGCATCGGAGCCGGGCACGCGGGCCCACAGGTAGAACGAGGCCTGCGGTGCCTGCACGTCCATCACGGGCTGCAACAGGGGCAGCACGGCGTCGAACTTCTCGCGGTACTGGCGGCGATTGTCGCGCACATGGGCTTCGTCGGACCAGGCGGCGATGCTGGCGGCCGATACCACCGCGCTCATGGCGCTGCCGTGATAGGTGCGGTAGCGCAGAAAGGGCGCGATGAGCGCGGCATCGCCCGCCACGAAGCCCGAGCGCAGGCCGGGCACGTTGGAGCGCTTGGACAGGCTGGAGAACACCATCAGACGGGCATAGTCGCGGCCAAGCTCATGCGCCGCCTGCAGAGCGCCCAGGGGCGGGGTCGCCTCGTCCAGGTAGATCTCGGCGTAGCACTCGTCCGAGGCGATCGTGAAACCGTGGCGCTCGGAAAGCTCGAACAGCTGGCGCCAGTCCTGGAGCGACATGACATTGCCCGCCGGGTTGCCTGGCGAACAGACGAACACCAGCTTCGTCTCGCGCCATACGGCCTCGGGCACGCCCTGCCAGTCGCAGCCGAAATTGCGGGCCGGGTCGGCGTTGATATAGTAAGGCTCGCCTCCGGCCAGAAGCGTGGCGCCTTCGTAGATCTGGTAGAAGGGGTTGGGGCATACCACCTTGCCGCCGCTGGCCGGGTCCAGTACCACCTGTGCGAAGGCGAACAGCGCCTCGCGCGAACCCAGAACCGGCAGCACCTGCGTATCGGGGTCGGGGGCCGGAATGCCGTAGCGGCGCGCCAGCCATTGCGCAATAGTCTGGCGCAGCGCGACGTCACCCTGGGTGGCCGGGTAGATGGACAGGCCTTGCAGATTGTCGCGCAGCGCGCTCAGCACGCACTCGGGCGCAGCATGCCGCGGCTCGCCGATCGACATATTGATGGGCGCGAGATCCTGCGGCGGCGTGCCGGCCGTGCCCAGCAGGGCGCGCAGTTTCTGGAAGGGGTAGGGGTGCAGGAGATCCAGTCGGGAATTCATGGGGCGGGATTTTAACAAGCAAGCTACAATGTTGGGCTTGGCCTTTGCGAGGGTGGCGAAATTGGTAGACGCACCAGGTTTAGGTCCTGACGCCGTAAAAGGTGTAGGGGTTCGAGTCCCCTCCCTCGCACCATAAATCCGTGGCAGCTTCAAAACAGGCCAGTAGATGACCGTTGAAGAAAACGCCGAGGTTCTTCTTGCCCGACAGTCGATCGTGAATCGGCTAGGTATCTGCGTGGGCCATGAATTGCTGTTTCGCGGCCGCCACCTGGACGTGGCCGAGGTTGACGACGATTTTGCTTGCACGCTGACCGTCGTGCAGAACATGCTTGGCCTGATCGGCGTCGATAATGTGCTGGGCGAGGATGACGGCTTTCTGAACTGTTCCAGCGAATTCCTGGTTTCGGATATTGTCGACATCCTGCCGGCGCAGCAGATGGTGCTGGAGGTCCTCGAAAATACCGAGCTGGACGAGGCGCTCGCGCAGCGCTGCCGCGCGCTGCGGGAAAGCGGTTTTCGCATCGCGCTGGACGATGTGCGGGAACTCACGCCGCAAATCCAGGCTTTCCTGTCCTACGTCGATCTGATCAAGATCGATTGGCCCTTTGTCGGGCCGCAGGTGGTGGCTCAGATCACGGCCGCCTCGCATGCGGTGGGCGTCAAGGTGTTGGCCGAGAAGGTCGAGACGCGCGAAGACTACGAACGGGCGATGGAAATCGGCTGCGATCTGTTTCAAGGCTTCTATTTCACTCGGCCGCAGCTGGTCAGAGGCAGTGCCCCACCTGTGAATTCCGCGGCGTTGCTGGGCGTGCTCGATCTTGTCTTGCACGAGGCGGACATGGACGAAATCGAGCGTGCGCTTAAGACCGCGCCCTCCCTGACGGTGCAGATGTTGCGCCTGGCCAACAGCAGCACCCTTTGGCGTACGCGCGTATCCGAGATCGCTTCGATCCGGCAGGCGCTCGTGCTGGTCGGACTCAAGCAATTGGCCCGCTGGTGCTGTTTCATGCTGTACGGCTCCGACTCCGAGAACAAGGTGGATCCGCTTGCGCAGATGGTCATGCACCGCGCGGACTTCATGGAGCGCCTGGCACGCAGGGTCGCCCCCGAGGACGAACGCCTGCAGCAAGAGGCCTATCTTTCCGCGCTGTTGTCGCTCGCGCACATTCCGCAGGGCATGGATTCCGAAAGCTTCATTGCCAGCATTTCCGTGAACTCGGCGATCCGCCAGGCCATACTCGGCCGCCGCGGCTGGCTCGGTTCGCTGCTGCAAGTCGCCGAGTGTGTCGAGCGCGGCGAGTTTCCGGCCCACGAGACATTGCATGCGCTGTTTCCCGGCTGCGATTCGCGGCTGTCGCTCGACGGCCTCTATCTGTGAGCCTTGTCTGACCGGCCGCCGGTAGGCCGGCGTCATCTTTTCAGTCGATCACGCGGGCCTTGGCCCATTGTGCGAAATCGCGTGGCGCCAACGGCGGTGAATACAGGTATCCCTGATAGATCAGGCAACCGTGGCGGCTAAGGAAATCGCGCTGCGCCTGCGTTTCCACGCCTTCCGCCACGATGGTGAGCTTGAGCGCGTTGCCGATGTTCATGACGGTTTGCGCCAAGGACTCGGCCATGCTGCTGATCCCGATATCCTGTACGAAGCTCTTGTCTATCTTCAGCTCCTGGACGGGAAAGCAATGCAGATGGCTCAACGAGGAGTAGCCTGTTCCGAAGTCGTCGATGGACAGGGTGACGCCCAAGGCATGCACCGCGTCTAGCGACCTGAGGATGTCGTCGGTCGAGGCCTCGAGCATCACGCGCTCGGTCATTTCCAGGATCAGGTCGGAGGAACGCAGGCCATGGTCCTGCAGCGTGCGGGCAATGAATTCGGCGTAATCGGCCCGTTTGAAGTCCGCGGAGCAGACGTTGACGGAGATACTCGGGATGTTCACGCCCTCGGCTCGCCAGGCGGCCAGCTGGCTGCAGGCCTGGCACAGGACCCATGTGTCCAGTTCCGCGATCAGGCCGCTTTCTTGCGCGATGGCGACAAAGCGCTCCGGCGCCACGATGCCCAGGCTTTCGTCGCGCCAGCGCACCAGGGCTTCGGCGCCGTGCAATGTCCCCCATGCCCCGATCTTGGGCTGGTAGGCCATTTGCAGGGTCCCCGCGCGCAAGGCATGCTGCAGCGCGATTTCCAACTCGATATGCTCCCTGGCTTCGTGCGCGTATTCTGCGGCGTAGAAATGCATCTGGTTGCGTCCGGAACTCTTGGCCCGGTACATCGCCATGTCCGCATTGCGCAAAAGTACATCGACGCTCTGCCCGTCGTCCGGATATAGTGCGATGCCTACGCTCACCCCCAGTGCGATGTTGACGCCGCGCCCCGTGTTGACGGCAATGGGCTGTTGCATGGCCGCGAGAATGCCGTCGGAGACGTGAGCGGCCTTGTGCACGTCGCAATGCTTGAGCAAGGCCACGAATTCATCGCCGCCCAGGCGGCCGATCGCATCCTCGTCGCGAACGCAATTGCGCAGCCGTTGCGCGACTTCGCTTAGCACCTGGTCGCCGATGCCGTGCCCCTGTGTGTCATTGATGCGCTTGAAACGATCCAGGTCGATGAACAAGACCGCGAAATGCGAGGAATGCCGCCTGGCCTCGGCCAGAATGCGGCGGGCCAGCCTGTTGACTTGCCTGCGATTGGGCAGGCCGGTCAATGTATCGAACCATGCGAGTTTCTGCAGCTGTCGCTCCATGGCCAGCCTGCGTTGCAGCTGGGCACTGAACATTAGGCACAACATGATGGTGAAGATGTCCAGAACGGCAGTGACGCTGCCGATGGCCGCCGCGCGCTTGCGCCATCCCGCATAAATGTCCTGCACCCCCAATCCGACCACCACGACCATCGGGTAGTGCCCGATACGTCTGAAGCTGTACAGGCGCCGCGTGCCGTCCGCCGAAGAACGATGCACAAAGCTGCCGTGATCCGAGTCCACCAGGGACGGGAAGGCGCTGCCTTCGGCCAGCGAACGGCCGACATCCTCCGGCTTGTAAGGCCGCCGCATCAATACGATCCCGTCCGTGCGCATCAGGGTCAAGACGCCGTGATCACCCAGTATCGAACCGTTGAACAAATTATGGAAATATTTCATGCTTAGTGTGCCTGCGACCACGCCCTCGAAGCGGCCGCTGGCTCCGGCAAGACGCCGGCTCATCGCGATGGACGCGTAATCGGATTTTGTTATCGGCATGAAGGGTTTGCTGAAGTACAGGCCGACATCCGGGCTTTGCCGCTGGACCTGAAAGTAATCGCGCTGGCTGATATCCATGCTGGACGGCTGCATCGATCGCGAGTCCAGCACGACCCTGCCGGAAGCATCCGTCGCGATGATCACGCCCAGATCCGAAATGGCGCCGGCGGAGTTGAAAGCCAGGAGCTGGCGCGTTTCGATGGGCAGCTCCGGGCTGGGTGTCTCCAGGCTCGTCAATACGTTGCGCAGCGCTATTTGGTAGATGTCCAGCGTGCGTTCGGTTTCCTTTTCCAGAGAAATAGCCAGGTTGTTCGCCACGTCGCGCGCCTGGGCCATCGCGTCCAGCCGCATTTGGTAGAGCGCGATCGCGACTACGCCGGTGGTGACCAGGGTGATGCAGATGCCGGCAAGCAGGAACAAAGCTGGTTTCTTCAGCAGGGAGGTTCTGGTGCGAGCCATGGTTTTCTGCTTGATCCAACCGAAGCGGGTCAGCGCGATGAGCTTGGGTGTCGAATTGTAAAACGCAAGCCGCCCTTGCGGCGGCACTGGGCCCCAAAGGCATGAGGCTACAATTTCAAAAATTATTTTTTTACTCACGCACATGAACATCCTCAGTACCCGGCTTTCCACGTTCGAGAACGGCATGGGCCTGTCCACGGTGATAGACGGTCAGCCGCTTACGGTGTATGTCGTGGCGGGCGAGCCGGACCTGGAAATCATCCCGCGCATCGTGCCTGAGGCGCTGGTGGAGGCCGGGGCCGAAATCCACGCCGCGCTGGTCGATGCGTTCGACCAGGCCCAGAGCCAGATCGACGACATGCTCGACAACGTCAACCCGGGCGATGTGGTGGTTTTTTTCTGTTCCGACGAAGACTGTTACAACGCTGCGCTCGACCTCTTGGGCCTGCCGGTGGATGATTGATTGTTTTTGTCATAAATTGCATGCTACTATCCGTCCCCTGCGGATTGGGGTCTTGAGTTCGTACAGTGCCAGCCTAGCGGCGGCCGTTTACTGGTTCCCTCATTGCTAGATCCGTGGTTTCGGGCGCAAGCCCTCTATCAGCAATCGTTTAGGAAATTCAGTATGGAAACCGGCGTCGTCAAGTGGTTTAACGCGGAAAAAGGCTATGGCTTCATCACCCCCGAATCGGGCGGTAAGGATCTGTTCGCTCACTTCTCCGAAATTCAATCGCAGGGCTTCAAGACCCTCGAAGAAAATCAGCGCGTCAGCTTCGTGACCGCGATGGGTCCCAAGGGTCCCCAGGCCACCAAGATCCAGGCGCTGTAAGCAGTTCCTGGCGCTAACCTGAAAAGCCCCGCAAGGGGCTTTTTTCATATTGGCGCTGCGTTCCCCTGGCCGTCGGGACGGCGTTCGCGTTTCCGGTAAAATACTTCGTTTCGCCGCTGTGTTTTCCGGCGGTCTCTTCCATCTTTTCGCAAATAGGTCTTTGTAATGCAGCCTGTGGTTCAAACTCTCTCCAGCCTGGAGCGCCGCATCGATCTGGCCGTTTCCCTGGCCGCTGTCGAAAAAGAAGTGCAGGAACAGCTCAAGCGTGTGGCCCGCACTGTCAAGGTCCAGGGCTTTCGTCCCGGCAAGGCTCCCATGGCCATGCTCGAACGCAGCCATGGGCCTGGCATTCGCTACGACGTGATCAACAGCCAGGTCGGACGCGCGTTCGAGCAGGCTGTCGACGGGGCCAAGCTGCGTGTGGCCGGCGCTCCCAGTGTCGAGCCCAAGACCGAGGGCGTGGATGAAAACACCCTGGCCTTCACCGCGACCTTCGAAGTCTATCCGGAAGTGGCCGTCCCTGATCTGGCGACCTTGTCGGTTACCCGCAGCGCCAGCGAAATCTCCGACGCCGAGGTCGACAAGACCATCGACGTGCTGCGCAAGCAGCGCGCTGTCTACGAGGCCCGAGAGGGCCGCGCGGCAGCCGACGGCGACCGCGTCACGCTTGATTTCGCCGGCACGATCGACGGCATACCCTTCGAAGGCGGCAAGGCGGAGAGCTTTCCTTTCGTGCTGGGCCAGGGGCGCATGCTGCCCGAGTTCGAGGCTGCTGCGCAAGGACTGACGGCGGGCGAAACCAAGGTTTTTCCGCTCAAGTTCCCCGACGACTATCAGGGCAAGGACGTGGCTGGAAAAACCGCTGAATTCACCATCACTGTCCGTGAGGTCGCCGAAGGCGTGCTGCCGGTTGTCGACGCCGAATTCGCCAAGCAATTGGGCGAGGCCGACGGCAATATCGACAAGCTACGCGCAGATATCCGCTCGAACATCGAACGCGAAGCCAAAAGCCGCGCCGATGCCCGCACCAAGAATAGCGTCATGGATGCGCTGGTCGAAGCCGCCAAGTTCGAGGTGCCTCGCGCCCTGGTCGATTCCGATGTCGAAAGCCGTGTCGCCGCGGCCCGCGAAGATCTCAAGCAGCGCGGCGTTCCCAATGCCGACACCATGCCCATCCCGCCCGAAGTCTTCGCCGACGAGTCCGCGCGTCGCGTGCGTCTGGGCCTGCTGGTATCGGAACTGGTCAAGCAAGCGCAACTGCAAGCCAAGCCCGAGCAGGTCCGCGCCAAAATCGAAGCCTTTGCGCAGAACTACGAACAACCCGCCCAGGTCGTCAGCTATTACCTGAGCGATCGTCAGCGCCGTGCTGAAATCGAGGCCATCGTGTTGGAAGACAATGTCGTCGAGCACGTCCTGAGCAAGGCCAAGGTTACCGATGAAGCGGTGCCTTTCGATCAACTGATGGGAATGGCTTAACACTATGCAGCGTTTTACCGATTTCTATGCCAGCATGTATGGCGGGGCCTCGCTCTCCAAGACCGAGACGCCGACCGGCCTGGGCTATATACCCATGGTCATCGAGCAGTCCGGGCGCGGCGAGCGTGCCTATGACATCTATTCGCGCCTCTTGCGCGAGCGGGTGATCTTCCTGGTCGGCCCGATCAACGACGCCAGCGCCAACCTGGTGGTCGCCCAGTTGCTGTTCCTGGAATCGGAAAACCCCGACAAGGAAATTTCCTTGTACATCAATTCGCCCGGCGGGTCGGTCTATGCGGGCATGGCCATCTACGACACCATGCAGTTCGTCAGGCCGGACGTGTCCACCCTGTGCACCGGGCTGGCGGCCAGTATGGGTGCATTCCTCCTCGCGGCGGGCAAGAAGGGCAAGCGCTATACCTTGCCCAATTCTCGCATCATGATTCATCAGCCTTCGGGCGGCGCGCAGGGGCAGGCCACCGACATCCAGATTCAGGCTCGCGAGATCCTGGACCTGCGCGAGCGGCTCAACCTCATCCTGGCCGAAAACACCGGCCAGCCTGTCGAACGCATCGCTCTGGATACCGAGCGCGACAACTTCATGTCGGCCGAAGATGCGGTATCTTACGGACTCGTCGACAAGATGCTGAAGTCCCGCGCGGACACATCCGACGCGTAATCGAGGTACGTTATTTATGCCTGACAAAAAGGGTTCGGCAGACACTAAAGTGCTGCACTGTTCTTTCTGCAACAAGAATCAGCACGAAGTACGCAAGCTGATTGCGGGGCCATCGGTATTCATCTGCGATGAATGTATCGATCTGTGCAACGACATCATCCGCGAGGAAGCCCAGGCTTTCGCGCGTGCTGCTATTCGTTCCGAACTGCCCACCCCGGCCGAGATCAAAACCTTCCTCGACCAGTACGTCATCGGCCAGACGGCGCCCAAGCGCATGCTGGCGGTGGCCGTATACAACCACTACAAGCGGATCCGCCACGGCGACATCAAGGGCGACGAGGTCGAGCTTTCCAAGAGCAACATCATGCTCATCGGCCCGACGGGTTCGGGCAAGACGCTCCTGGCTCAGACCCTGGCGCGCATGCTCAACGTACCCTTCGTCATGGCCGACGCCACTACGCTTACGGAAGCGGGCTACGTCGGCGAAGACGTCGAGAACATCATCCAGAAGCTGCTGCAAAGCTGCAACTACGATGTTGAAAAGGCGCAGCGCGCCATCGTCTATATCGACGAAATCGACAAAATCTCGCGCAAATCGGACAATCCGTCCATCACCCGCGACGTGTCGGGTGAGGGCGTGCAGCAGGCGCTGCTCAAACTGATCGAAGGCACGGTGGCCTCGGTTCCGCCGCAGGGGGGGCGCAAGCATCCCAATCAGGACTTCGTCCAGGTCGACACCACCAACATCCTGTTCATCGTGGGCGGCGCCTTCGACGGCCTGGAAAAGGTCATCCGGGACCGTACGGAGAAGTCCGGCATTGGCTTTTCGGCCTCAGTTCGCGCCAAGTCCGAGCGCGGTGTGGGCGAGCTCTTCAGCGAAGTCGAGCCTGAAGACCTCATCAAGTTCGGCCTCATTCCCGAACTGGTGGGGCGTCTGCCTGTGGTGGCTACGCTGGACGAATTGGACGAGGAAGCCCTGGTGCGCATTCTCACCGAGCCCAAGAATTCCTTGCTCAAGCAGTTCCAGAAACTGTTCGCCATGGAAGGCGCCGAGCTCGACGTGCGGCCGGGCGCGCTCAAGGCCATCGCCGAGAAGGCGCTCAAGCGCAAGACCGGCGCCCGAGGTCTGCGCTCCATTCTTGAAGCCGCGTTGCTGGACACCATGTACGAGCTACCCTCCCAGAGCAAGGTCACACGCGTGGTGCTGGATGAAAGCGCTGTCGAAGGTCAGGGGCAGCCGCTGCTCATTTATGCCGAGGATGACGCCCAAAGCGCCCCCAAGGTCGAACGCGGCGAAGCCGCGGCCTGAATCGTCCGTAGCGAGGGAGGGGATTGTCCCTTCCCGCTGCAGGGTCGGCCATCCGGGCGGCAAAACAAGATCCGTGCTGATTTTGGCCTTTTCAATGAAAATCCCGTAGAAATTACGGGTTTTTTCATTTTTATGACCGTGCGCGCCGGCGCTTGAATTTTCGGCTATTGTTCCCATATCAGACATAACCATCGGCCCGCCCGGAATCCGTTTATCCGGGGGTCGCCGCCCTTATACGCAGTCTATCGAGGAATCTCTATGTCTGCCCATCAGACCCTGCCCGCCGAACCCATCGACCTGCCGCTTCTGCCTTTGCGCGACGTCGTGGTGTTTCCGCATATGGTCATTCCGCTGTTCGTCGGCCGGCCTCGTTCGATCCGCGCCCTCGAAGTCGCCATGGAAGCCGGCAAGAGCATCATGCTTGTCGCCCAGAAATCCGCCGGCAAGGACGATCCCACGCCCGAGGATGTCTATGAAATCGGTTGCGTAGCCAGCATCCTGCAGATGCTCAAGCTGCCCGACGGCACCGTGAAGGTTCTGGTCGAGGGCACGCAGCGCGCTCGCATCGACAGTATCGAAGACGCGGAATCGCATTTCACCAGCGTAGTCACGCCCATCGAGCCCGACCTGAGCCAGAGTTCGGAAAGCGAAGCTCTGCGCCGCGCCATCGTGGCCCAGTTCGAGCAATATGTGAAGCTCAACAAGAAGATCCCGCCCGAGATCCTAACCTCGCTGGCCGGCATCGACGATCCAGGCCGCCTGGCCGACACCATTGCCGCGCATCTGCCGCTCAAGCTCGAACAGAAGCAGGCCATGCTCGAAATCACCGGCACGTCCGAGCGCCTGGAAAGCCTGCTGGCCCAACTCGAGGCCGAGATCGATATTCTTCAGGTCGAAAAGCGCATCCGCGGCCGCGTCAAGAAGCAGATGGAAAAGTCGCAGCGCGACTATTACCTGAACGAGCAGGTCAAGGCCATCCAGAAGGAACTGGGCGAAGGCGAAGAGGGCGCGGACCTCGAAGATCTGGAAAAGAAGATCATTGCCGCGCATATGTCCAAGGAAGCGCGCAAGAAGGCCGATGCCGAGTTCAAGAAGCTCAAGCTCATGTCGCCCATGTCGGCTGAGGCTACCGTGGTGCGCAACTATATCGACGCGCTCGTCAACCTGCCCTGGAGAAAAAAGAGCAAGGTCAACAATTCCGTCACCCATGCCGAGAAGGTACTGGATGACGACCATCACGGCCTGGAGAAGGTCAAGGAACGCATCATCGAGTATCTCGCCGTGCAGCAGCGGGTCGACAAGGTGAAGGCGCCGATCCTGTGCCTGGTTGGTCCTCCTGGTGTGGGCAAGACCTCGCTGGGCCAGTCCATCGCCAAGGCCACGAACCGCAAGTTCGTGCGCATGGCGCTGGGCGGCGTGCGCGACGAGGCCGAGATCCGCGGCCATCGCCGCACCTACATCGGCTCCATGCCGGGCAAGATTCTGCAGAACCTGTCCAAGGTAAGCGTACGCAATCCGCTCTTTCTGCTCGACGAGATCGACAAGCTGGGCATGGATTTCCGCGGCGATCCAGCCTCGGCGCTGCTGGAAGTGCTCGATCCCGAGCAGAACCACACCTTCCAGGATCATTATGTCGAGGTCGATTTCGATCTGTCCGACGTGATGTTCGTGGCGACGAGCAATACGCTGAATATCCCGCCGGCATTGCTTGACCGTATGGAAGTCATTCGCTTGTCGGGCTATACCGAAGACGAGAAGATCCATATTGCCCGCGATCATCTGCTGCCCAAGCTGATGCAAAATAACGGGCTGAAGGAAAACGAGATCGAGGTCGACGACAGCGCGCTGCGCGATATCGTGCGTTATTACACGCGCGAGGCCGGCGTGCGGGCGCTCGAGCGTGAAGTGGGCAAGATCTGTCGCAAAGTGGTCAAGAAGCTGCTGGTCGACAAGGACAAGCGGGGCGAGGCCGGGACCGAGTCGCTGTTGCTACCTGTCAAGGTCAATGGTGAGAACCTGAACGACTATCTGGGCGTGCGCCGCTATACCTTCGGCATGGCCGAGAAGGAAAATCAGGTCGGCCAGGTTACCGGTCTGGCCTGGACGGAAGTCGGTGGCGATCTGCTCACCATCGAAGTGGTGGACATGCCCGGCAAGGGCGCAATCCAGCGCACCGGTTCGCTGGGCGACGTCATGAAGGAGTCGGTGGAGGCCGCCCGTACGGTGGTGCGCTCGCGCGCGCGCCGGCTGGGTTTTGCCGACAGCGTGTTCGAGAAGCGCGACATGCACATCCACTTCCCGGAGGGCGCAACGCCCAAGGACGGTCCTTCGGCGGGTATCGCGATCACGACCGCCATGGTTTCGGCCTTGTCGCACATCCCAGTGCGCGCCGATGTCGCCATGACGGGCGAGATTACGCTTCGCGGTGAAGTGCTGCCCATCGGCGGCCTGAAGGAAAAACTTCTGGCGGCTCACCGCGGCGGCATCAAAACCGTGCTCATCCCGGAGGAGAACGTCAAGGACCTGACCGACATTCCCGACAACGTCAAGAATTCGCTGGAGATCGTGCCGGTGCGCTGGATCGACAGGGTTCTGGAACTGGCTCTGGAGCGCCTGCCCGAGCCCTTGGGCGAGGAAGAAGCGCCCAAGGAAGAGGCCGTCGTTGCCGCCTCGACCGCAGGGGCGGCCACCGATCCGGTAGTCAAGCACTAAGCAGGCATGCCGGGCCAAAACCCGGACCTGTCTCCCGCGAGCCGCGCCCCAAGTGTTGGACATGACTCCAGCGCTTGGGGTGTTTTTCATGACTGTGTCGATATGAATCAGGACAGACTTGCACCGATTCCACCCGCGCAATGGACGGATGCGCAGCGCGCCTGCGCCCAGGAAATCATCGATGGACCACGCGGGGCCTTGATATCGCCTTTCTTACCCATGCTGCGCAGCCCGGAGCTTACCGCGCACATGCAGCGGCTGGGGGAGTACCTGCGCTATCGCAGCGCCATCGGATTGCGCTTGTCGGAACTGGCCATTCTGGTGGTGGCCAGGCACTGGAACCAGCCGGTGGAGTGGGCCATTCATGCGCCGATTGCAGCTCGCGAAGGCATTGCCCAGCAGGCCATCGACGATATCGGACATGGCAGAGATCCGGCCGATCTGAAGTCGGATGAGCAGTTGGTCTATATGTTTAGCAAAACGCTACTGAACCGCCAGGATATCGACGATGCGTTATGGCAGGCTGCCATCGACACGCTGGGTGAACCGGGTGTAGTGGACTTGGTGGGTGTCAACGGCTATTACGCCAACCTGGCCATGCTGATGAACGCCGCGCGCACGCCCACACCGGCCGCTTTGGACCAGGCCGTACTGCCGTCGCTATAGCGGGCCGCACCAAAGGTGCCAACGCGCATGAGGCAAGGCATCTGCAAGATAGGTGCAGTTGGCCACACCTTCGGTGACGCCCTTGTCTGCACACCACATGGCAGGCATCTTACCCATCGGATTGACGGCGAGATATTCCGGGGGCTCATGGTGCCGCTTTAGGTCAGTACGACGGGGGCTTAGGGCGCACCGCCACTTCAAGTATCCTGCTCACGATATTGCCGCGCGACTGAGGATTGATATAGAACATCAGTTCACTCTGCATAGCCGTGCTCTTTTTAGTGTTGACAGCCCCCCTAGTGCAGTGGCTGGGTGCGGATCAGTCCCACGGCGATACCTTCCAGCGCGAAGTCTTGCCAAGGCTCGACCACGATGGGTTCGAAATCGGGATTTTCGGGGAGCAGTTCGATGCGCCCGCTCTTGCGCTGCAGTCGCTTGACCGTCACGTCGTCGTCGATGCGGGCGATGACGATCTGGCCGTTGCGCGCATCGGAGGCGCGCTTGACGGCCAGCAGGTCGCCTTCCAAGATGCCGGCATCGCGCATGCTCATGCCTTTTACCTTGAGCAAGTAGTCGGGTGTTTGCGCGAACAGGGCGGAATCGACGCCGATTTCGCGTTCGACATGTTCTGCAGCGAGGATGGGGCTACCCGCAGCCACACGCCCGACCAGAGGCAGCAGCAGGCGAGAGAGTGCGTCGGCCGACTCGGCGAGCAGCGTGCCAATAGGGCCGGGCATCGCGCCCTGGCGAGCCTGGGCGTCATGGGTTTCGCCGGCAAGCAGACGTATGCCACGCGAAGCGCCGGCGGTGAGTTCGATGGCGCCCTTGCGCGCCAGCGCCTTGAGATGATCCTCGGCCGCATTGGGGGATCGGAATCCCAATGCCTGGGCAATTTCGGCGCGGGTAGGCGGAAACCCGGTGCGCGCGACGGCGGCTCGGATCAGATCGAGGATTTCCTGCTGGCGCGCGGTGAGCTTGGTAGCCATGAAGCATCCTGACTGTATGGATATACAGCTATTTTGATGGGCGCCGCGCCAAAAATCAAGTGTGATGCCGCGGCTATGCGGGCGGCATGATGAAGCGCTGCTGCTCGGCTCCATAAGCGCGAACGGTGAGACGCCATTCCTATACGTGCTGGAAGTCGAGTCATGGCGCCATGGCGCTTTATCGCAGCCTGGGCTGAATCGGGCGGCGCGCAAGGGGCTCTTGAAGGCGCTCGAATGAAAAAAGCCGGCGCGGATCGATCCGCGCCGGCTTTCAAGGCCGGAAAGTTGCGTTCAGCTTCTGAGGACGGCCGCGATGGCCTTGGCCACCGTGCCGATGTTGCCGCTGTTGAGCGCGGCTACGCAGATTCGGCCGCTGGACACGGCATAGATGCCGTGCTGTTCGCGCAGGGTGTCGACCTGTGCTGCGGTCAAGCCCGTGTACGAGAACATGCCGCGCTGCTTGACGATGAAGCCAAAATCCTGCGAGGCGCCCGCAGCCTGGACCTTCTCGGCCAATTGCTGGCGCATCAGGCGGATGCGGCTGCGCATGCCGGCCAGTTCCTCTTCCCACATGGCAAAGAGTTCGGGCGTATTGAGCACACTGGAGACGATGGTGCCGCCGTGTGTGGGTGGATTGGAATAATTGGTTCGTATGACGCGCTTGAGCTGGCTCAGCACGCGGCCGGCCTCGTCCTTGTCGCCAGCCACCAGAGTCAGCGCACCCACGCGTTCACCGTACAGCGAGAACGACTTGGAGAACGAGGAACTAATCAGCATGGTGATGTCTTGCGCGGCGAAGATGCGCACGGCTTCGGCATCTTCGTACAGGCCGGCGCCGAAACCCTGGTAGGCAATGTCCAGGAAAGGTACCAGGTCGCGCGCCTTGACCACCTCGGCCACCTGCTTCCATTGGGCGGTGTCCAGGTCCACGCCGGTGGGGTTGTGACAACAGGCGTGCAGCACGACAACGGTCTTGGCCGGGGCAGCCTGCAGCGCGGCCAGCATGCCGGCGAAGTTCAGGCCCCGGGTGGCGGCATCGTAGTAGGCATAGGTTTCGACGGGAAAGCCGGCGCGCTCGAACAGGGCGCGGTGGTTTTCCCAACTAGGATCGCTAATCAGTACCTTGGAGCCGGGCAGGATCTGCTTGAGGAAATCGGCGCCAATCTTGAGTGCGCCGGTGCCACCCAGGGCCTGGGCGGTGAGCACCCGGCCGGCAGCGATCAGCGGCGAGTCGGCGCCCAACAATAGGGTCTGCGCCCCCTTGTTGTAGCCGGCAATGCCTTCGATGGGCAGGTAGCCGCGAGCGGCGGCGGCCTCGATGCGGGCCACTTCGGCCTTGCGTACCGCGGCCAGCAGGGGAATGCGGCCCTCATCGTCGTAGTACACGCCCACGCCCAGATTCACCTTATCGGTACGGGTGTCAGCGTTGAATTGCTCGTTCAGGCCGAGGATGGGGTCGCGGGGGGCTTGTTCGACGGATGCGAAGAGGGTGCTCATGGGCGTGTTTAGCGTCAGTGGTCGAGCCGGGTGGACTCGCCACCAAGGCCTGTGGATAATGAGGGGTTTCCCTCAATTAAAGTCTAGCATGCCCGTCGACTCTGTCGTCCCGGAATCCGAATCCTTCGGCGGGCCTTCTCCCGAGGGCCGCTATGTCGATTATCCCGACAGTCCGTTTCATCTCTACCAGCCGTATCCACCGGCAGGCGATCAGCCCGCGGCCATCGAAGGCCTGGTGCAGGGGCTGCATGACGGCCTGATGTTCCAGACGCTCCTGGGCGTGACCGGCTCGGGCAAGACCTACACCATGGCCAATGTGATCGCCCGTCTGGGCCGTCCGGCCCTGGTGCTGGCGCCCAATAAGACGCTGGCCGCTCAGCTCTACGCCGAGATGCGCGAGTTCTTTCCCAGGAACGCGGTGGAGTATTTCGTTTCGTACTATGACTACTACCAGCCCGAGGCCTACGTGCCCACGCGCGACCTGTTCATCGAGAAGGACTCCTCGATCAACGAGCATATCGAGCAGATGCGCCTGTCGGCCACCAAGAGCCTGCTCGAGCGGCGCGATACAGTGATCGTGGGCACGGTGTCGTGCATCTATGGTATCGGCAACCCTGGCGACTATCATGCCATGGTGCTCATCTTGCGCACCGGCGACCGCATTTCGCGCCGCGAAATTCTGGCGCGCCTGGTGGCCATGCAATACACCCGCAACGATGCCGATTTCTCGCGCGGCGTTTTCCGCGTGCGCGGCGAAACCATCGACATTTTCCCGGCGGAAAGCCCTGAACTGGCCCTGCGCCTGACGCTGTTCGACGACGAAGTGGAAGCGCTGGAGCTGTTCGATCCGCTTACCGGCCGCGTGCGCCAGAAGCTGCCGCGCTACACCGTCTACCCGGGCTCGCACTACGTGACCCCGCGCGAGACCGTGATGCGCGCCATCGAGACCATCAAGGAAGAACTGCGCGAACGTTCCTCGGCATTGGTCAGCGACGGCAAGCTGGTCGAGGCGCAGCGCCTGGACCAGCGCACCCGTTTCGATATCGAGATGCTGCAGGAGCTGGGTTTTTGCAAAGGCATCGAAAATTATTCGCGCCATCTGTCCGGCGCCGCGCCTGGCGATCCGCCGCCCACGCTCATCGATTATCTGCCTGCCGATGCCTTGATGTTCATTGACGAAAGCCACGTGACCATCGGCCAATTAAGCGCCATGTATCGCGGCGACCGCTCGCGCAAGGAAACCCTGGTGCAGTATGGTTTTCGCCTGCCTTCGGCGATGGATAACCGGCCGCTCAAGCTGGAAGAGTTCGAGGCGCGCATGCGCCAGTGCATGTTTGTCTCGGCCACACCCGCCGCCTATGAGCAGCAGCACGCCGACAACGTGGTCGAGCAAGTGGTGCGTCCCACGGGTCTGGTCGATCCGATCGTGGAAGTGCTGCCGGCGCGCGCGCAGGTCGACGACTTGCTGGGGCAGATCAAGGTGCGCACGGCGCGGGGCGAACGCGTACTGGTTACCACGCTGACTAAGCGCATGGCCGAGGACCTGACCGACTTTCTTTCCGAGCACGGCGCCAAGGTGCGCTATCTGCATTCGGACATCGACACGGTGGAACGGGTCGAGATCATCCGCGACCTGCGCCTGGGCGTCTTCGATGTTCTGGTGGGTATCAACCTGCTGCGCGAGGGCCTGGATATTCCCGAGGTGTCGCTGGTCGCCATCCTGGATGCCGACAAAGAAGGCTTTTTGCGTTCCGAGCGTAGCTTGATCCAGACCATAGGCAGAGCGGCGCGCAATCTCAACGGCCATGCCATTCTGTACGCTGACCGTATCACCGACTCGATGCGGCGCGCCATGCAGGAGACCGAGAGGCGTCGCGCTAAACAGATCCTGCACAACCAGGAGCACGGCATTATCGCGCGCGGTGTCAACAAGGCGGTGCGCGAACTGATAGATGGCGTGGTGGCGCCGGCCTCGCACGACACCCTGGAAGCGGCCGTGCCTGCCGAACTGCTGTCGGATGAGAAGGCGCTGGCCCGCGAAATCCGCCGTTTGGAAAAGCTGATGATGGACCATGCGCGCAATCTGGAATTCGAACAGGCGGCAGCCACCCGGGATGCGCTGACGGCGCTAAAAAAACGCGTGCTGTTCGACGGCGCGGTATAGCAGAGCGCATTCACGCAAAGCGGACGCCGTTTCCGCAAAGCATCAAGTCTGGGAAAAGGCCTGCAACCGTGATGGAAATTAATCTAGATTTGAGATGAATATTCAAATATAGCGAGTTGATATAAATGGTATTTTATATTTCAGAAAAAGAAGCATCGCTTTCTTGTGCTACTGCAAAAAAAGCTTGCCTTATTTCGGGTTTTCCCTCACACTTTTACCTATCATGACAAAAGTTCTTTTCGTCTGCATGGGCAACATCTGCCGCTCTCCGAGCGCAGAGGGTGTGTTCCGTCATATGGTGAATGACGCCGGTTTGAGCGATGTCGTGGACATCGATTCGGCCGGCACGCATTCGTATCACATCGGTGAGGCGCCTGACGCGCGTGCTCTGGCCGCCGCCCGTAAACGCGGCTACGACATCACGCACTGCGAGGCCCGTCAGGTCACGGCGGACGACTTTCGTACGTTCGATCTCATCCTGGCAATGGATTGGGACAACCTCTCAGCCCTTCAGCAGCAGTGCCCCAAGGCCTATCAGCACAAGCTGATGCTGCTGATGCGGTTTGCCAACGAGTTCGAGGAGGCTACCGTGCCCGACCCATACTACGGCGGCCCTGAGGGCTTCGGTAGGGTTCTGGATTATCTCGAAGACGCCTGCCAGGGTGTGCTCGAGTTGGTGCGTAAGCGCGCGACCCAATATCAGGCCGCCTGAGCGCGGATTCATCCCATCAAAACCGCGCCTCGGCGCGGTTTTTTGTTGGCTGCACGTCCTGATTAAAATTGAGAATTGTTCTCAATTTCTATGATTCAGACGGCAAAATCGCTTAACCCTAAGGCATGTGGGGATTGGTCTAGTAATTTACTCGGGAATTTGATAAACTTGATGCAATTACTCAGGTATTGAGGAAACCCATCATGCGTCTTACCACCAAAGGGCGTTTCGCCGTGACGGCCATGATCGATCTCGCGATGCGGCAACATAGCGGTCCGGTCACCCTGGCAGCGATCAGTCAGCGCCAGAATATTTCCTTGTCTTATCTCGAACAGCTTTTTGGCAAGCTGCGCCGCCATGAACTGGTCGACAGCGTGCGTGGTCCCGGGGGCGGGTATTCCCTTGCCCGGCTGGCGCGCAACATCACCGTGGCCGACATCATCTTCGCCGTCGACGAACCGCTGGACGCCACCAGTTGTGGCGGCAAGCACGACTGCAGCAGCGGCCTGGATGGCATGAATGGCATGAATGGTCTCAACGGCAAGTGCATGACCCACGAACTGTGGACCACGCTCAACCAGAAGATGGTGGACTACCTCGACTCCGTTTCCCTGCAGGACCTGGTCGATCAGCAGCGCGTGCGCCAGTTGCAGCGCGCGGCCCAGGCTCAGGGGGCGGCGATGCCCGTGCTTCGTCCCGCCAGCGCGGCAAGCAGCGAGTCGTCGGCACTCGAGACCAATGCTGCCCTATAAGCCACAGGAGTCACTTGCATCATGAGCAATCTTCCGATCTATCTGGACAACTCGGCCACCACACCGGTCGACCCCCGCGTGGTCGACAAGATGGTCCCCTGGCTGTACGAGCATTTCGGCAACCCCGCTTCGCGCAGCCATGCCTTCGGCTGGGAGGCCGAAGAGGCCGTGGAAAACGCCCGCGCCGAAGTCGCCAAGCTGGTCAATGCCGATCCGCGCGAAATTGTCTGGACCTCCGGCGCCACCGAGTCCGACAATCTGGCCATCAAGGGCGCCGCCAATTTCTACGCCGAGCGCGGCAAGCACATCATCACGCTCAAGACCGAGCACAAGGCCGTGCTCGATACCTGCCGCGAGCTCGAGCGTCAGGGCTTCGAAGTCACCTACCTCGATGTGCAGGAAGATGGCTTGATCAGCCTGGATGCTTTCAGGGCGGCGTTGCGCCCGGACACCATTCTGGTGTCGGTCATGATGGTCAACAATGAAATCGGCGTGGTGCAGGACATCGAGACCCTAGGCGAGATCTGTCGCGAGAGGGGCATCATTTTCCACGTTGATGCGGCCCAGGCTACCGGCAAGGTCGTGATCGACCTGCAAAAGCTCAAGGTTGATCTGATGGCATTCTCGGCCCACAAGACCTACGGTCCCAAAGGCATCGGCGCGCTGTATGTGCGCCGCAAGCCCCGCGTACGCATCGAGGCGCAGATGCATGGCGGCGGCCACGAACGGGGCTTTCGCTCGGGCACGCTGGCCACGCACCAGATCGTCGGCATGGGCGAGGCCTTCCGCCTGGCCCGCGAGGAAATGGGCACCGAAAACGAGCGCGTGCGCATGCTGCGCGACCGTCTGCACAAGGGCCTGACGCAAATCGACGAAACCTATGTCAACGGCAGCATGGAACACCGCGTGCCGCACAATCTGAACGTCAGTTTCAACTACGTCGAAGGCGAGTCCCTGATCATGGCGATCAAGGAACTGGCCGTTTCCAGCGGTTCGGCCTGTACTTCGGCCAGCCTTGAGCCGTCCTATGTGCTGCGCGCCCTGGGCCGCAACGACGAGCTGGCGCACAGTTCCATCCGCTTCACCATCGGCCGCTTCACCACCGAGCAGGAAATCGACTTCGCCGTCGATCTGCTCAAGAGCCGAGTGGGCAAGCTGCGCGATATGTCGCCGCTCTGGGAAATGGCCAAGGACGGTATAGATTTGAACAGCGTCCAATGGGCTGCACATTGACGCTGCGCGTCAACGCGCAGCCCTATGGGGGGACGGCCCCCCCAACCCCCGTCTCGAGGGCGGGGGACTAAAAAATCAGCAGGAGAGTCATCATGGCTTACAGCGAAAAAGTTCTGGATCACTACGAAAATCCCCGCAATGTGGGTTCCTTCGACAAGGGTGACGAATCGATCGGTACCGGCATGGTCGGTGCGCCGGCCTGCGGCGACGTCATGAAGTTGCAGATCAAGGTGGGTGCCGACGGCCTCATCGAAGACGCGCGTTTCAAGACCTATGGCTGCGGTTCGGCCATCGCGTCCAGCTCGCTGGTCACCGAATGGGTCAAGGGCAAGACGCTGGATCAGGCCATGGCCATCCGCAATACCCAGATCGCCCAGGAACTGGCTCTGCCGCCGGTGAAGATCCACTGTTCCATCTTGGCGGAGGATGCCATCAAGGCAGCCGTCAACGACTATCGCGCCAAGCATGGCGAAGCCGTCGAGGTCGACGCCGTCGCGGCACAATGACATGTCCATCACCCTGACTCAACAGGCGGCCAACCACGTGA
This sequence comes from Bordetella sp. FB-8, assembly GCF_000382185.1. Lineage (NCBI taxonomy): Bacteria > Pseudomonadati > Pseudomonadota > Betaproteobacteria > Burkholderiales > Alcaligenaceae > Bordetella > Bordetella sp. FB-8. Next base: position 3,367,678 of record NZ_KB907784.1, on the reverse strand, counting down.
GCCGCTATTTGACCAAGCGTGGCAAAGGCGTGGGCCTGCGCCTGGGTGTGCGCACCACTGGCTGCTCCGGCATGGCCTACAAGCTGGAGTACGTCGACGAACCCGCTGCGGGCGACCAGGTGTTCGAGAACTTCGGCGTCAAAGTATTCGTGGACGCCAAAAGCCTGCCGTATATCGATGGCACCGAACTGGACTACGCGCGCGAAGGCTTGAACGAAGGCTTCAAGTTCAGCAATCCCAACGAGAAAGCGACCTGCGGCTGCGGCGAGTCGTTCACGGTGTAGGGCGGCTGTGGCGGTAGACGATTACTTCAGCCTGTTCGGGCTGCCGGCGCGATTCGGGCTGGACCAAGAGGCCCTGGAGCGCGCATGGCGCGAGGTGGCAGCGCAGGTCCATCCCGACCGCTACGCCACGGCCAGTGCGGTCGAGCGCCGTGTGGCCATGCAATGGGCAGCGCGGGCCAACGAGGCTTACCGGCAGTTGCGCGATCCGCTTTTGCGCGCGCGCTACCTGTGCGAGCAGGCCGGCGTGGATCTGCAGACTGAAAGCAATACGGCCATGGCGCCAGCCTTTCTGATGCAGCAGATGCAATGGCGCGAGATGCTGGATGATGCGCGCCGCGATGCTCAGATAGCGGCTTTGCTGCGGACCGAGCTCGATGCGGCGCAGGACGTCATGCGCAAGCACGTATGCGAGTTGCTCGACGGCAGGCGCGATTATGTGGCCGCCGCCGCGTGCGTGCGCGAATGGCTGTTCATTGACAAGATCGAACAGGAGCTGGCCGCGCTGCGGCCGGTATAGCGCAAGCCCCAATGGCGGCTTGTGTCGGGAATATAGAAAAGACATGGCTTTATTGCAGATATCCGAACCCGGTGAATCGCCCGCGCCGCACCAGCGCCGGCTGGCGGTGGGCATAGACCTGGGCACGACCAATTCTCTGGTCGCCGCGGTGCGCAGCAGCGTAGCCGAAGTGCTTCCCGATTCCCACGGACGGGGATTGCTGCCCTCGATCGTGCAATACCTGCCTGATGGACGCACGCCTACCGGCTACGAAGCCCAGGCCCAGCAGACCACCGATTCGCGCAATACCATCGTATCGGTAAAGCGTTTCATGGGTCGCACGCTGACCGAGGCGCAGGCCAGTGGCGCGCCTTACGAATTCATCGACGCGCCCGGCATGGTGCGGTTGCGCACGGTGCAGGGCGACCTGAGTCCGGTGCAGGTCTCGGCGCAGATATTGGCCGTGTTGCGCCAGCGCGCAGAGGATGTGCTGGGCGATGACCTGGTGGGCGCGGTGATCACCGTGCCGGCCTATTTCGACGACGCGCAGCGTCAGGCCACCCGCGATGCGGCCCGCCTGGCGGGTCTGAACGTGCTGCGCCTGTTGAACGAACCGACCGCAGCGGCAATCGCCTACGGCCTGGACAACGCGTCCGAGGGCGTCTATGCGGTATACGACCTGGGTGGGGGCACCTTCGACATTTCCATTCTGCGCTTGTCGCGCGGCGTGTTCGAAGTGATCGCCACGGGCGGTGATACTGCGCTGGGCGGCGATGATTTCGACGCCGTGATCGTCGAGCGCTTGTTGGCGCAATTGCCGGACGGGCACGATCTCACGCCGGGAGACCGGCGGGCGTTGAGGGTGACCGCTCGCGCGGTGCGCGAGGCGCTGAGCGACAAGGAAACCGCGCACTATGCGCTGGTGCTGGCCGATGGCCGCGAGATTGCGCGCGAGATTGCCCGCTCCGAGTTCGAGGCCTGGGCGCAGCCGCTGGTCGATCGCACGCTGGACAGTGCGCGCAATGCGCTGCGCGATGCCAAGTTGGCGCCATCGCAGGTGCAAGGCGTGGTCATGGTAGGCGGTTCGACCCGTATGCCGCTGGTCCGCCGCGCCGTGGGCGCATTGTTCGGCACCGAGCCGCTGGTGGACCTGAACCCCGACGAGGTTGTGGCGCTGGGCGCCGCGCTGCAGGCCAATCTGCTGGCCGGCAACCGCACGCCGGGAGAAGACTGGCTGCTACTGGATGTGATTCCTCTGTCGCTGGGCCTGGAAACCATGGGTGGCTTGGTCGAGCGCGTGATTCCGCGCAACAGCACCATCCCGGTGGCCCGGGCCCAGGAATTCACCACCTTCAAGGACGGCCAGACTGCGATGAGCGTGCTCGTGGTGCAGGGCGAGCGCGAACTGGTGTCCGACTGCCGGTCTCTGGCGCGCTTCGAGCTGCGCGGCATACCGCCCATGGTCGCTGGCGCGGCGCGCATCCGAGTGACTTTCCAGGTGGATGCCGACGGCCTCTTGAGCGTGACCGCGCGCGAGCAGAGTACGGGTGTCGAGGCCGCCGTGACCGTCAAGCCCTCCTATGGTTTGTCCGACGACGAAATCGCCCGCATGTTGTCCGACAGTGTGCGCGAGGCCGACAGCGACGCCAAGGCTCGCATGCTGCGCGAGCAGCAGGTCGAGGCCAAGCAACTGGCCGAATCGGTGCGCGCAGCCCTGGTTGGCGATAGCGACTTGCTGTCGGACCGGGAGCGCGTCGGCGTTGACGCGGCATTGCGAGGCGCCGACGCGGTGGTGGGAAGCGACGATGTGGATGCGGTACGGGCCGCGGTGCAGGCCTTGTCTGCGGCCACCGAAGACTTCGCCGCGCGGCGCATGGATCGCAGCATCCGCAAGGCGCTTGCCGGCCGCAGGCTCGACGAACTCGCCTGATCAGGCGCTACGAACACAATCCATTCAAATACATCGCAGCCATGCCCAGCCTGACCGTATTGCCTCACCCCGAACTCTGTCCTGAAGGCGCGCTGATTGTGGACGTACCGCAGGGCGTGTCGATCTGTCGCGTGCTGCTGGACAACCATATCGAGATCGAGCATGCCTGCGAGCTGTCCTGCGCCTGCACCACCTGTCACGTGATCGTGCGCCAGGGCTATGCATCGCTGGACGAGGCCAGCGACGCGGAAGAGGATATGCTGGACAAGGCCTGGGGCCTGTCTTCGTCCTCGCGCCTGTCTTGCCAGGCCCGAATCGGTACACAGGATCTCACCGTCGAGATTCCCAAGTACACGATCAATCATGCCAAGGAGGATCATTGATGAAATGGACCGATGTCTATGCGATCGCTGAAGCCTTGGCCGACGCCCACCCCGACGTCGATCCCGAAGCGGTGCGATTTACCGAGCTACGCGGTTGGGTATTGGTCTTGCCTGGCTTTGACGACGATCCGGCGCATTGCGGGGAAAAAGTGCTCGAAGCTATCCAGATGGCCTGGATCGACGAGATGCAGTGAGTGCATTGAAATGAGAAAGCCGGGATAATCCGATTTCGTCTTCATCGAGCAGAGTCCCCGGCCATGTTTGCTCCGCTTCGCTTCGGCCTGACGGCCAACCGCCTGCACCACGCGACCCCCGACGCGGCCTTGTTCACCTGGCTGCGTAGTTGCTCGGCCACGATACGCGAGCTGGGCATCGAGCTGCACACCGTGGGCCGGGCCTACGATTCCATCCTGCGCGAAGGCATGCTGCAAGGCTATGGTGGACTGGTGCGCTACCCCTATGGCCGCGACGGCGGCCTGATGAAGGTGGTGGCCCGGGTGACGCCGCCACGCGACGGGCAGGAGTCGCTGGATGGCGCCATCTATTTCATCGATCCGGTCGATCCTTCCTCGATTTTTCCCGAGTTGCTGGCGCTCAAGCGCCAGTGCATTGCGCACGGGCTGCCTTTCATTTCGACGCTGGCTGGTGCCATCGAGTGGATGGAGATCGAACGCATGAGGGCGGGGCTGACGCCGGACCCGCAGGTCGATTCCCTGTTCGATTTCGGCGAGCAGACGCTGGCCCTAATTGCCCACGATGCGCTCAAGCGGGAGATGATCGCTTTCGCAGACCGGCATTTCGATCTGCTTTCGCGTTTTGCGCAGCGCGTGGCCACCGGGACCACGGGCGGACTGCTCAATGAGCTTGCCTGGTCCAAGGGCTGGCCCCAGGAGGTACCCTGGGTGCAGCGCTATCTGAGCGGACCGCTGGGCGGCGATGCGCAGATTGCCGAATTGGTGCTGGAGCGCCGCTGCAGGCGGGTGATCTTCTTCGAAGATCCCCATGTCGCGCGCCAGCATGAGGCGGATATCCAGCTACTCGAGCGCGCCGTGCGCGTCAAGACCGACTATGCCATGTGCGCAACGTCGCCGGAGGTGGCGCAGCGCTGGGCCCAGGCGGTGGGCAGGCGCGGCATTTCGGCGTAGGGCCGAAAACCGACCTTGCGCGCGCCGACCGCGCCGGGTCAGTCTTCTCGCCGCAAATGCGGGAAAAGAATGACGTCGCGGATGCTGGGGCTGTCGGTGATCAGCATGATCAGGCGATCGATGCCCACGCCACAGCCACCGGTGGGCGGCATACCGTATTCCAGCGCACGGATATAGTCCGCGTCGTAGTACATCGCTTCCTCGTCGCCGGCGTCCTTGGCTTCGACCTGGGCGCGAAAGCGAGCGGCCTGCTCCTCGGGATCGTTCAGCTCTGAGAAGCCATTGGCGATCTCTCGGCCGGTGATGAAGAGCTCGAAACGTTCCGTGATGTTGGGACGTGTGTCGGAGGCGCGGGCCAGCGGCGAGACCTCCAACGGGTAGTCGACAATGTAGGTAGGTTCCCACAGCTGCGATTCCGCGGTTTCCTCGAACAGCGCCAGTTGCAGGGCACCCAGGCCGGCGCGCGAAAGCACCGGGCCGTTCACGTCGGCGCCCAGCCTCTTCAGTTCAGCCCGCACGAAGTCGGCATCATCCACTTGTTGCGGCGTGTACTGGTAGCCTTTTTCCGGAGCGTGCTTGAGAATGGCCTCGCAGATGGTCAGGCGATGAAAGGGCTTGGACAGATCCAGTTCGCGACCCTGGTACTGCAGCACGGCGCTTGCGGTGGCGGCGATGGCCGCATGGCGGATGAGCGACTCGGTGAAGTTCATTTGCCAGCGATAGTCCGCATAAGCCGCGTAGAACTCCATCATGGTGAATTCGGGATTGTGCCTCGGACTCACGCCTTCGTTGCGGAAATTGCGGTTGATCTCGAACACGCGATCAAAGCCGCCCACGATCAGGCGCTTCAAATAGAGTTCGGGCGCAATGCGCAGGAACATCTGCATGTCCAGCGCATTGTGGTGTGTGACGAAGGGCTTGGCTGCCGCGCCGCCGGGAATGGGGTGCAGCATGGGCGTTTCGACTTCCAGAAAGCCCGCATCCAGCATGAACTGGCGGATGGCGCCCACGGCCTTGCTGCGCGCCACGAAAGTGCGGCGCGTCTCTTGCGTCATGATGAGGTCGACGTAGCGCTGGCGGTAGCGCAGCTCCTGGTCGGCCACGCCGTGGAATTTATCGGGCAGGGGGCGCAGCGACTTGGCCAGCAGGCGCACCGTGCGGGCATGCACCGACAGTTCGCCCTTGTTGGTCTTGAAGACCGAACCTTCGATCGCGATCAGGTCGCCCATGTCCCACTGTTTGAACGCGGCATAGGCTTCATCACCCAGCGTACCTTTTTCCAGATAGATCTGAATACGGCCGCTTCCATCCTGCAAGGTGGCGAAGCTGGCCTTGCCCATGACGCGCTTGAGCATCATGCGGCCGGCCACTTTCACCTTGATATCGGCGGCCTGCAGGTTCTGTTGTTCCTGGCCGTCGTATTTTTCGTGCAGATCGGCGGCGTGGGCATCGGGCACGAAATCGTTAGGGAAGGCGACACCCGCCTCGCGCAGCTTGGCCAGTTTGGCACGGCGCTCGGCAATCAGGCGGTTTTCGTCTTGCAGAGCGTCTTGCGGGGCGGTCGTTTGTTCGGTCATGGCGGGCTTTTACTTGTAATTACGGATGTCGTCGATTTCAGTGGCGCCGAAATCGTCCCGGCCCAGGTATGCGATCAGACGCCCGGCCACATCGGCGGGCTGGGCCAGTGCGCCGCTGGCCTTGAAGTCTTGAAACTTGGACAGGGCCGGAAAATGGCCGGGATCGCTCGCGCGGATGGTGCCTTGCATGTCGGTGTCGACGATGCCGGGCGCCATAGACACGGCGCGCACGCCGCCCGCACCTTGCTCTTGGTTGAGCACGCGGGTGTACATGTCCAGCGCTGCCTTGGTGGCGCAGTAGGTGCCCCAGCCGGCGGTGGGGTTGCGGCCCGCACCCGAGGAAATGTTCATCACGCGGCGCACGGCATCGAAACCGGCCACGGCTTGCACGAAATGCGCAGTCAGCAGCATGACGGCGGTGACGTTCAGGTTGAAGGCCTGGGCGATCGCGGGCCCGTCGGTCAGGGCGGCCGCGGCTGCCACGGGGTGGACAGTGCCGGCATTGTTGACCAGCAGGTAGCGCTTGGCGCCAGGCGCGAGCAGGGCGGCCACGTGCCTGGCCGCGGTGTCGGCGCCGGCCAGGTCGGACAGGTCAACCTTGATCTGCTCCAGTTCGGCGCCTGCGGCCTTGGCCGCGGCAGCCAGCTCGGCATCGTCGCGCCGGGCCAGGGTGATCAGCTTGACGCCGGGATCCAGAAGGCCGCGCGCCAGTGCCGCGCCGATGCCGCGCGAGGCGCCGGTAATGACTGCAATCGTGTCGCTCATGTTCATTCCCTGGTGATGGTCAGATGCCTTGCTTGAGGCTTTCCTGGATGAAGGGATCCAGGTCGCCGTCGAGCACTTTCTGCGTGTTGGAAATTTCGACGTTGGTGCGCAGATCTTTGATACGGCTCTGGTCGAGCACGTAGGAGCGGATCTGGTGGCCCCAGCCCACGTCGGTCTTGGAGTCTTCCAGCTTCTGCTGCTCGGCCATGCGTTTGCGCATTTCCAACTCATACAGGCGCGACTTGAGCATCTGCATGGCTTCGGCGCGGTTGCGGTGCTGCGAGCGGTCGTTCTGGCACTGGACAACGATGCCGCTGGGCATGTGCGTGATGCGCACGGCCGAGTCGGTCTTGTTGATGTGCTGGCCGCCCGCGCCGCTGGCGCGGTAGGTGTCGATGCGCAGGTCAGCCGGGTTGATCTCGATCTCGAAGGAGTCGTCGATCTCGGGGTAGACGAAGACGCTGGCGAACGAAGTATGGCGTCCGCCCGAAGAGTCGAACGGACTCTTGCGCACCAGCCGGTGCACGCCGGTTTCGGTGCGCAGGTAGCCGAAGGCGTATTCGCCCCCGATCTTGATGGTGGCCGACTTGATGCCGGCGATTTCGCCTTCGGACTCCTCCATGAGCTCGGCTTTGAAGCCCTTGCGCTCGGCGTACTTGAGATACTGGCGCAGCAGCATGGAGGCCCAGTCCTGCGCCTCGGTGCCCCCCGCGCCGGCTTGGATGTCCACGAAGCAGTTCAGCGGATCGGCCGGATTGGAGAACATCCGTCGAAATTCCAGGCCTTCGAGAAGGATTTGAAAGCCGTTGGCATCCTCGTCGACGGCCAGCATCGTGTCGTCGTCGGCATCGGAGGCGGCCAGCTCGAAAAGTTCGCGCGCATCCGTAATGCCCGTGCTCAATCTGCTCAGCGTGTCGACAATGTCTTCGAGGGATTTCTTTTCACGGCCCAGTTCCTGGGCGTGCTTGGGGTCGTCCCATACCTTGGGATCTTCCAGTTCGGCGTTGACTACCTGCAGGCGCTCGGCTTTGGCGTCGTAGTCAAAGATACCCCCGTAGCGCCAGCTCGCGCTGCGCATAGTCGGCCAGCCGGCCGGCGATTTGGTTCTGGCGTTCTGCTTCCATGGGGTTTTCCTGGTCTTTTTTGCGATGCTAAACCTGCTATTTTAGCGCGTTAGCTAAAAGGCTACCGAAGTTCCGGGCTTCGGCTCGCGAGCCTTCCGGGCGCGCGGGGCATTTTCATAATTATGGAGACAGAAATGAATCAACCCTTACAGGGTGCTTCGAGCGGCGAAGAAGACCGCATCTATGCCAAGGTAGGCTGGCGCATTATTCCCTTCCTGGTGTTGTGCTATGTGGTTTCTTATCTGGACCGCGTGAACGTGGGCTTCGCCAAGCTGCAGATGCTCAAGGACCTGAATCTGAGCGATGCGGTTTTCGGCCTGGGCGCGGGCATTTTCTTCATCGGCTATTTCATCTTCGAGGTACCCAGCAACTTGATCCTGCACCGGGTGGGTGCCAGGGTCTGGATCGCCCGCATCATGATCACCTGGGGCATTGTCTCGGCGGCCATGATGTTCACCAACTCGGAGGCGACTTTCTATGTGCTGCGCTTCCTGCTGGGCGCGGCAGAGGCCGGCTTTTTCCCCGGTATCGTGCTCTATCTGACCTACTGGTACCCCAACGCCCGCCGCGGCCGCATGACGACCATGTTCATGTTGGCCATACCTTTGTCTGGCCTGATCGGCGGCCCGGTCTCGGGCTGGATCATGTCTTCGTTCAGCAGCCATGGCCTGGCCGGATGGCAATGGCTCTATTTGCTGGAAGGCATTCCCGCGATCTTCGTCGGCATAATCGTGCTGTTTTACCTGGACGATCGCATCGAGAATGCCCGCTGGCTGACCGACAGCGAGAAGGCGATCCTGATCCGCAACGTCAAGGCTGAAGCGCAGACCAAGGAAGAACCGTCCATCCTGGCGGTCATGAGCATGCCGCGAGTATGGATCATGGCCTTCACTTACTTCGGTTTTGTCATGGGGTTGTATGGCGTCGGGTTCTGGCTGCCTAGCATTATCAAGAGCGCCGGCGTCTCCAGCACGTTCGAGATAGGCATGCTGAGCGCGATACCGAACCTTTTTGCGATTATCGGCATGATCCTGGTCGCGCGCAGCTCGGATCGCATGCGCGAACGCCGCTGGCACCTAGCCATCCCGGCCGTAATCGCCGCGCTGGGACTGATCTGGTCGACGTCGGCCGGCGGAATCGTGACCTCGATGGTTGCCTTGACCATTGCCAACGTCGGCATCATCACGGTGCTGCCGCTGTTCTGGAGTCAGCCCACGGCCATATTGAGCGGTGCGGCTGCAGCGGCCGGCATCGCGCTGATCAACTCGGTGGGCAACCTGGCGGGCTTCTTCAGCCCCTCCTTGGTGGGGTGGCTGCAAAGCACCACGGGCTCGACCACTTCGGGCATGTACCTTCTGGCGGCAAGCCTGGTGGTCGGCGCGCTGTTGGCCCTGTCGCAACCGGCCAGGCTTGTGAATAAGTAATCTGTGTCAGTCACAGAAAAAGCGGCGCATCCTTTTCTCGGATGCGCCGCTTTTTTTACACTGCCTTGGCCCGATTCTAAGGGGCCGGTCCGGCAGGTAGGCGTTTTCAAGCTTCGAACAGCTGCGCCCCGATATACGACCCGGGTTTCACGCCAGGCGGGCAGGCGAATAGGGCGCTGCCCACGTGGGTGGTGAACTGGTTCATCATGTCGAATTTGGACAGCCTGTCGTTGATTGGAATGAAGCCGGTGCGCGGATCGCTCTGGTGCGCGATGAATATCAAGCCGGCGTCGTATTCCGTGTCCTGCCGCCAGGGCGGCCAGCGCTCGATGTAGAAGTCGGTGCCTTCATTGTAGGAATAGGCGCGGCGCAGGATCTGCGCGCCGTTGTTCAGCGCCTGGTTCGACAACCTGACGTGGCAATTGTCCGGAATGATCGAATTGCCGTCCTTGTCCACGGCGTCCAGATCGATCGGGTCCATCTCATGTTTACCGCCGAGCGGCGCGCCACTGTATTTGTGGCGGCCGATGACCGATTCCTGGAATCCGCGCTCCATTTGGTCCCAGTGCTCCAGCGTGATGCGAATGCGGCGCACGACGGTATAGGTGCCCCCGCGCATCCATACCGGGCTTTCCTCGGTGGCCCAGACGAATTTTTTCATCTGGGCCGCATCCTGCGCCCGGGGATTACCGGTGCCGTCCTTGAAACCCATGAGATTGCGCGGCGTCTCGCCTTGGGGGGCGCAGAGAAAGCCCGCCTGCCCCCAGCGCATCTGTGCACAGCCATAGGCGGCGCGGACCAACTGGCGCACGGCATGAAAGGCCACCTGGGCATCGTTGGCGCAGCCCTGGATGAACAGGTCGCCGCCTGTTTTGGCGGGCAGTAGCTGGTCGCCGTTGAAATGCGGCAGGTCCACGAGCTGGGGCGGCCGGTGCCTGGCCAGGCCATAGCGGTCCTTGCCGTTGTTTCCGGTGAATATCCCAGGCCCGAAACCTAAGGTCAGCGTGAGGTTGGACGCACCCAGACCGAGGGCTTCGCCCGAGTCCGCGGCAGGTTTGTCTCCGGGCTCTTTCAGGGCCGCGGCGGGTTCGCCGCGTGTCAGGCGGGCCGCCATGTCGGTCCAGGTCTTGAGCAGGGCGATGATGTCTTCGCGCTTTTCTGTCCTCAGGTCCAGCGCCGCGACGTAGGCGTGGCTTTGCTGCGGCGTGATGATGCCACCTTGATGTTCGCCATAAAAAGGCTCCACGCTCTGGCTCATGCGAGCGGCCGCGGTCGTTTCTCGCGCTTGGACGGCGCGCGCGCCCAGAGCGCCTGCCGAGACAGCCGCCGCGCCGCCCGCTTTCAGAAAGCTGCGGCGGGTAGGGCGCGGGGGCGTTTCGTCGTGTCCTGAACTCATTTGGCCAGCACCAGGGTATTCACGTCGTCCTGGACGTAGTAGAAGCCGTCGCCTGCGGGCGTCATGGCGATGCCGAACAAGTCGCCGCTGCCCGGAGGGGTCTGGGCTTTATCGACATCGATCCAGCGCGCGGAGAGTTGTTTGCCGGTCGCCGGGTCGATCTCGACCACCTGGCCGTTGAGCGCGTTGGTGACCAGCAGGTGCCCGTTTGGCGGCATGGCCATGGCCAAGGGCCGATGCAGCAAACCCTCCTTGGTCAGCGTGCGGCCCATGCCTGCGCTATTGGTACGGGTGAGCGGGTCCTCAATGACGGTGACGCTGTCGCTGATCGCGTCCGAGACATAGAGTTTCTTGCGGTCGGGCGAGAGCGCCAGGCCGGTTGGGCCAATCAGAAACACACCTTTGTCGGCCTGCGCGCCGAAGCCGCTGCCGATGACGGTCTGGCGCTTGACGACGGGCGGCTGGCCAGCGGGAATGTCCAGGTCCATGCGCAGCACAGTGGCCTGTTTGACCACGGGTGGTCGGCCTTGGGCGGAGCCCACGCCAAAGCCCGCGTTGCTCAAGAAGAGCGTCGCGCGCGTACCGTTGTCGACCACGGCCATATTACCCCAGGGGTCATTGATGTCCGGGTTGCTGATGACCGAGTTCACCTTGCCGCTGGCGTCGAGCACAACCAGGCAGCCCGCGCCCTTGGTGTCCGGGGTGCCGTCGTTACTGGGCGTGCTGCCGACGATCACCCAGCCTGACTTGAGCATCACCATGGCGGTGGACAGGCCGATGCCGCCTGGGCAACCCTTGAGTTCGCGGGGGATGGCGGCAAAGAGTGTCATCTTCTTTGTGCCGGGGTGGTAGTCGACGATGGTGCTGCCCGTGCCTTGCAGGTTGGCCGAGTTGTTGAAATTGTCCACCAGCACGTCGTCCTTGCTGATGGTGCCCGCCGAGACCGGCGCCACGACGATCGCGTAGGGATTCTGATCGCCGTTGTCGGGAACCGTGTTGATCAGCGTGGTGTTGCGGCGCAAGGTTTCAAGAAAGCTTTGCGGCGCGGCGTGGGCCGTGCCCGCTGCGGTGGCCAGGCTCAGGAGCAGGGCGGCTGCAGCCTGCCTGCAACCCTGTGCCCGATGCGGGGTTGAGAAAGAAAAAAGGGGTTTCATGAAGGGAGACTCGGTTCAGAACGTGATGTTGGTGCGCACGCCGACGACGAATGTGTTGCGCAGGGATAGCAGCGGATTGTTCGGGTTCTGGCCCGCGCCAGGATGGATCGTGTACTGGAAGTCGGGCTGTATCTGCCACCATGGCGTGACCTGGTACTGATAGGTCAGTTCCACGGCGGTTTCGCTACTGCGTACGGCATTGCCGCCGTCCTGGTCGTAGCCCGCGGCATGGCTGCCGACGCGGATGTAGCTCAGGCCGATGCCCAGACTGTCGTTATCGCGGCCGGGAAAGGGTTTTTTCAACACCAGGCCTGTGTTGGCGGACCAACTGACCAGATTGCGATCGCCCGGCGAACCCATGACGCGGGCAAAGACGTTCAGGGCACGGGAATCTTCGGAGTCCGGCTGCCATATCGTCTGGTCGGCCACAGCGTAGATGCTGTAGTTGCCGCGATGCTGCCGCGCGACGCCGGTCGAGTTGGGGGCGGCCAGCGACAGGCCGGTGTTGTCGTAGCGCTGGTCGGCGAAAGCGCCGGTGTTGTACCAGACGCCAATCTTGTACAGGCCGGGCAGGCCGCCGCTGCCGGGGGCCGCCCTGTCGCCATCGCCGGCGCTGCCGCCGTTGACCGAGTACTGCAGTTCACCGATGAATAGGGCGCCGTTCTGCACGTTGAAGTTCGTGCCGTGCATATTGCTCGGATCGTTGCCCAGCGGGTTGCCGTCGAACACCCCCACCAGTGCGGTAAGCGAGGGTGTGATCTGGGCGCGCAAACGTACGCCCAGGGCCGAAAGCGGGTAAGCCGGCCCCCCGTTGGGCATGTCGTAGGACGGCACGCCGGGCCAACCCATCATGGTGTTGACGAAGAGCCCGGCGTTCTGGCTCGTCATGAACTCCTGGTCCAGACTCTGCTGGCCGATCTTCACATCGAAGTGGTTGCCCGGAAGTTTCTGGTCGTACCAGAGTTCCCACAGGCGTGTCCAATTCCGGGGCTGTTCGATGCCGCTTGCGGTATTGAGCGAGCCGAGATTGGTTTGGCTCAGGTCGCTACCGTGCAGGTTCATGAAGCTGGCGTTGAACGCACCGCCTTGCCAGCCGAAGGCTTTCTGCGTGTCCAGGCCCAGCGTCATGGTGGTCAGGCCGTCGTACGCGCCGCCGGTCTTGATGCCGCCGCTGGTGTTGTGGAGGTATTCGCTGGTTTCCGTCAGCCCCAGCGACAGGCCGTGATTGCCCATCCATGTGCGCAGCCCCCCCATGTCGCCGAGCAGGGTGGAGCGGGTCCATATGTCCGTCCATTGATTTTTAGGCTGGGTCTGGGCGTTCAGGTCGGGATCCTGCGCTGCGGTTGCGGCCCAGACTGGGGCGGCGGCGGCCAGCGTGATGGCCCAGGCGGCTCCGGCGCCCCCAATGATACGTTTACGCAAGATGGAGTCCTCAGATAAAAAGTAAATAAGAATGCGTTTTATTTGTATATAAGCTTAAACGAGATTTCTGACGTGAAGCTAAATAAAAGTCTTACACACGTCAGCATGAACTCCTTAATCCTTGTGTAAGGATTTTGCGGGTAGGCTGTTAACGTTTTAAGAATCAATATCATTTCTAATTTTTATTAGATAGGACTGTTAACTTCTCGGGCAGCCGCCTCTGCGCACGGCGGATGGGCGCTTGGCTTTTTACTTATTCATCTGGAGATTTTATTCATGACCCAGCATTTCATGGTAGGCCGCTGGATGGCGCGCACGCTGCGCGCCGCCACGTTCGGCGCATTGGTGGCGGGCGCGACGTTTGCCTCGCCCGGTGCGGCCTGGGCGGCTTCGGCACCCCTGACGCTTTACAGCGCCCAGCACGGCCAATTGGTGAAACTACTGGTGGCCGATTTCCAGAAGATGACGGACGCCAAAGTGCAAGTGCATAGCGGCGAAGGCCCGGAAGTTGCCGCGCAATTGCTTGCCGAAGGCGTGCATTCGCCTGCTGATGTCTACTTCACCGAGAACTCGCCCGAACTGACGCTGCTCGAAGAGAAGGGGCTGCTCGCCAGGCTCGATGCGTCTACCCTGAAGCAGGTGCCCGCCCGCTATAGCTCGCCCCAGGGCGAATGGGTCGGCGTTGTCGCGCGTGAAAATGTGCTGGCCTACAACCCCTCGATGATGCAGGCGTCGCAACTGCCGGCTTCGCTGATGGATCTGGCCAAGCCCGAGTGGAAAGACAGGGTGGCCATCGCGCCGGCCGACGGCGATTTCCTGCCCCTGGTCAGCGCGCTCGTCGCGATCAAGGGGCACGATCAGACGCTGAACTGGCTCAAGGGCCTCAAGGCCAATGCCAAGATCTATGACGACGATGAAGGCGTTGTCGCGGCGGTGAACAGCGGCGCGGTGGCTACCGGCGTCGTCAACAACTACTACTGGGCCCGCCTGCACGCAGAAATGGGAGACAAGGGCACGCACAGCGCCATCTATCACTTTGGCAACGGCGATGTCGGTGCGCTGGTCAACGTTTCGGGCGCAGCGGTGCTCAAGACGGCCCACGATCGGGCCCTGGCGCAGAAGTTCGTCGCCTATCTGGTCAGCAAGCGCGCCCAGGAGCTGATGGCCAAGAGCAAGATCGATTTCGAATACCCGCTGCATGCCGGTGTCGCGCCTGATCCGCTGCTCAAACCTTTCAAGCAGCTGCAGCCTCCCGCGCTGACCATGCAGCAGCTGGGCGACGATAGCCAGGCCGGCGATTTGCTGCGCGAAGCAGGGCTGCTGTAATGAGCATGGCATCGGGCGGGGGATTCGAGTCGGGTGTCCCTACCGGTTGCGCCACGCGGGCGCGCAGACGCGCGCCGCGCGGCCTGCTTGCCGCGGCCAGCGCGAGCGCGGCGCTCGTGCTGGTTCCCTTGCTCGTCATTGTGGCCCAGGCCCTGCAGGCAGGCCTGGGCCGGGCAGTCACGCTGCTGTGGCGGCCGCTGGTGGGTGAGTTGCTGTTGAACACCTTGCTGATCGTCGGTGCGACGACCTGTCTTTGTGCGGTGCTGGGCACCATGGCGGCATGGTTCGTGGAGCGCACCGATCTGCCTGGCCGTCGCATATGGTCGGTATTGCTGGCCGGCCCGCTGGCCGTGCCGGCGTTCATCACCAGCTATGCGTGGATATCCTTGAGTCCGCAGTTTCAGGGATTTGTCGGCGCCTTGCTGGTGGTGACCAGTTCCTATTATCCGCTGGTCCTGCTCCCGGTCGCCGCATCGCTGCGCGGCCTGGATCCTGCGCTGGAAGAAACGGCGCGGTCTCTGGGCTGTGGCCCCTGGCGCTGCTTCTTGCGCGTCGTGCTGCCGCAATTGCGCCCATCCTTGCTGGGTGGAATGCTAATGGTCGCGCTGGGCGTGCTGGCCGAGTTCGGCGCTTTCTCGCTACTGCGTTTTCGCACGTTCACCACCCAGATCTACGCACAATACCGCACCGGTTTTAATGGCGCGGGCGCGGCGCTGCTGGCCTGCGCACTGCTGGTGCTGTGTCTGGGCTGCCTGGCTGCCGAATGGAAGATACTGGGCACGGCGCGCTACGATCGTGTCGACCGCGGCGTGAAACGCTTTGCCTCGCTTTACGAACTCGGGCGCGCGCGCTGGCCGGCTGTGGCGCTGTGTTTCGCCATCGCGCTGCTGGCATTGGGCATGCCTCTGGGCATGACGGCCTATTGGCTGACGCAGCACGATTCCGCCGCCGTGTCCATGACCGGTTCCGGCTTGCTCGATCTGCTAGATACGGCCTGGGCTTCGGTGCGTCTGGGCGTGGCCGGCGCGGCGCTAACCACCGTTCTGGCGCTGCCCGTGGGTTTTCTGCTGGTGCGCTACCCGGGCCGCTACGCGCTCTTTCTAGAACGGACGGTTTACCTTTCACAGGGCTTGCCCGGCATCGTGCTGGCGCTGGCTATCGTGACGCTGGCAGTGCGCGTGCTGCTGCCGCTTTACCAGAGCACACTGCTGCTGGTCGTCGCCTATGCCATCATGTTCCTGCCGCTGGCACTGGTGAGCGTGCGGGCCGCGCTGGTCCAGGTTCAATCGAAGCTGGAGGACGCCGCCCGTTCGCTCGGTCTGCGCTGGTACGAGGTCATCTGGCGCGTCCTGCTGCCGTTGACAGGCCCCGGCTTCGCGGCGGCGGCAGCGCTGGTGTTCATCTGCGTCGTCACGGAATTGACCGCGACCTTGCTGCTGGCGCCCATAGGTACCGAAACGCTGGCCACTCAGATATGGAATGACACGACCACGCTGGCATTCGCCGCAGCTGCCCCGTACGCGGCGCTGCTGGTGGTGATTTCTCTGGGCGGTTCATGGATACTGACGTCCCTGTTCGGCCGTTCCGCCGCATCGAAAACCTGAATTCATGGCCAAACTGGATATCACGCAATTGAGCAAGGCATTCGGCGGGCGCCCGGTCATTGCCGATTTCAGCCTGCACATTAGCAGCGGCAGCCTGATGGCCATCCTTGGCCCGTCCGGCAGCGGCAAGACCACGCTGCTGCGCCTGCTTTGCGGTTTCGAGCGCGCTCAGGCCGGGACAATACGCATAGGCGAGCGCATCGTGTCCGGCCCGGGCGTGCATGTGCAGCCCGAGCAGCGCCGCATCGGCTACGTGGCGCAGGAAGGCGCGTTGTTCCCGCATCTTTCCGTGGCCGACAACATCGTGTTCGGCCTGTCGCGCGCGCAACGCCGGGCGCATCACCGGGTTGCCGAGCTGCTGGAGCTGGTCGGACTGCCTCAAGCCTACGCCGCGCGGCCTCCGCAGCATCTGTCTGGCGGCGAGCAGCAGCGCGTCGCTTTGGCACGCGCCCTGGCGGCATCACCCTCGGTTGTGCTGCTGGACGAACCCTTCTCCGCATTAGATGCGGCGCTGCGTAACGACACCCGCAACGCCGTCGTCCATGCATTGCAGGCCACTGGGGCCACCGCCGTTCTAGTGACCCACGACCAGGCGGAAGCGCTTTCCATGGGCGATCACGTCGCGGTCCTGTGGCAGGGCCGGCTGGCGCAGGTCGCCACGCCGCAGGAACTGTACCGGGCGCCCGCTACGCGCGAGCTGGCACGTTTCGTCGGCGAAGCCGTGTTGCTCGAAAGCGTCGTTGCTGAGCATCGCGCCCTCTGCTCGCTGGGCTCGCTGCCGCTGTCCGCGCCCACCGCGCCGGGACCTGCCCAGGTGATGTTGCGGCCCGAGCAGATACTCCTGCTGCCCGAGCCGATGCCCGACGCTGTGCCCGCGCAAGTGGAGCGCATCGTATTCATGGGTGCGCATGCCAATGTGCAATTGACGCTGCCGGCCAGCGGCGAACGCATCGCCGCGCGCGTGAGCGGGCAGTCGGCGCTCGTGCCCGGCGCGCGCATGTGGGTGTCGGTCTGCGGCCCGGCGGTCGCCTATCCTTGTTGAGCGCGCCTTACTGCGCGTGCTCGATTACCAATTGAACGTTGATTATGCCGTTCCAGATGTTCTGTTCCAGTCGATAGGCGGCCTGAATGCGCTCGGGCAAGGGCTGGTCGTGGTTGAACCAGATGGCATCGAAGCGCTGGCGGTCGCGCTGCAGGGATAGCTTCATATGCTTGCCACCGACCAGACGCTGCCCTTGCACGCTGAATTCATCCAGGAAAAGCGGCGCGGCGAAGCCTGCTCCCCATACCTGCTGCTGCAGCAGGCCGGCGACTTCGGCGTTGGCGTAGCCGGATTCGAGCGGGCCGTCGGTTTCGATAAGCGGTTCGAAGGCTTCTCGGCCGGTGAGCTCGCGCACGGCGGCATCGAAGGCGCGTGAAAAGTCCGCAAAGTCGGTGCGGCCCAGGGTCAGGCCGGCGGCCATGGCGTGACCGCCGAATTTGCGTATGAGTCCGGGATGGCGCTTGGAAACCAGATCCAGCGCATCGCGCAGATGCACATCGGGAATCGAACGGCCGGAACCGCGCATTTCATCGTCCCCTGCTGGCGCGAAGGCCAAGGTAGGGCGCCAGAATTTTTCTTTCAGTCGCGAAGCAACCAGGCCCACCACGCCTTGGTGCCAGGACTCATCGTAGACGCAGACCGAGGCGCCCGATGCCGCGTCGGGTTCGGCCGCCATGGCCGCCATGGCCTGATCGCGCATTTCGGCCTCGATGCCGCGGCGTTCGCGGTTGATCTGGTCGAGCTGGCGGGCCATGTCCAGGGCCTGAGCCTCGTCGTCGGTGGTCAGGCAGGCGATGCCCAGACTCATGTCGGCCAGGCGGCCGGCCGCGTTGATGCGTGGGCCCAAGGCAAAGCCCAGGTCGAAGCTGCTGGCTTCGCGCGGTTCGCGCGCAGCCACGGCAAAGAGTGCGCGCAGGCCGGGCTGCATACGGCCGCTGCGCATGCGCGCCAGGCCTTGGGTGACGAGCAGGCGGTTGTTGGGATCGAGCCTGACCACGTCGGCCACCGTTCCCAGGGCCACCAGATCGGCCAGGGCGTCCAGGCGCGGGCCGCCGTCGGGCGGGTAGATGCCGCGCGATCGTAGTTCGGCGCGCAGGGCCAGCATCAGATAGAAGATCACACCCACGCCGGCCAGGTTCTTGGAGGCAAAGCCGCAGCCGGGCTGATTCGGGTTGACGATGGCCAGCGCCGCGGGCAACTGGTCGCCGGGCAGGTGGTGGTCGGTGACGACTACGCCGATGCCAGCGGCGTTGGCCGCGGCTACGCCATCGACGCTGGCGATGCCGTTGTCCACGGTGATGATGAGATCAGGTTTGCCATTGGCATGGCGCAAGGCCAGATCGACCACGGCAGGCGACAGGCCGTAGCCGGTTTCGAACCGATTGGGCACGAGAAAGTCGACCTCGGCGCCCATGGCGCCGAGGGCGCGCAGCCCTACGGCGCAGGCCGTGGCGCCATCGCAATCGTAGTCCGCCACGATGAGCATCCGCTTGCCTTGCTGAATGGCATCGGCCAGCAAGGCGGCAGCATGGCCCGCTTGTGTGAGCTGGTTCGGCGGCAACATGGCCGGCCATGCCAGGCGCGTCTGGTCGGGGTGGGTGACGCCGCGGGAGGCCCACAGGCGCGATAGCAGCGGATGGATGCCGGCGGCTTCGAGCGCGCGGCGCGCGTTGGCGTCCGTGGGACGCGAGGTCAGACGGGGCGAGACCACCAGGTATTCCAGTTGGTTTTGGTGGGCGGCAGCCAACGCAGCAGGCCGGCGCGCGGTTTGAAGCGCAGGCGTGCCTGGCGCCTGTCGCCCAGCAGCAGGATTTCGGTATCGGACGCCGGCAGGAGGTATTTGCCTCGCGCCAGCGGTGCCAGGTGATTGCGGTCCAGATCTTCCAAAGCGTTGAGCCAGGTGGCCCAGTCGCCTAGGCGCTGCGGTTCGAGCAGGCTGTCCAAGATCCGAGCCTGGTCAGGCCGCTCGGGCGCAGGCCAAGGGTGGGCACCGCCGTAGAGCCAGAGCGCGTTGACGGGCGCCATGCCGCGGGCGGCGCGCGATTCGTTGACGGGATGCTCGTGCCATGCCATCTGGATTTCGTTCAGCAGCCGGCGCCACGGGCGTGTCGAGGCATCATGCTGCCACCAAGCGTCCAGCGGCTGGCCGGCGACGGCCTGGGGACTGGCGGTTTCCGGGTTCAGGCCTTCGGGCAGAAAGAGGCGCCAGCGCTGCGCGTCCAACGGTTCGGCGGAAAATCCCGTGTCCTGAAAGAGCGGTCGGGCGGCTTCGAGCAGGGCCTGGCTCTCCTCGACGCTCAAATCCATCTGCCCGGCAGGCAGCAGCGCGGCGCGGTCGGTGCCCAAGGCCAGATGGACCAGTTCACCCAGCCACACGGCCCGGCCATCCCGGCAGGCTTGCTTGCCGGCCAGCAACGGTCCCAGTCCGGCGCCCCAGGGCAGTCCGGGTTGAACTGCGTAGCCGGCGTGCTCGAGCTGCCAGGCTTCGAAGGGGGTGCAGCCGCGGGCGTGCGGGTCGTGGTCCTGCAGATTGGCCTGGCCCATCGCCAGCCAGGCGTGCAGGGTCGGTGCCCGCTGGGGCAGATGTCGGGCCAGTTCGCTGGCGATGGGGGCGTCGGGCAGAGCGCCCGCGAGCACGATGAGCATGAAAAGGATTGTAGTCTCCCCGTGCAGGGCGATTCGATCGTTCTCGAAGGCGTGCCGAAATTTGCGTGATAATGCTCGGGTGCTGAAAATACCTTACGAATTTTGGATAGGCGCCCGCTATGCGGGCATGGGCCGCTGGTGGCGGCGCGCGGGCAAGGGGCGGCGCGACCGCTTCGTCTCGTTCATCGCGGCCACGAGCATGGCCGGAATCGCCCTGGGGGTGGCTGCGCTGATCATCGTGCTGTCGGTCATGAACGGCTTCCAGAAGGACGTGCGCGACCGCATGCTGTCGGTGCTGCCGAACATCCAGCTCTACATCGCGGGCGCCTCGCCGGAAGAAGCGCTGCCGCAGTGGCAGCGATATGCCGACATGGCCAAGAAAAACCCAGCAGTGCGCGGCGCCGCGCCTTTCGTTTCGGCCCAGGCCATGGTGGTTCGAGGTCAGACCCTGCGCGGGGTGCAGGTGCAGGGCATCGATCCGGCACTGGAAGGCAATGTGTCTCAGGTCCCCAAGGAAATGGTCGCAGGCAAGCTCGGCGATCTCAAGCCGGGCAGTTTCAGCGTGGTGCTGGGCAGCGACCTGGCCGCCGCGTTGGGCGTGAGGATCGGCGACACGGTGCTGATGCTGGCGCCGCAGGGCAGTATCAGCCCGGCGGGTTTCGCGCCGCGCATGCGCCAGTTCACCGTCGTCGGTGTCTTCTCGTCGGGCAATTACGAGTACGATTCCTCGCTCGCGTTCATCGATACCGAAGACGCGGCAAAAATGTTCCGGGACAGCGGCACGGCGGGGGTGCGCCTGCGGGTGGCCGACATGCAGCGCGCGCCCCAGGTCGCCGCCGAATTGTCGAAGGTGCTGCCGCCTTACGTCATCGCCAGCGACTGGACGCGCAACAATCGCACCTGGTTCGCGGCGGTGCAGACCGAAAAGCGCATGATGTTCCTGATCCTGGCGCTGATCGTGGCGGTCGCCGCTTTCAATCTGCTTTCTTCCCTGGTGATGGCCGTCAAGGATAAACAGTCCGACATCGCCATCTTGCGCACGCTGGGCGCCGGCCCGCGTGAAATCGCGCGGATATTCCTCGTGCAGGGCAGCCTGATCGGCGTGGCGGGCACACTGGGGGGCGTGCTGTTTGGCATGCTCATTGCATACAATATCGAAACCATTGTGCCTTTCATCGAACATCTTTTCGGCGTGCATTTTCTGGCGCCCCAGGTGTATTTCATCAGCGAGTTGCCATCTGATCCGCAGGTTTCGGACATCGTCACCATAGGTGTGACCTCGTTGGTGCTCTCGCTCCTGGCTACCCTGTATCCCAGTTGGCGCGCTTCGCGCCTGCAACCGGCCCAGGTGCTGCGCCATGACTGAAGTCTCCCGTGGCACGACGCCGGCCTTGCGGGCTGAGCATCTGAGCAAGTTCTACGACGAGGGGCCGGAGCGTATCGACGTTCTGTCCGACGTGTCTTTGACGGTGGAGCGCGGGGAGATGGTCTCCATCATCGGCGCCTCGGGCTCGGGCAAGAGCACCCTGCTGCACATCCTGGGTCTTCTGGACGTGCCCGACCACGGCAGCGTAACCATCGACGGCACCTGCGCTTCCGGACTGAGCGAGTCGGCCAAGAGCGCCTTGCGCAACCGCAGCCTGGGTTTCGTCTACCAGTTCCATCATCTGCTGGCGGAGTTCTCCGCGCTGGACAATGTGGCCATGCCCCTGATCGTGCGGCGGCAGGGCCGCGAGGATGCGCGCGCCGCGGCACAGGCCGTGCTGGAGCAGGTTGGGCTGGAAGCGCGCGCGGAACACTTTCCCGGCCAGCTTTCCGGCGGCGAACGCCAGCGCGTTGCGCTGGCGCGCGCCTTGGTCACGCGGCCGGCGTGTGTGCTGGCCGACGAACCCACAGGCAACCTGGACAGGCACACCGCGCACGATATCTACGAACTGCTATCGCGCGTGAACCGAGAGTCGGGTACGGCTTTCGTCATCGTTACGCACGATCAGGAGCTGGCGGCCCGCGCCGATCGCGTGCTACACATGGAGCGCGGCCGGCTCGTTGCCGACTGAGCCCGTGGCTAAAGCTCAGGCGCAGTCCGACGCCATGCTGATCGATACGCACTGCCACCTGGACGCGACCGAGTTCGACGCGGATCGCGAGACGATCATCCAATCCGCTCGCGATGCGGGCGTGCAAGCGATCGTCATTCCTGCCGTGGAACGGGGAAATTTTTCCGTTGTGCGGGATCTGGCGCATTCCTTTCCCGGCGGCGCCTATGCGCTGGGCATCCACCCCATGTACGTGCGTCGGGCCGATGCAAGCGACCTGGACCTGCTGCGCGCCCTGGTGCGCGAGTCTCTGTGCGATCCGCGTTTTGTGGCCATAGGCGAGATTGGCCTGGATTTTTTCGTGCCCGAAATCTCGCAGGGTCAGGAGCGTGAGCGGCAGGAACGCTTCTATGCCGCGCAGCTGGATATCGCCGCCGAATTCGGCCTGCCGGTATTGCTGCACGTGCGGCGTTCGCAGGACGTGCTGCTCAAGTACCTGCGCCGCAAACCCGGCGTGCCGGGCGGCATCGCCCATGCTTTCAACGGCAGCGCGCAGCAGGCGCAGGCTTTCGTCGCGCGCGGTTTTGCCCTGGGCCTGGGAGGCGCCATGACTTATGCGCGAGCGCTGCAGATACGGCGCCATGCCGTGGACGTCGGCCTGTCGGCACTGGTGCTGGAAACCGATGCGCCGGACATTCCGCCGGCCTGGCTGCACGAACCGGCGCGCCGCAACGCTCCGCATGAACTGGCGCGGATCGCCGATGTCCTGGCCCAATTGCGTGGCCTGCGACGCGAGGAAATCGCCCGCGCCACGACCGGGGCGGCGTGCCGCGTGCTGCCCCGACTGCAGAGCCTGGGCCTGGCGTAAATCGCCTCTCGCATCGCCTCGTCTTTTACCCGGGGCGCGCAGGTATGTCCTGCATGGGCTACGTGACAAAAGCGCGTCGTTCCGGTCTGGCGGACGGCTTGCTCGACGGCTAGGCTGGAGCCTTTGCGGAGGTTCCCATCTCTGGCCGCATCTTCCTTCTTTCGTTCATCGCCGGCATCGGACTGCCTCACACGCTGGCCGCTCTGCCCGGAACGCCGGGTCTTGCCGCGCTGGCGTGCGCGGTGGCGGCACTGGCCGCCCTGCAGCGCACATCGCGCGCGCAATCGATACGGTTGGTCTGTCTACTGCTGGCGGGTCTGCTGGCCGGTTCGCTCGATACATGCCTGCAAGGTCGTCTGCGTCTTGCCGATGCACTGGCCGATGCGTATCACGACCAGATAGTACGCCTGCAGGTGCGTGTGCTGACGATGCCGCAAGACGATGACGGCGGCCGCCGCTTCATGGCCGAAGTGGGCAAGTCCCGGCCGCCGGGCATACCCCGCATCATCCGCGTCACCTGGCACGCGCGTCCCGGCGCCGCCGCCGCGTTGCCCGAGGTCATACCCGGCAGCGACTGGCGCATGGCCTTGGTTCTGCGCCGCCCCTACGGCCCGTCCAACCCTTATGCGGCCGACATGGAATTGCGCAGCTTCGCCGCAGGGATACGGGCAGAGGGTACGGTGCGCGGCAATCCGCAGAAGATCGCCGACGAGCCCTGGGCGACGGCGGCCGTGGGCATCGAAACGCTGCGCTACCGTATCCGCGCGGGCATGCGCGCCGCCCTGGAAGGCATGCGCTACGGGCCGGTGCTGATCGCCCTGACCATTGGCGACCAGGCTGGCATAGCAAGGGAGGATTGGCAGGTCTTCAATCGCAGCGGCATCTCGCACTTAGTCGCGATCAGCGGGGCTCATATTACGCTGGTGGCGGCCATGGGCGGCTTGCTCGCGTCCTTTCTATGGCGGCGCTGGCGCTGGCGTGGCGTAGGGCTGGCGGAATATTTGCCTGCGCAGCTGGCGGCCTGTTCGGCCGCTTTGTGCGTGGCCTTGGGGTACTGCCTTCTGGCCGGCTGGGGCGTGCCCGCGCGTCG
Organism: Bordetella sp. FB-8; assembly: GCF_000382185.1. NCBI lineage: Bacteria > Pseudomonadati > Pseudomonadota > Betaproteobacteria > Burkholderiales > Alcaligenaceae > Bordetella > Bordetella sp. FB-8. The sequence continues at coordinate 3,343,966 of NZ_KB907784.1, read as the reverse complement.
CACCTTCTTCATGCTGGCTTGCCTGGCGGCCGCCGGGCTTGCGCGCTTGCCACTGAGCGCATCGCGCCTGTTGTTGCTTGCAGGTGCCTGCGTTTTGGCGCTCGATCCCTGGGCCATGCTGTCGGCGGGGTTCTGGCTGTCTTTCGGCGCGGTGGCGATATTGATGCGCCTGGCCGTCTCGCACGCTGAGCCCGCCTTGACCTGGCGCGAACGCGCGCGCCGCGTGCTTGCTGGTTTCTGCAGGACGCAGGGCGCGATCACGCTGGGGCTTGCGCCCTTGCTGGCCTTTCTTGTGCACCAGGTATCGCTGGGATCGCCGCTGGCCAATGCCGTTGCCGTTCCGATCGTGGGTGCGCTGGTGACCCCGCTGGCCTTGCTTTGTGGCGTCCTGTCGGTGATGCCGGGTGGACGGAGTCTGGCGTGGGCCGCGGGTTGGCTCGGCCATGGCCTGTTCGCCGCGGTCATGCAGCCCGTGGGGTGGATAGGTCGCAGCGAATGGGCCGCGGCCTACGTGGCTGCCGCAGCCTGGCCATGGCTGCTGCCTGCGTTCCTGGGCGTGGCCATTGCCTTACAAGGCCGTGGCGGCCGCTGGCGTTTTATGGGCTGGCTGGGCATGCTGCCGCTGCTGCTGTGGCGGCCCGACAGGCCGCAACCCGGCGACTGGCGCATGATCGCGCTGGATGTTGGGCAGGGCAGTGCGCTTATTATTGAGACGGCCACTCGCACATTGCTCTATGACGCCGGTCCGCGCTATTACGGCGGCGGCGATGCCGGCGAAAGGGTGCTGGCACCTTATTTGCATGCGCGCGGCGCGCGCCGCATTGATACCCTGGTCGTATCGCATGCGGATCAGGATCATGCGGGTGGGTTGCGCAGCATATTGCAGGCATTTCCGGTAGACGTTTCTTATGCCTCGTTCGATCTGGCCGCGCATTTGAGGCGCCAAGCAGCCCGATCGTCCGAACCCGAACTGGACGCGGTGCGTTTGCCTGGGAGCCGGCGCGAATGCGAAGCCGGCATGGCGTGGGAGAGCGACGGCGTGCTCTTGCGTTTCGTGCATCCGCAGAAGCAGGCCGCAGCGCACCCGCAAGACAAAATCGGCAGGATCGACACCAATGCCCGCAGCTGCGTGCTCGTGGTGCAGGGCCGGCATCACACCATTTTGCTGCCTGGCGACGCGGGCGTGGCCCAGGAGACCCGCTATGCGGCGGTCTTGCCGCCCATCGATGTCGTGGCGGCGCCGCATCACGGTTCGTCCACGTCGTCGGGGACGGCATTGGTCCGCGCTGTCGGGCCGGCTCAGGTCATTGTTCAGGCTGGCTACCTGAACCGCTTTCGCCATCCCTCGGGGCAAGTCGTCTCACGTTGGCAGGCTTGGGGAGCCTCGGTATGGCGCACGGACCTGCAGGGCGCCGTGACCATCGAATCAAGCGGACAAGGACTCTTGGTGAATGCGCAACGGGAGACGGCTAGGCGCTACTGGCATGCGGTACTACCCTGGAACCGCGGCTCCGACACGGCAGCTTCGGCGAATTAGGAAGCAATTCGCTTGGTCAGCATGGCCTCGAAGCAATCGAGTATGCGCCGCACATAGGCATTCTTGTGCGCATAGGGCCCATCCGCATTCTCGGGATGGACCAGCATGGTGGAGTTGGCCTCGAACACCAGCACACGGCCGTCCGGCAGCAGCGAAAAATCGACGCCTGCGTAATCGAGGTCCAAGCGTGCGCCGATCTCGCGCAGCGTCTGCATGGCCGCGGCCCCGAGCACGGCTTGCGGATCCTGCAGAAATCGCTTTTCTTCTTCCAGTTTCCAGGCATGGCCGCCCATGTCCGCGGTGTAGTAATGCACCATCCAGTTGGGCGAGATGCCCAGATGATAGGGATAGGGTTGTCTATCGATGAAAATGACCCGGTACTTGCGCCAGCAGCCGTCGGCGCAACGGCTGTCGACGAAGGGAAAGACGTAGACCGGGCTCTGCTGCCGTTCGCGTTGCAGCGCCAGGTCTGCCGGCGTGGTCATGCGTTGCATTCCCACGCCGCCTTGCGTGTGGATCGGGCGCAGCAGCAGCGGTAGCTGGGCCTGAAGGTCGGGGTCCCAATCCTGCGCGCTGGCATAGCGCCGCACCGGAGCGATTGCCAGATTGGAAATATCGCCCAGCAACTGCGGCAGTCGATGCCGGGCCGTGCGCGCGACCTTGTCGGGGGGGTTCAGTACGGGCCGGGCGCAATGTTCGACGAAAAGGGCCAGCGGCGCCGTCACGCCGCTTCGGGTCAGGTCGGGGTCGCCCATGGCGTTGAAGACCAGGTCGTAGGGCGGCAGCTGGGCTTGCTGCCCGGGCGTCGCGTATTCGATCATCCAGTCGATCAAATTGGTGGTGCGCGTGTCGAACAGGTGCGTCAGATTCATGTTGCCGGTGCCCACGTCGAACAGGATCAGCACGGTCTTGGCCGCGCCCGGCGTGATTTTCACGAAAACGTTCTGGCGCCGATAGGCCTGGTCGCATTGTTCGCGTGCCTCGGCTTCGAAACCTTCTTCCTGCAGCAGCGCGGACAGGTTGATGCGTGCATGGACGTGTTCGGGGTCGATTTCCAGCACGCGGCGGTAATGGGCCATCGCTTCCGTCGGGCGATGCAAGCGCCGGCTTACCAGTGCCAAGTTGTAGAGCGCCTGAACGAAATCCTCACGGCAGTTCACGGCCTGCGCAAAGCTGTCGCCCGCTTCTTGCAAGCGATCCTGCTGGTAGAGCACGATGCCCAGCCCATAGTGGGCGGCCGCAAGCGCCGGAGCCGCTGCGATGGCCTGGCGGTAGTGCGCTTCGGCTACTTGGTCGGCATCGCCGCTTTCGCGCAGCAGGTCGGCCAAGTTCAAATGCGCCTGCGCGTGGGTGGGCGCCAGCGCCACGGCCATGCGCAGGGCCGCCATGGCTTCCCGCGGGCGCCCCATGCGCTGCAAGGTCGCGCCTTTGCCGTAGAGCGCGAGGCTCGACCTCGGCTGCAGCGCCAATGCCTTTTCATAGCAGGCGAGCGCCTGCTCGTAGGCCTGTGCCGCCCGCTGCATGGTGGCCAGCGACAGCAGGATCTCGACATGGTCCGGCGCCAGCGCATGACCCCTGGACAGGATCGTGATGGCCAAACGCGTATTGCCCAGTTGGCCGGCTGCGCTGCCCAGCCAACGCAGGGCTTCGATATCGTCGGGCGTGGTATCCAGTATCTGTTGGTAGATGGCCATGGCCTCGGCCAGACGGCCGGCCTGATGGTGTGCGAGTGCGGTCTGAAGGCTCATGCGGATCGATTCTACCGGGATCGAATGCATTGCGCGAGGCTCGACCTCGGCTGCAGCGCCAATGCCTTTTCATAGCAGGCGAGCGCCTGCTCGTAGGCCTGTGCCGCCCGCTGCATGGTGGCCAGCGACAGCAGGATCTCGACATGGTCCGGCGCCAGCGCATGACCCCTGGACAGGATCGTGATGGCCAAACGCGTATTGCCCAGTTGGCCGGCTGCGCTGCCCAGCCAACGCAGGGCTTCGATATCGTCGGGCGTGGTATCCAGTATCTGTTGGTAGATGGCCATGGCCTCGGCCAGACGGCCGGCCTGATGGTGTGCGAGTGCGGTCTGAAGGCTCATGCGGATCGATTCTACCGGGATCGAATGCATTGCGCGAGGCTCGACCTCGGCTGCAGCGCCAATGCCTTTTCATAGCAGGCGAGCGCCTGCTCGTAGGCCTGTGCCGCCCGCTGCATGGTGGCCAGCGACAGCAGGATCTCGACATGGTCCGGCGCCAGCGCATGACCCCTGGACAGGATCGTGATGGCCAAACGCGTATTGCCCAGTTGGCCGGCTGCGCTGCCCAGCCAACGCAGGGCTTCGATATCGTCGGGCGTGGTATCCAGTATCTGTTGGTAGATGGCCATGGCCTCGGCCAGACGGCCGGCCTGATGGTGTGCGAGTGCGGTCTGAAGGCTCATGCGGATCGATTCTACCGGGATCGAATGCATTGCTGGGGGTAAGATGGAAAGCCTCGCACTGCATTCGATCCGGAGCTGCTCCATGCCCTCGCAACCCCGTCTGGACTACGTCACCTGCGCCAGCCCCGCGGGCCTGCACCGCATGGCCTATTGGGAATGGGGTGACCCGGGTAATGACCGGGTTCTGCTGTGTGTGCACGGCCTGACGCGGGCCGGGCGCGATTTCGACGAGCTGGCCCAGCACCTGTCCAGCGATTTTCGTGTGGTCTGTCCCGACGTGGTGGGCCGCGGCGCATCCGACTGGCTGCTCAACCCGTCTTTCTATACCGTGCCGCAATATGTCGCCGACATGACGACCTTGTTGGCGCGGCTGCGTCCCGCAATCCTCGACTGGGTGGGCACATCCATGGGCGGCTTGATCGGCCTGGGTCTGGCCGGCACCGTCGCTATGACGGCGGCGATGCGTGCCGCCGATCCGCGCCCCGGGGCATGGTCGCAGGATCTGCCCCGCCATGGCTTGCGGTTTAATCGCATGGTGCTCAACGACATCGGTCCGCGGCTGGAAGTGTCGGCCTTGATGCGCATCGGGGCCTATGTGGGACAGCCTGTGGCGTTTTCCACCCTGGCCGAAGCGGTGCAGGCCACGCGCCAGACAGCCGCGACGTTCGGCCCGCATACCGACGAGCAGTGGGAAACCTTCACGCGCAGAGTCTTTCGCCAACGCGAGGGATGGTGGGTCAAGCATTACGACCAGGGCCTGGCCGCGCCGCTGGCTGGACAGAATGCCGAGGCCTACGCTACGGGCGAAAATCTACTTTGGCAGGCCTACGACGCGCTGGACTGTCCGGTGCTCATCGTGCGCGGCGCCGAGTCCGACCTGCTCTCGGCCGCGACGCTGGCCCAGATGCGAGCACGCAATACGCGGTCGACATCGATCGAATTCGCGGGCGTGGGGCATGCTCCGACCTTGATGACGCCCGAGCAGATTGAACCGATAGCGGCCTTTCTGCGCGGATCTTCTTAAAATAGGCCGATCATGGATACCGCACTACTGAATATCGACCTGCATTGTCATTCCACTGTGTCCGACGGCCAGCTGCTGCCGGCCGATGTGGCTCGCCGCGCCCACGACAACGGTGTGGATGTGTGGGCATTGACCGATCATGACGAAGTCGGGGGCCAGGCCGAGGCTGGGCGGACGGCGCGGGAGGTGGGCATGCGCTTTATCACCGGCGTCGAGATCTCGGTCACTTGGGCCGGTCAGACGGTGCATATCGTCGGCCTGAATTTCGATCCGGCCGACGCGGTCTTGAACGACGGACTGCGCGCGACCCGCGCCGGGCGCGGCGAGCGCGCACGCCGCATGGGCGAACGCCTGGCGGCGCTGGGCATACCGGGCGCCTACGAGGGTGCGCTGACCTTCGTCGGCAACCCCGAACTCATCAGCCGCACGCATTTTGCGCGCTACTTGGTCGCGGCGGGGTACTGTTCCAATGTGCAGACCGTGTTTGACAAATACCTGCACGACGGCGGGCCGGGCCACGAACCCATGCAATGGGCCACGCTGGAGCAGGCGGTGTCATGGATACGCGGTGCGGGTGGACGCGCCGTCGTGGCGCATCCGGGCCGCTACAAATACACCCCGACGCAGTTCTACGCGCTGTTCGACGAATTTATCCAGCTGGGCGGGGAGGGGGTCGAAGTGGTCACCGGCAGCCACAGTCCCGAGGATGCCCGCAAATACGCCGGCGAGGCGCGCCGCTATGGGCTGCTGGCTTCGCGCGGCTCCGATTTCCACAGCGAGCGCGACAGCCGGGTCGACCTGGGCATGTTGCCCATGCTGCCGCCGGACCTGAGGCCGGTCTGGCACGACTGGCTCTGATGTACTCGGATTTACGTAAGAAATGAACAAAGCATTTGTCAAAGAGTCCGATCGCGATGACGAGGACCAGGTACCCGAAGCCCAGGCGCTGCCATCGGGCTCGCGCAATTACATCACGCCGCAAGGCTATGCCCAGTTGCGCGAAGAGTTGGCGCACCTGATGAATGTGGAGCGGCCCTCGGTGGTGCAGATCGTCTCCTGGGCCGCATCCAATGGCGACCGATCCGAGAACGGCGACTATCTATACGGCAAGAAGCGCCTGCGCGAAATCGATCGGCGTATGCGTTTTCTGACCAAGCGCCTGGATATCGCCGAAGTGGTCGACCCGGGCCTGCAGCCCAACCGCGATCAGGTTTTCTTCGGTGCGACGGTGCTGTACATGGATCGCGCCGGCCAGGAACGCATGGTGACCATCGTGGGGGTTGACGAAGCCGAGCCGCTGGCCGGCCGCATCAGCTGGATCTCGCCGGTGGCGCGTGCATTACTGAAGGCCCGCGAAGGCGACACCGTGACGCTGCGCACCCCGGCAGGCATGGACGAACTGGACATACTCGAGGTCCGGTATCCCGAACCGCGGCCGGAGTAGCCCCCGGCCGCCCCGGCCGATGCCTCAGCTGTTCTCGCGGTATTCCAGCGTATAGCCGGCCCGGTCATCCAGGGCCAGTTCCCGCGCCAGATAGGGCATGGCGGTCTTGAGTGCCTCGTGCAGCGTCCAGGGCGGGTTGACCAGGAATATTCCGCTGCCATGTAGGCCGAAGCCGTCGGGGGCGGGTTTCTGCACGGTAAGCGTGGCGTGCAGCCAGCTCTTGACCGCAAGATTGGGTAACTGGCGCGCCAGCTCGCCGGCCTCGACCCGCTGCACCAAGGGGTACCACACGGCATAGGTGCCGGTGGCAAAGCGCTTGACGCCTTCCTTGACGGCAATAAATGCGCGACGATAGTCTCGCTTGTCCTCGTAGGACGGATCGATCAGCACCAGCCCGCGCCGCGCGGGCGGAGGCAGCAGGGATTTGACGCCCTCGAAGCCGTCGGCGGCATATACCGTGGTCTGGCGCAGCGCGCCGCGGCCGCGTTTCTCCAAATTGCGTACCAGCACGTCCGATTCGCTGGGATGCAGTTCAAAAAGGCGCAGACGGTCCTTGTCTCGCAGGGCGTCCAGGGTTAGCCAGGGCGAGCCGGGGTAGTAGCGCAACGGGCCGCCGGTGTTGTATTGCTTGATACGGGCGACATAATCGGCCAGCAATTCGGGCAGGTCGGCCTTGTCCCAGAGGCGGGCGATACCGCCGTCGTGTTCGGCGTTCTTGGCCGACCAGTCGCCGTCGAGTTGGTAGAGTCCCGCGCCGGCGTGCGTATCGATCACCCAATACGGTGCGTCCTTGCGGTTCAGGTAATCCAGTGTATGGATGAGGATGGCGTGCTTGAGTACGTCGGCGTGGTTGCCGGCGTGGAAGGCGTGGCGGTAGCTGAACATCAGGCGGTCGGTGCGATCAGAGCGAGTTGGTCGGTGAAGAGCGCATCCATACCCCAGGAAAACAGCAGGCGCGCGCGATCGGGATCGTTCACCGTCCACGCGGCGATGCGGTAGCCGGCTTCATGCACCGCGCCGATGAGTTCGGGCGAAGCGTCCCGCTGGTTGATGTTCAGGCCGACGCAGTCGTACTTGCGCAGGCGCGCCAGCCAGTCGTCGGAAACGGCCTCGACCAGCAGGGCGCGGGGCAGTTCGGGCGCAGTGGCCTGCGCGGCCGCCAGGGCCTCCTCGGAAAACGAGGACAGCAGGGGTTGCCTGTGCATGCCGGCCCATAATGCCTGCGTGAGCCTGGCTACCGCTTCGCCGGTTTGCGCGTCGCGGCCGGGGCAGGGCTTGATCTCGACATTGCAGGCGATGCCGTTGGCAATTGCATAGCGCGCCGCGGCGGCAAAGGTGGGCACCGGCTCGCCGGCGTAGTCCGGGCTGTGCCAGCTGCCGGCATCGAGCTGCGCCAGTTCGGCATAGGTTTTGTCTCCGGCGGGGCCGTGGCCATCCGTGGTGCGGTCAAGGTCGTCGTCGTGTAGCAGCACCGCCACGCCGTCGCGACTGAGCTTCACGTCGAACTCAAACATGCGGTAGCCGTGCTGCTTGCCGGCGCGCATGGCGGCCAGAGTGTTTTCGGGAGCCAGCTTGCCGCCGCCGCGATGGGCGATGTGAGCGGGATAGGGCCAGGAAGCGAGGGGCGAAGTCATGGTTTCCGGTAGGTATGGGGTGAGAATAACGCGCGGGAAACGCGGTAAACTCGTTGGGTTAAGCAGGTTCCAAGGCGAATTTTCGCCTTTTTTTGATCGGGATTCCATGTTCGAGTTCTTCCGTACCCACAATCGCTGGATGCAGTTCATCCTGATGATCTTGATCGTGCCGTCTTTTGCGCTGGTCGGCATCCAGGGCTATGAAAGCTTCATGCACCGCGAGCCCAAGCTGGCCGAGGTGGGCGGCCAGGCCATCCTGCGCTCTGAATTCGACACGGCGCACCGCAATCAGATCGAGCAGCTGCAGGCCAGCATGGGTTCGCAGTTCGATCCCGCCATGGTCGACACGCCGGCATCGCGCCGCCAACTGCTGGAAGACCTGATCGATCGCCATCTGCTGGCCCTGGTTGCCACCAAGGCGCGTCTCGGGGTGTCGGATGGCATGTTGCGCGACACCATCGCCGCCATCCCCCAGGTGCAGGACAACGGCCGCTTTTCGCCCGAGCGCTATCGCCAGGTACTGGCCGCACAGGGTTTGACGCCTGCTGGTTTCGAGGCCAATCTGCGCGGCCAATTGTCGGTGGGCCTGGTGCTCGATCCCGTCTCATCCAGCGCGCAGGTGCCGTCTTCTGTGGCCGATTCGATCGCCGCCATGCTGACGCAGCAACGCGTGGTGGCATTGCGTGATTTCAAGTCTGCCGACTATCGCGCCAAGGTCCAGGTGTCGCAGCAAGACATCCAGAATTGGTATGACGCCAATAAGCAGCAGCTCGAAGTGTCCGAACAGGTCAGCGCCCAGTACCTGGTGCTCGACGAGGCCGCCGCTACGCAGGGTGTGCAGGTCAAAGACAGTGATATCCAGAGCTACTACAAGCAGAATATCGCCCGCTTCAGCCAACCGGAGCGCCGCCGCATCAGCCACATCCTGATCTCGGTGCCGGCCAATGCCACCGAAGATCAGCGCAAGGCAGCCCGGGCGCGCGCCGAGGAACTGGCTGCCCAGGCACAGGCCAACCCCGACGGTTTTGCCGACCTGGCCAAGAAGTTCTCGCAGGACGCCGGTTCCGCGCAGCAGGGCGGCGACCTGGGCTGGAACGTGCCGCCGGGCCTGGAAAAGGCGGTTTCCACGCTCTCCAAGGGACAAGTATCGGGCGTTGTGGAAAGCCCAGCGGGCTTTCACATCATCAAGGTCACGGATTTTCAGCCCGGCCTCGTCAAGCCTCTGGCCGCGGTGCGTGAGCAGATCGTCGGCGAGATCAGCAAGCAGATGGCCGCCACGCGCTTTTCCGACATGGCCACCCAGCTTACCAAGCTGGTCTATGATCAGCGCGACAGCCTGCAACCCGCGGCCGACGCCCTGGGCATCAGGCTGCGCACGGCCGCCGGCATCACCCGCTCGGGCCTGCTGCCCGCCACGCAGGCGGGCGCAGACGCCGCGGCGGCCAGCCCCGACGCCGTGCTGCTGGACAATCCGCGCGTGCGCCAGGCCTTGTTCTCGCCTGAAGTCCTGCGCGACAAGAACAATTCCGGCGTGATCGAGCTTTCTGCCGACACCATGCTGGCCGTGCGCGTGCTGAAGATGACCCCGGCCCATATTCCTGCGCTGGCCGACGTGCAGGATGTCATCCGTGACCGCCTTATCACCGAACGCGCCGCCGCCGCGGCGCGGCAGGCCGGCCAAGCCGCGCTCAAGGCTTTGCAGGCCCCCGCGCCCGATGCCGGTGCAAGCACGGGTTTTGGCAATGCGCTGACGGTGTCGCGCCAGGCAAGCCAAGGCCTGCCGCGACCCGTGCTGGAGGCCGTGATGCGTATGGCCCCGGAACAGAACGGCAAGCCGGTCTATGCCGGCGTGTCGGTGGGTTCAGATTACACCTTGGTGCGCCTGGACAGCGTACAGGCGGGCAAGGTGAGCGATGCCGATCGCGCAGGTCTGACCGCGCAACTGTCCTCGGCGTGGGGGCAGGCGCAAGATCGGGCCGTGCTGCAGCTGCTGCGCCAACAGTACGGCGTCAAGATCCTGCCGGATGCGCAGAAGGCCATCAAGGGTGACAACCCGACGGACGGTTCGTAGACGCGCGGGCATCGTCCGATCCAGGAAAAATGGCCGCATAGCGGCCATTTTTCATTTCGCCGCAAGCGTTCTGAAGGCCCGTTGATGTCGCGCGCAGCAGATCGCCAAATCGCTGTGAACGGCCCTGGGCGGGCGGCTTTTAGGCTATGGGCTGTACTGTGCCGGCCGTGATGGAATGCATGGGAAAGCGCAGGGTGGGATCGAAGGGATTGACCAGGCAGGACAACTGCTGGGCCTCGCGCGTCAGCATGTCCCGTACGATGGGCAGGCGCTCCTCGCTCAGGCGGCTGTCATGCGTGCCGATCGAAAGCGCCGCCACGACATTGTGATTACGGTCGAACACCGGCACGGCGATGCCGGCCATGCCTTGCAGCAGGCCGCTGTTCTTGGCGTTGTAGCCCAGCGCCAGCGTCTTTTTAATTTCGGTGCGCAGGTAGACCTCGTCATAGACGTTGTAATGCCGGATGCGCGGTAGGTTGTAGTGCAGCACTTCCTCCTGCTCGGCCTGAGGCAGATAGGCCAGGATGACCAGCGCGCCTTGTCCCACGCCCAAGGCAACGCGTCCTCCGACGTCGCCTGTAAAAGTGCGCACCGGATACTGGCCTTCAACGCGGTCCAGGCAGACCGCATCGAAGCCCGAGCGCACCAGCAGCAGCACCGTGTCGCTCAGGCTGGCGTTCAGGCGCAATAGAGCAGGTCGGGCCAGCGAGCGCAGGTCGTTCACGGCACCGGCCTGCGCCGCCAGGCAGAACAAGTCCAGGCTCAGGCGATAGATCTTGCTCTTGTCCTGTTCAACCATGCCTTCCTGCATCAGGCCCTGGAGCAGCCGATGGGTGGTGGCCTGGGTCAATCCCAGCTTTTTTGCCAGATAGGTAACGCGTGCGCCTTCGCGCTGCTGCTCGCCCAGTGCGCGCAGGATCTGGAAGGTGCGATGCATGGCGCTGCGTTGATGAGCATCGTCGGTGAGTTCAGACATATCGATTTAACGGAATTGCAATGAGCTTTTTCGATATTTTATTCCATTAAATAGAATTTTTTAAATAAAAGTTCCATTATTAGGGTTTACATAGAGGTGGTTACGGCCATGCATCTTTGATAATTGAAATAAGTAGATGTATTTCTTCCGCAATGTGAGATCCGTCCGGCCCCGGAGAATGATCGATGAGTTTTTTGCGTCTGAACCATGTTTCCAAGCAGTACGGCAGCCTGCATGTCGTGCGGGACTTCAGCCTGCAAGTGCACAAGGGCGAGTTCGTGTCGCTGCTCGGGCCCTCGGGCTGCGGCAAGACCACGACATTGCAGATGATCGCCGGGTTCGCTGACGTGACCGAGGGTTCGATCGAGCTCGAAGGCGTGGACATCACCCGTGCCAAGGCCAATGCCCGCGGCCTGGGCATCGTGTTCCAGACCTATGCGTTGTTTCCCCACATGACGGCGCGTCAGAACGTCGAATTCGGCCTGGAGATGCGCAAGATTCCCGCTGCTCGGCGCCGCGAGCGATCCGAGCAGGCGCTGGCACTGGTGCACCTGGACAAGTACGCGGACCGATATCCGCGCGAGCTCTCGGGCGGCCAGCGCCAACGTGTGGCGCTGGCGCGCGCGCTGGTGATCGAACCGCCTGTGTTGCTGCTGGACGAGCCGATGTCCAATCTGGACGCCAAGCTACGCGAGGAAATGCAGTTCGAGCTGCGTGAAATTCAGCGCAAGGTGGGCACGACCACCATCATGGTCACGCACGATCAGGCCGAGGCCATGTCCATCAGCGACCGCGTGGTCGTGATGCAGGCCGGGCGCATCACTCAGGTGGATACGCCGCTGTCGGTGTATGAATATCCGCGCAATGCCTTCATCTCGACTTTCGTCGGCAAGACCAATCTGCTGCAGGCGTTGGTGCAGCCGGGTTCGGACGGCGCCACCTGCGCCAGGGTCGGTCCGGTACGCATGGCCTTGCCGGCGGGCGCGCCCGCCGGCGGGCCGGTCGTCCTGGCCCTGCGCCCCGAGAAAATCACCTGCACCGCGCCTGGTGCCGGACGCTGCGAGGGACAGGTGGCCGAGCGCTTTTTCCTGGGCAATCTGTGGATGTACACCGTGCGCAGTCCGCTGGGCGAACTGCTGGTGTCGGTCGTGAACGACGGCGCGCCGGCCCACGACGTCGGACAGGTCGTGGGGCTGGACTGGCAGGATCGCAATGTGCGCGTAATCGGAGCGCAGCAAATTGCGCCACAAGGGGCACAGGCATGACGCCGCGCTCGGTCTGGACGCCCTGGGGCATGGTCGCCCCGGCGCTGCTCTTGTTCACCGTACTGATGCTGGTGCCGCTGGCGATGACGGTGGCGCTGTCCTTCAATGCCTTCGATCCGGACAAGGGAACGATTCCGGGCACTTTCACGCTGGTCCATTACCTGCACGTCATCCAGGACCCGTACTACTACGGCATCTTCTGGCGCACGATACGCCTGTCGGTCATCGTGACCCTCATCTGCATCCTGGTCGGCGCACCCGAGGCCTACATCCTGAGCCGCATGCGCAAGCCCTGGCGGTCCATATTTCTGCTGGTCATATTGGCTCCGCTGCTCGTTTCGGTGGTCGTGCGCGCTTTCGGCTGGAGCATGCTGCTCAGCCCCGACGGCCTGATCAACAACGCGCTGAGGTTCCTTGGCGTGGGCAGGGTCAAACTGCTTTACAACGAGACAGCCATCGTGATCGCGCTGGTGCATGTGATGATGCCCTTCATGGTGATCCCGGTCTGGACGTCGCTGCAAAAGCTCGATCCCTGGGTGGAGAACGCATCGCTGTCGCTGTCGGCTTCGCACTTCACCACCCTGCGTCGCGTCGTGCTGCCGCAGATCATGCCGGGCATTCTTTCCGGCAGCCTGATCGTGTTCGGCCTGTCCGCAAGCTCTTTCGTCATTCCGGGGCTGCTGGGCGGGCGCCGAGTCAAGATGGTCGCCACGCTGGTCTACGACCAGTACCTGACAGAGTTGAATTGGCCGCTGGGTGCGGCGATCGCCTTCATTCTGCTGGCCGCCAATCTGATCATCATGCTGGGCTGGAGCCGAATGATCGAAAGCCGCTACAAGAAGATCCTGGGATAAGGAGCGCGGTCATGCAAAGAAACGGACCGATCGCCTTGGCCTTCAACGCCCTGGTCATCATTTTCATGCTGGCGCCGCTGGTGGTCGTTTGCCTGGTTGCCTTTACGCCGGCCGAAACCTTGCAGATTCCCACGCACCATTTTTCGCTGCGCTGGTTCGAGCAACTGCTGAACTCGCAGCAATTCGTGCAGTCGTTCTGGACCAGCCTGTGGTTGGGCGTCGCGTCGGCCACCATTTCGACCGCGCTGGCTGTGCCCGCGGCCATGGCCATCGTCCGCTGCGAGATACCGGGGCGCAATTTCCTGCAAGGCGTGTTCCTGTCGCCCTTGATCATTCCGCAGCTGGTGCTGGGCGTGGCGCTGCTGCATATGTTGGCCGTGATAGGCGAGCAGGGCAGTTTCACCTGGCTGGTCTTGGCCCACACGCTCGTGGTTACGCCCTATACCCTGCGGCTGATCATGGCGGCGCTGGTCGGCTATGACCGCACGGCGGAGCAGGCGGCCTATTCGCTGGGTGCGAGCAGCGCTACGGTGTTCCTGCGCATGACGCTGCCGATGATCCTGGCGGGCATCACCGGAGGCTGGCTGCTGGCCTTCATCAACAGTTTCGATGAACTGACCATGTCGATCTTCGTGGTGTCGCCCGCGACGGTGACGCTGCCTGTACGCATGTATATGTACGCGACCGAGTCGCTGGATCCGATGATGGCCGCCGTTTCCGCGCTGATCGTCTTTCTCACGCTGGGATTGATGCTGCTGCTGGACAAGGTGTACGGCCTGGATCGGGTCTTGGTCGGCAAGCATTGACAGGATATCTGCGATGACTATGGAACTTCCCCGCGCCCAGCTGGTTCGCCTTAAGGAACGCGATCGTCTCGCCGTGGCTTTCGAACTCGACGGCCGGCCCGCCAGCGCTCTGGCGGGCGATACGGTGCTGACCGCCGTGCTCACGCAGTCGCGCCAGTTGCGCGTCAACGAATTCAGCGGACAGCCGCGCGCCGGCTTCTGCATGATGGGCGCCTGTCAGGATTGCTGGGTGCGATTGGCCGACGGCCGCTCGCTGCGCGCCTGTCAGACCATGATCGAGCCGGGCATGCGGATCCGCACTCTGCAAGGGCAGACATGATGGCGCCGTCCGATTTCACGCTGCAGCGCCAGACCCGGGACGATCTGCCGCCCGTCATCGTGGGCGCCGGACCTGCCGGCGTGCGTGCCGCCGCGACCTTGCTGGCACACGGTCTGGCGCCCATCGTCGTGGACGAGGCGCCGCGGTCCGGCGGCCAGGTATACCGTCGCCAGCCCGACGGCTTCGCGCGCGACGCCAAAGCCCTGTATGGCACCGAGGCCGGCCGTGCGCGTGACCTGCACGCCACGTTCGACCGCCTGCGCCCGTGCCTGGACTACCGCCCTCAGACACTGGTCTGGAACGCCCAACCCGATTGTCTGGACTTGCTGGGCGTGCCCACGCGCGAGGCGAGCACCCTGGCCTGGCGCGATGTGATCGTGGCCACCGGCGCCACCGACCGCGTGCTGCCCATTCCAGGCTGGACGCTGCCGGGTGTCTACACCTTGGGCGGGTCCCAGGTAGCGCTCAAATACCAGGGCTGCGCCATCGGCGATGCAGTCGTCTTCGCCGGCACCGGACCCCTGCTATATCTGGTGGCCTGCCAATATGCCAAGGCCGGCGCGAAGGTGGTCGCCGTGTTGGATACCGCGCCCGCGTCGCAGCGCTACAAGGCTATCCTGGCCATGTCGGGCCAGCCCGCGGTCGCGGCCAAGGGCATGGCGCTGGTCGCCTCGCTCACGCTGCGCGGCATACCCATGCACCACGGTGTGCGTTTGCTGCGCGCCGAAGGCCAGGGCGCGCTGGCGCAAGTGGTATGGCAGGACCGCGCGGGCCGAGAGCGGCGCACCGCGTGCACGGCCCTGGGCCTGGGCCATGCCCTTCGGCCCGAGACGCAACTGGCTGACCTGCTGGATTGCGAGTTCGAGTTTTCGCCTTTGCACCGCTGCCATGTCCCCCGCATCGACGATATGCGGCGCGCCTCGGCGCCCGGCGTGTACCTGGCCGGGGACGGCGCCGGCATCATGGGCGCCGATGCGGCCGAAGTGTCGGGCGAACTGGCGGCGCTGGCGTTGCTGCAGGACCGGCGCATCGGCATCGACCCTGCTCGCGCATCTCTGCTGCGCCGGCGCTTGCGCAAAATTGAGCGATTCCGGCATGCGCTGGAAGTCGCCTTTCCGTTTCCCGAGGACTGGGCCGCGCACGCCCCAGATGATCTAGTGATATGTCGCTGCGAGAACGTCACGGCCGGCACACTGCGCCGCGCCGCGGCCGATTGCGGCGCTCGCGAGCTCAATCGCCTGAAGGCTTTGTGCCGGGTGGGCATGGGCCGCTGCCAGGGCCGCATGTGCGGCTCGGCGGCGGCGGAGATCTTGGCGCAGGCCCAGTCCGTGCCGGTATCGCAGGTGGGGCGGCTGCGCGGTCAAGCGCCTGTCAAGCCGCTGCCGCTGGACCTCGCGGTGCGGGAGGCGGCTCATGGCTGAGCAACTGGCCAGCGACGTGGCCATCATCGGCGGCGGCATCATGGGCAGCGCCGCGGCGCTATTCCTGCGCAAGCGCGGGTTGACGGTGACGCTGCTCGAACGCGATCTGTGCGGTTCGCGGTCGAGCGGCATCAATTTCGGCGGCGTACGTCGGCAGGGACGCGGGCTGGCGCAACTGCCCCTGGCACAGCGCTCGCATCAACTATGGGGCAGGCTGGCCGAGCTGATCGGCACCGAGGCTGAATATGAACGCAGCGGCCACTTCAAGATTGCGCGCAGCGCGGACGACATGCAATCACTGGTCCGCTATGCCGAAATAGCCGGTGAATATGGCCTGCAACTGCAGCTGATCGAAGGCCGGGAGGCGTTGCGCAAATATTTCCCGATGGGAGGCGAACGCCTCGTAGGCGGCTCGCTTTGCCCCGAGGACGGCCAGGCCAATCCGCGCCTGCTTTCGCCTGCCTTCGCCCGGGCTGCGCAGGCCGCGGGCGCCGACGTGCGCGAACGCGCGCCGGTTCTGGCGGTGGAACACGACGGCGCCCGATTTGTCGTGCAGGCGCGCCAGCCCGACCGGGAGTTGAAAATCAAGGCTTGCATGCTGCTCAATTGCGCCGGCGCCTGGGCTGGTCCGTTTGCCGCGCTGTGGGGCGAGTCCGTGCCCCTGCGCGTCGTGCCGCCCGCCATGGGCGTGACCGAACCCTTGCCGTTCTTCCTGCCCTGGAGCCTGGGCGTGGAAGGTGGCGGCATTTATTGCCGCCAGGTGCGGCGCGGCAACGTGGTATTTGGCGGCGGGCGCGGCTACCTGCAGGACGGCGAGCGCGCGCGCTCGCCCCGCTCGGGCATCCTGGATCAGTTGCCCCAGCTGGCAGAGCTGCTGCCGCAACTGAGGACGGCGCATGTCATCCGCACCTGGAGCGGCACCGAGGCCGAGATGCCTGACGACAACCCCGTGCTGGGCGCGAGCGCGAAACGCCCGGGCCTGTTCCATGCTTTCGGTTTTTCCGGCGCCGGATTCCAGCTGGGTCCCGGCGTGGGCGATGTCATGGCCGAACTGATTGCCGAAGGCCGTACCAGCACGCCTATAGAAGCATTTTCCATCCAGCGTTTTTTACAAGCCCAGGTTTGACCCACAAAGGAGATCACGATGTCCAAGCATCACGCGAAGTTCTCACTCACGGCTTTGACGGTAGGCGCCTTGCTGCTCGGGGCGAGTTGCGCACACGCCCAAACCAAAACGCTTTACATCGGTATGAACGGCGGCAATATGGAACGCGTCTACACGCAGTTCGTGTTCCCTCCATTCGAGAAGGCAAATAATGTCAAGGTGGTCGTGGTGCCGGGCACCTCCACCGACATCCTGGCCAAAGCTCAGGCGACCAAGGGGCATGCTCAGATGCATATCATGACGCTGGATGACGGCGTCATGTATCGCGCGATCAAGATGGGGCTGTGCGAAAAGCTCCAGCCCTCGAGCTCGCTTTCGCAGGTGCCCGCGATCGCTCACATGAAGGACGACTATGCGGTCGGCCTGTCGATGGGGCTGACGGGCCTGTCCTATAGCACCAAGATCTTCGCCGACAAGGGCTGGGCGCCGCCCACGTCCTGGGCTGATCTGGCCAATCCCAAGTACAAAGGCAAGGTGGTGGTGGAGTCCATGCCCAGTTCCTCCTTCGGACTTGATGCGTTCCTGATGTTCAACCGCATCAAGGGCGGCTCGGAGAAGAATGTCGAACCCGGCTTCAAGTCCTGGCCGACCACCGTAGGCCCGAATGTGACCGAGTACATCCCCAATTCGTCCAAGGTCATCGAGATGATGCAGGAAGGAGACGCCGCGATCTTTCCCTATACCTTCACCCAGACCGAATTGATGAAGTCCAAAGGCATTCCCATCGGCTTTGTCGCGCCCAAGGAAGGCGCCGTGGTCTTGATGACCGCGCAGTGCGTGCTGGCCGGCAATCCCGACGATGCCCTGGCGCAAAAGCTGGCGGCCTATCTGGTCAGCCCGCAGGCGCAGGCCTTGGCAATGGACAACGGCTCGTTCAATCCGGTCAATCCGGATACCCAGCTCACGGGAGCCGCGGCCGAGCAGCAGAATCGGATGAAAGCGGTGCTTAACAAGGCCGTTGTGCTGGATTGGGATGCGATCAATGCCGATCGCGCCGGTTGGGACAAGCGCTGGAACCGCGAGATCGAACGCTGATCTGCGCGCAAGGGCGCGCAGCCTGCGGGGTCCGGATCCGCAGGCTGCGTGTCAGGGCGCCTGGAGCAAGGGTTCGAGCGCCTTCCACACGTTCTTCATCAAGCGCGGCTGTGCGCTCGCTACGGGGTGCAGTCCGTCGGCCTGGAACAGGTCGCGGTCGGCCGCGATGCCCTCCAGCAGGAAGGGCACCAGCGCGGCATGCTCGCTGCTTGCCACATCGGGGAACACGTGCATAAAACGCTGCGCGTAGTCGCGGCCATAATTGGGCGGAATCTGCATGCCGACGATCAGCACGCGGGCGCCTGCCTGCCTGCAGCGCCGCGTCATGGCGCGCAGGTTCTGTTCGGTGGCGTCCAGCGACAGTCCGCGCAAGGCGTCGTTGGCGCCCAATTCCAGAACGACGACGGCCGGCTTGTCCCGAACCAGGAGGGCGGGCAGGCGCGCAAGCCCGCCGCGGGTGGTGTCGCCGCTGATGCTGGCGTTGACAAGGTGGTAATTGGGGTATCGTTGGGTCAATCTGGCACCCAGCAGCGGCACCCAGCCCGTCCCGCGCGCGATGCCGTATTCGGCGGACAGGCTGTCGCCCACCACGAGCACGGTCTTTGCAGCCGCAGCCGTGGCCGTGGCTGGATCGGCTGCCCAGGCCGGGATCGGCAGCCACAAGGCAGCCAGAAGAGGCAGGGCGCAAAGGGCGAGTCTTGCAAGGCGAGATAGCGTAGGAATCGGCGGACGCATGGATAGCAGCAATTCGATCGAGGTTAAGGGACTGGGCAAGCGCGTGGCCGATGCCGGCGGCGAACTGACCATACTCGATGGTATCGAATTCACGGTGCAGTCTGGTAGCGCGCTCGCCATCACAGGCAACTCCGGCTCGGGCAAGTCGACACTGTTGGGCCTGCTTGCCGGTCTGGACGTGCCGAGCCAAGGCAGTGTGATGCTGGCCGGCCAGAATCTTTTCTCGCTGGATGAGGACGCCCGGGCACGCTTGCGGGCCGCGCGCGTGGGCTTCGTGTTCCAGTCTTTTCAGTTGCTGCCCAACTTGACCGCGCAGGAGAACGTGATGCTGCCGCTGGAACTGGCCGGCAAGCCCGCCACCGAGGCCGCGCGGGCCATGCTCGAGCGCGTGGGCCTGGGGGCGCGCTTGCATCACTATCCGCGCACGCTCTCCGGCGGTGAACAACAGCGCGTCTCGCTGGCCCGCGCCTTCGTCGTGCAGCCCAGCCTGCTTTTTGCGGACGAACCCACAGGCAGCCTGGATGCCGCCAGCGCAGAGAAAATCATCGACCTGATGTTTTCCATGCACAAGGAGCAGGGCACGACCCTGGTGCTTGTGACGCACGATACGCAACTGGCGGCGCGTTGCGAGCAACAAATCGTCCTGCACGCAGGCAAAATCGCCGCGACGGCGGCTCGAGCCTGACCACGAGGACCCTTTCGCATGACTTCGCCATGATCGACCTGCGCAATATAGAGACTTTTTTCTGGGTGGCCACGCTGGGCGGCTTTCGCGCGGCGGCGGAAAAGCTCAATGCTACGCAGCCCGCCATTTCGCAGCGTATCGCCTTGCTTGAATCGGATCTGGGGGTGCGTCTGTTCGAGCGCAATACCCGCGGCATCACGCTCACGCCCAAGGGCAGCGAATTGCTTTCGCATGCCGAACGCATGCTGCAGATGCGCCAGGACATGCAGGTCGCGGCGCGGGCGCGCAAGATCATGGGGGGCACCCTGCGCCTGGGGGTTTCCGAAACCATTGTGCATACTTGGCTGCCACGCCTGATGGAGCGGCTTTCCGATGCCTATCCGGCGCTGATGGTAGAGATCCAGGTCGACACCACGACCTCGCTCAAGGCCCAGCTCGTCGCGCATCAGATAGACCTGGCTTTTCTGCTTGAGACCATGGACGACTCGCGTATCGAAAGCCTGCATCTGTGCCAGTATCCGCTGCACTGGATTGCGGGTCCGGCGCTCAAGGTGGGACGCCAACCGGTGACGCTGCAGCGGCTGTCGCAGTGGCCCGTCATCACCTATTCGTCGACGACCGATCCCTACCGCATGGTACGAGAGTTGATGCTCAAGGCCGGCATCGAGCGCCCGCGCATGTACGGCAGTTCGGCCGTAAGCGTCATCGTGCGCATGGCGCAGGACGGCGTCGGCCCCGGCGTGCTGGCCACCGTATTTCTTGCCAAGGAGATCGAGCGCGGCGAGTTGCGTCTGCTCGATGTCAAGGCCCCGCCTTTGCCGCCGCTGCGTTACGCCGCCTGCTGGATGCAGCGGCCCGACAGTCACGTTGCGCGCACGGTGGCCGAGGTGGCGCAGCGCATCGCGCGCGAAGAAGACGTGAAATACCAGGCCATACACATCAGGCAAAACCCTGATAAGAATTTCTTATAGGAGCCTATCGCAACATATGATTGGACGCCGCGTGTCGATTTCGATGGAATAGTCCCCAGCCGATCAGGGCATCGGAGTTGATTCAAAGGAAATGCCATCATGACATCGAACACACTTGCCGATCTGGCCTACCAGGTTCGCCTGGACGCGCGCAGTGGCAAGCTCGACGCGCCCACGGCCAATCTCGCCCCGGGCTGCGTGCAGGCCAACCTGGCGGTCTTGCCGCGCGCGCTGGCTGCCGATTTCCTGCATTTCTGCCAGCGCAATCCCAAGCCCTGTCCGCTCTTGGCCATGTCGGAGCCGGGCAATCCGGCCCTGCCCGAACTGGGCCGCGACATCGACATCCGCAGCGACATTCCGCGCTATCGGGTCTGGCGCAGCGGCGAACTCGTGGCCGAGCCGCACGACGTTCGCGAATTCTGGCGCGACGACCTGGTGTCCTTTCTTCTCGGCTGCTCCTTTTCCTTTGAAGAGGCCATGCTTGAAAATGGCCTGCCGGTACGGCATATCGAGCAGGGCTGCAATGTTCCTATGTACCGTACCCGCATCCCCACCAATCCGGCCGGGGTGTTCAGCGGTCCGCTCGTGGTGACAATGCGTCCGTTGAAAGCCGCCGATGCCATCCGCGCCATTCAGGTCACCTCACGTTTTCCCTCGGTACACGGCGCACCCGTGCATTTGGGCAATCCGGCCGAAATCGGCATTGCCGATATCGATAAGCCCGACTATGGCGATCCGGTCGAGATCCGCGCGGGTGAAATTCCGGTGTTCTGGGCCTGCGGCGTTACGCCTCAGTCCGTGGTGGCCTCGGTAAAACCCGAATACTGCATTACGCATGCACCGGGCTATATGCTGGTTACCGACCTGCTCAACAGCAGGATGGCAGTTCTTTGATGTCTGTTTTTCCACAATCGCTTTTTTCCAGGAGTCGACGCATGAAAAAGAACATCCTCGCTGGCGTATTGGCCAGCCTGGCCATGGCGGCAGCACTACCCGCCCACGCTGCGGACAAGGTTGTGCGCATCGGCGCGATCTATCCGCTTACCGGCTCGCTGGCCTCGACCGGCCAGGAACTGAAGGAAGCCATCGACCTGGCCGTCGATCTGATCAACAATCCTCACAATGTTCCCGGTCTGGCCGGCATCCCAATTGCTCAGGGCAAGGGCCTGCCCAACCTGGGCGGCGCCAAGATCCAGATCGTGTATGAGGACTCGCAAGGCAAGCCCGAGATCGGTCTGTCCGATGCCCAGCGCCTGATCGACCAGGAACACGTCGTGGCGCTGACCGGCGCCTACCAGTCCGACGTCACCAAGACGGCCAGCCGCGTCGCTGAGCAGCATGGCATTCCCTATCTGAACGCCGAATCGAGCAGCCCCGACCTGACCGGGCGCGGCTACCAGTGGTTCTTCCGCACGACGCCCAACGATGAGACCTTCATCGAGAACATGATGCAGTTTCTCGACACGATCAAGTCCCAGCCTACCAAGAAGATCGCCGTGGTGTATGAGAACACCGATTTCGGCGTGAACACCTACAAGGCCGTCAAGAAGTTCGCCGAGAAGTACCACCGCCAGATCGTGGCCAATATTGCCTACAGCGCCAATTCGCCGTCGGTGACCGCAGAAGTGCAGAAGCTGGCCGCCGCCAAGCCCGATGTGGCCATCTTCGCCAGCTATGTATCCGACGCCATGCTGTTCGTGCGCACGATGCGCGAGATGAAGTATGCGCCGCCCCTGCTGCTGGCCAATGACGCAGGCTTCATCGACACGCGCTTCATCCAGGAAATGGGTCCGCAAGTGCAGGGCGTGCTCACGCGCGATGTATGGGCTACCGATGTGACCGGCGCCAAGCCCGCGCTCAAGGCCATCAATGACCTGTTCAAGGCCAAGTATGGCAAGGACCTCAACGGCAACAACGCCCGTTCGCTGGAAGGCATCCTGGTTCTGGCCGATGCCATCAACCGCGCCGGCTCGACGGATCCGCAGGCAATCCGCAAGGCGCTGATCGCCACCAACCTGAGCGCGAATCAGATCGTCATGCCTTGGGCTGGCGTGAAGTTCGACGCCAATGGGCAGAATACCGAGGGCTCCGGCCTGATTCTGCAGATGGACGGCCCCGGCTACAAAACCGTCTGGCCCGCGTCGTATCGCACCGATGCGAATCTGCCCAAGCTGCCTTTTGCCTGGAAGTAAGTCCGCGCGGCGCGCGTTGCAACGCGCGCCGCAGCCTAAATGAGAGCGAACTGGCCACGCCCGCAGCGTGAGCCGCTCCAAGGGGAAAATTAAAAATGTTGGAAGCGCTTCTGGCCGGTTTGTTCAACGGCCTGATTTACGCCGCGGTGGCGGTGGGGCTGGCGCTGATATGGGGCATCACGGACGTCATCAATTTCGCCCATGGCGAATTCCTGATGCTGGCCATGTATGCCGCCTATTGGCTCTTTACGCTGGGCCACGTGGACCCCACGATGTCGGCGCCGCTGGTCGCCGTGTTGCTGGCCTTCGTCGGTTTCCTGACCTACGCCCTCATCATCAAGCGGCTGCAGAACGGACCGCCGATGACCGTCATCCTAGCCACGTTCGGCCTGAGCCTGGTGTTGCGCCAGTTGGCCTTCATCGCCTTCACGCCCGACTTTCGCACGCTGCCGGACACTTGGCTTTCGGGCAGCGTGTCGCTGGACGGCATCGCGATGGGCCGCCCCTCGGTGGTCACCGGCCTGATCGCGCTGGTGATGGTGATCGCGCTGTTCGTGCTGGTCTACCGTACGCGCTGGGGCCATGCGCTGCAAGCGGTGGCCGAGGATCGCCAGGTCGCCGCCCTGGTGGGCATTCCGCCGGACCGCATCAACGCCCAAGTATGGATGCTGGGCAGCGCCGCGGTTGGGCTTGCGGGCGCCTTGCTCACCACCTTTTTTTACGTATTTCCTTCGGTCGGCACGGTGTTTGCCCTCTTGGCCTTCGTGGCGGTGTGCATGGGCGGCTTCGGCTCGCTGGCAGGAGCCGTCATCGCCGGCATCCTGATCGGCGTGATCGAGTCCATGACAGGGTATTTCGTGGAGCCGGCCGTAAAAACGGTCAGCATCTATCTCCTGTTCATTCTGGTTCTCTGGTATCGGCCGCGCGGCCTGTTCGGGCGGTGGTGACATGACGACGCAAAATTTAGAGTCCGGCAAGAACCGGCATTGGCCGGTGCTTTACGCGGCCGTCATCGCGACGCTCTTGGGGTTGCTGCCCTTCGCAGTCAAGGATTCCTTCACGTTGCAGGTGCTGCTGCTGGCCATTATGTTCGGCGCGCTGGGCGCGAGCTGGAACCTGGTGGGCGGCTTCCTGGGCCGGGTATCCTTCGGCCACGGTGTGTTCATCGGCATGGGGGCCTATACCACCTTGCTGCTGCTGCACTACGCGAAAATCTCGCCACTCGTCGGCATCCCGCTGGGCGGAGCGATTTGCGCCTTACTGGCCTGGGGCGTGGGCGGACCCACGCTGCGCCTGTCGGGCCATTACTTTGCCATGGCTACCATCGCGCTGCTGCAGATCGGCCTGCTGCTCTTTACCAACTGGGGCTGGGCGGGCGGGGCCACGGGGCTGGAAGCGCCCATCCGCGACGCGGGCTGGATGCTGCTGTTTCGCACCAAGGTCCCGTACTACCGCATCGCCGTGCTGCTGGCCTTCGTGACCTTCTGCACCACGTACTTCCTGGTCCATTCGCGCGTCGGTTTCTACTGGCGTGCCATCAACGGCGACGAGGCCGCCGCGCGCAGCCTGGGCGTTCCGGCCGAGCGATACAAGATGCTGGCCTTCGTGATTTCGGCGGGCCTGACGGGCATGTGGGGCGGCTTCTTCGCCATGTATGTAGGCTTCATCGATCCCGATTCCCTGTTCAGCTTGACCACATCCGTGCAGATCGTGCTGGTGGCCATCCTGGGCGGCGTAGGCACGCTGGTCGGGCCGTGGCTGGGTGCCGCGGTGCTGCTGCCTTTGTCCGAAGGCCTGCGCGTAATGATGGGCAGTTCCGGAGCCGGCATGGACCTGCTGGTGTTCGGCCTGACCATTCTGCTGGTCACCCTGTTCCTGCCCGGCGGGCTGGTTACCTTGAGGAGGCGCCGCCGTGGCACTTCTGGACGTTAAGAATCTCACCAAACGCTTTGGCGGCCTGGTGGCCAACAAGGACATCTCGCTGTCGGTCGAAGCCGGCGAAATTATCGCCATCATCGGCCCCAATGGAGCGGGCAAGAGCACGCTGTTCAACGGCTTGGCCGGCCACCACGAACCCACCTCGGGCACGGTGCAATTCAACGGGGCGCCGCTGGCGGGCAAGAAGCCCGAACAGGTCGCCGCCCTGGGCCTGGCGCGCACTTACCAAATCCCGCGCAATTTCGGCCAGATGACGGTGCTGGAGAACGCCATGGTTGGCGCCATGCTGCGCCATGCCCGGTTGGACGTCGCGCGCCGCGAGGCTGCCCGCGTGCTCGATCTGGTGGGGCTGGCCGAGCGCGCCGGCGTGCGGGCCTCGGAGCTGAACGTGGCAGGGCAGAAGCGGGTGGAACTGGCGCGCGCGCTGGCCACTGAACCGCGCATGCTTTTGCTCGACGAAGTAGCGGGCGGCCTGAATCCCACCGAGGCCATTGCCTTGGCCGAAATTCTGCGCGGCATCAACGCCAGGGGTGTGACGCTGGTCATCGTCGAACACGTGCTCGAAGTGGTGATGCGCCTGGCACAGCGCGTGCTGGTGCTGAATTTCGGCCAGATGATCGCCGAGGGTCCGCCGGCCGAGATCGTGCGCAATCCGACCGTGATCGAGGCTTACCTGGGGAGAAAACACCGTGTCTGAGCCCATGCTCAAAGTTGAAGGCCTGCATGTTTCCTACGGTGGCGTGCAGGCCGTGCAGGATGTATCGCTGGAAGTTCGCGCCGGAGAGATCACGGCGCTGCTGGGCGCGAACGGCGCGGGCAAGTCCAGCACGCTCATGGCCATCATCGGCGCGGTCAAGCCCAGGGGCGGACGCGTGGTTTTCGAAGGGCGCGACATCACCGGCACACCGCCGGAAAAGCTGGTCGCGCGGGGCATCGCCATGATTCCCGAGGGCGCGCGCGTATTCGCACGGCAGACGGTGGAGCAAAACCTGCGGCTGGGCGCCTATACGGTGCGCGATGAGTCGGTCAGCCGGCGGCGGCTCGATCATGTGTATCGGCTCTTCCCGCGCTTGCAGGAGCGCCGCGAACAACTGGCCGGGACCATGTCGGGCGGCGAGCGGCAGATGCTGGCAATAGGCCGCGCTTTGATGAGCGGCCCCCGGCTTCTGCTGATCGATGAACCCAGCCTGGGTCTGTCGCCGCTCCTGGTCGAGCAGGTGTTCGACGCGCTGGTCGAGCTGAACCGCGAGAGCGCGGTCACGGTGCTGCTGGTGGAGCAGAACATGGCGCAGGCGCTGGAAGTGGCTTCTCGGGCTTACGTCATGCAAACCGGGCGGATCGCCCTGTCCGGGGACGCCGCCGAGCTGGCGGCCTCCGATGAGGTGCGCAAGGCGTATCTAGGCATGTAGCCGCAGCCCGCCATCGGGCTATTCCAACTGATTTTTCCCGGGGACGACGGCCAAGCCGTCGCCCCAGGCTTCTTGCAACCTTTTTTTGGCGCATAACGTTATGAAATGGCAATTCTGGATCGATCGTGGGGGCACGTTCACGGACATCGTGGCACGCAGGCCCGACGGCAGCACCGCCACGGCCAAGATGCTGTCCGAGAACCCCGAGCAGTACCGAGACGCGGCAGTGGCGGGCATACGCAAGCTGTTGGGTATCGCACCCGGACAGCCTGTGCCGGCCGAGGTCGTCGATTGCGTGAAGATGGGCACCACGGTTGCCACCAATGCGCTGCTCGAACGCAAGGGCGAGCGCACCTTGCTGGTGGCTACGCGCGGCTTTCGCGATGCGCTGCGCATCGCCTATCAGAATCGTCCGCGCCTGTTCGATCGCCGCGTGATGCTGCCCGAGATGCTCTATGAATCGGTGATCGAGGCCGATGAACGGCTGGACGCGTCGGGCAGTGTGGTGAACCCGCTGGACGAAGCCGCGTTGCGCCGCGATCTGCGGGCCGCCCATGAGCGCGGCCTGCGCGCGGTGGCCATCGTCTTCATGCATGCCTGGATCGAACCCGCACACGAGATGCGTGCCGCCGAACTCGCGCGCGAACTCGGCTTTGCGCAGGTTTCCGTCTCGCACGAGGCCAGTCCCCTCATCAAATATGTATCGCGCGGCGACACAACCGTGGTCGATGCCTATCTTTCGCCTATTCTGCGGCGCTACGTGGATCAGGTCGCAGGCGAGCTGCCGGGCATACGCCTGATGTTCATGCAGTCCTCGGGCGGCTTGACCGACGCGCATCGCTTTCGAGGCAAGGACGCCATCCTGTCCGGCCCGGCCGGCGGTATCGTGGGCATGGTGCGCACCAGCGAACAGGCCGGTTTTGACCGCGTGATCGGCTTTGACATGGGCGGTACGTCCACCGACGTCTCGCACTATGCGGGCGAGTTCGAGCGCGAGTTCGAAACCAGCGTGGCCGGCGTGCGCATGCGTGCCCCCATGATGAGCATCCATACTGTGGCGGCCGGAGGTGGGTCCATTCTGCATTTCGACGGTTCGCGCCTGCGCGTGGGGCCGGACTCGGCCGGTGCCAATCCCGGACCGGCCTGTTATCGGCGCGGCGGCCCCTTGGCCGTGACCGACTGCAATGTGCTGCTGGGCAAGATCCAGCCCGACTTCTTTCCACGCGTCTTCGGCCCCGACGCCGATCAATCTCTGGATCGTGAAGCCGTGGTCCGGCGTTTTGCCGAAATGGCCGAGCAGGTGCACCGCGACACGGGCCGCCGGATGACGCCGGAGCAACTGGCCGAGGGCTTTCTGGAAATCGCCGTGGGCAGCATGGCCGAGGCCATCAAGCGCATCTCCGTGCAGCGCGGGCATGACGTGACGGACTACGCTCTCACCGTCTTCGGCGGCGCGGGCGGCCAGCACGCCTGTCTGGTGGCCGATGCCCTGGGCATGGGCACGGTGTATGCGCACCCGCTGGCCGGCGTACTGTCTGCCTACGGCATGGGTTTGGCCATGCAGACCGAGATGCGGCAACGAACGGTTGAGAAAGTGCTGTCGGCCGAACTCGTTCCCGAGCTGGCCGCAGGGCTGGACGAGCTGGCCGCGCAAGCCCAAGGCGAGCTGCTGCGCCAGCAGGTGCAAGCCGCGGACATCCGCGTGCAGCGCCGCGTGCACCTGAAGTACCGAGGCACCGACACAGCGCTGGAAATTCCGTGGAGCACTCCCGATCAAGCGCGCGCCGCATTCGAAGCCGCCTATCGCCAACGCTACTCCTTCCTCATGCCTGGACGCGAGTTGGTGGTGGAGACGCTTTCGGTCGAAGCGAGCGGCGGCGGCCAGACCGGGGCCGAAGCGCCCATCAAGCGCGTGCGCGCGGGCGCCTTGTCGCCGCGCCGGACCGTGGGCATGTTCAGCGGCGGGGCCTGGCACGACACCCCTCTGTATGTACGCGAGGACACCGCACCCGGCGACGTGATGCGCGGGCCTGCCATCATCTCCGAGCCCAACCAGACCACCGTGGTCGAACCCGGCTGGGAGGCCCGGGTCACCGAGCTGGATCATCTGGTGCTCAGGCGCGTGGCGGCGCGCGCACCGCGCCGCGCCATCGGCACTGATGTCGACCCGATCATGCTGGAGGTGTTCAACAATCTCTTCATGTCCATCGCCGAGCAGATGGGCTATCGCCTGCAGAACACCGCCTATTCGGTCACCATCAAGGAGCGCCTGGATTTTTCCTGCGCCATTTTCGACGCGCAGGGCAATCTCATCGCCAATGCGCCGCACATGCCGGTGCACCTGGGTTCCATGGGCGAATCCATCAAGACCGTCATGCGCGAGAACGCAGGCCGCATGCGGCCGGGCGATGCCTATGTGGTCAACGATCCCTATAACGGCGGCACGCACCTGCCCGACCTGACGGTGATCACCCCCGTGTTCGACCGCGACGGACAGGAGATCCTGTTCTACGTGGGCTCGCGCGGCCACCATGCGGACATCGGCGGCACCACGCCGGGTTCGATGCCGCCCGATTCGCGCACGGTCCAGGAGGAGGGGGTGCTTTTCACCAATTTCCAGCTGGTGCGGGACGGCGAGTTCCGCGAAGGTGCCGTACGCGAGGTGCTGGCCTCGGGCCGGTGGCCCGCCCGCAACCCCGACCAGAACATCGGCGACATGCAGGCTCAGATCGCCGCCAATGAAAAGGGCGTGTACGAATTGCTCAAGATGTGCGATCACTTCGGTCTGGACGTCGTGCGCGCCTATATGGGGCACGTGCAGGACAATGCCGAGGAGGCCGTGCGCCGCGTGATTTCGGTGCTCAAGGACGGCCGCTACGAATATCCGCTGGACAACGGCGCGGTCATCAGAGTGGCCGTCCGGGTCGATGCGGCCGCTCGTACCGCGCAAGTGGATTTCACCGGCACATCGAAGCAGTTGGACAACAACTTCAACGCTCCGGGATCGATCTCGGTAGCGGCGGTGCTGTACGTGTTTCGCACGCTGGTCGAGGACGACATCCCCATGAATGCCGGCTGCCTCAAACCCATCGAGATCATCCTGCCGGAAGGCTCCATGCTGCGCCCCCGGGCGCCGGCCTCGGTGGTGGCCGGCAACGTCGAGACCTCAATGTGCGTGGTCAATGCGCTCTATGGCGCACTGGGCGTGCTGGCGGCGAGCCAGGGCACGATGAACAACTTCACCTTCGGCAACGAGCGCTACCAATACTACGAGACGATCTCGGGCGGTACGGGGGCAGGTCCGGTGCGCATTGATGCGACAGGACCCAGGGACGAGGGTTTCGACGGTACCTCTGTCGTCCAGGCGCACATGACCAACTCGCGCTTGACCGATCCCGAAGTGCTGGAACTGCGCTTTCCGGTGCGGCTGGATTCGTACGCGATACGCCAGCACTCGGGTGGAAGGGGCCGCTATCGGGGCGGCGACGGCGGCATCCGGCGCATCCGCTTCCTGCAAGACATGACGGCGGCCATTCTGTCCAACAATCGCCTTTATGCGCCTTTCGGCCTGGCGGGCGGCTCGGCCGCCATGATGGGACGCAACTGTATCGAGCGCGCCGATGGTTCGATTCAGGAACTGGGGCCGCAGGACAGCGCGCAGCTTCATCCCGGCGACGTGTTCGTGATCGAGACGCCGGGAGGCGGCGGATATGGAGAGGAACAGCCGTGAAAAAGCTGACTTTGAAGCAAATGCTGTGGGTGCCCATGCTTTTATGCTGGCTTGCGCTGCTGATCGTGACCGCGGTCAATGCCATCGAGGCGCGCGACGCCTCGATGCAGGCGCGGCGTGCGGCCTTGGCCAATGTCGTGGATATGTCGATGTCCCTCGTCGGCGACTATGCGAAGCAGGCCGAGGCGGGCAAGCTGTCGGCCGAAGAGGCGCAAAAGCAGGCCATTGCCCGCATCGACGCGCAGCGCTACGGCACGTCCGGCTATGTGTCGATCGTGCGCGATGACCAGGTGCTGATCGACAATCCGCTGAGTCCGAAGTTCAACGGCAGGAATATGCGCAAATTCCGCGATGCCAAAGGCGGGGCGCTCTACCAGGAAATCGTCGATGCAGGTAATTCGGCAGGAGGTTCGGGCTACATACACTACTGGTGGCCCAAGCCCGGCGCAACCGTGCCGAGCGAAAAGATCAGCTATGTCAAACACTTTGCGCCATGGCACTGGAATCTCATCGCGGGCGACTACATGGACGATATTCAAGCCCAGTTCTATGCAACGCTTGAACGTTCGGCCGGCCTGCTCGTATTGCTGGGTGGGCTGGCATCGCTGGTCGCCGCCCGCGTCGGGCGCAATGTCCTGCGCTCGATCGGCGGGGAGCCGTCGGACGCAACGGCGCTGGCCAGGCAGATCGCCCGGGGCGATCTCACGACCTCCATCAGGCTGCTGCCGGGCGACCAGTCCAGCCTGATGTGCGCGCTGCGTGAAATGCGCGACCAGCTCGCGATCGCGATCGGGCACATCACGCGGTCGACCGAAACGATCATGGTTGCATCCCAAGAGATCGCGGCCGGCAACTTCGACCTGTCCAGCCGCACCGAGGAGCAGGCCGCAGCTTTGCAGCAGACTGCCGCCAGCCTGGACACGCTGACGCAGATCGTCGCACAGAACGCGGAAAATGCCGTCAAGGCATCAGAGCTTGCGACCGATGCGTCCAACACCGCTGCGCACAGCGGGCAGGTCGTCAACGACGTGGCTGGGAAGATGGCCGAGATTTCCGACAGCTCGAATAAAATGGGCGAAATCATCAACACGATCGAGAGCATCGCGTTCCAGACCAATATCCTGGCCTTGAACGCCGCGGTCGAGGCGGCCCGCGCCGGGGAGCAGGGGCGAGGATTCGCGGTGGTCGCGGGTGAAGTCCGGCAGCTCGCGCAGCGCTGCGCGGGAGCTGCCAAGGAGATCAAGTCGTTGATCGAGCAATCGGTAGCCCACATTGGGGCCGGTTCGCGCCTCACGGACAAGGCCGACGAAACCATGACCGGGGCCGTTGCCGCAGTGCGACGCGTCACATCGATCATGAATGAGATTTCGCAGGCCTCGACGCTGCAAAGCACCGGCATCGGCGAAGTCAATCAGGCGATCCGCCAGATGGACGACGTAACCCAGCACAATGCCGCATTGGTAGAACAGGTGGCGGCCTCGGCCAGTTCGCTCGATGAGCAGACGCAGATGTTGCGGCGGGCCGTTGCGGCGTTCAAGATCGACACGCCCGTCGCGCAGTTGATAAGCGCCGACGTCAGCCCTTGACGCGCACGATCTTCTGCACCTGCGGGACGTGGCGCACCGCGCGGATCACCTGGGCCAGGTGCTTGCGGCTATCGACCTGAATCGTCAGATGCAGGAGCACCGTGGAGACGGCATCGTCGTGCATGGTGACATGGGTGATATTGGAATCGGCAGCGGAAACTTCGGCTGCGATCCGGCCCAGCACGCCGCGCTCGTTGCGCGTGACGATGTCCAGCCGGGTCGAGAAATGCTTACTGGCCTGGCTGTCCCAGGCCACGGGCACCCAGCGCTCCGGCTCGCGCGCCTGGGCGCGCTGCGCGACAGGGCAGTCCGCGGTGTGCACCACCAGCCCCTGGCCCAGCCTCACGCCCGCGACGATCGCATCGCCGGGCAAGGGGCCGCAGCAGGGCGCCAATTGCACCGCCTGGCCTTCGTTTCCCTGGATCAGGATGGGCGCGGCGCGGGCCGCGGTCATCTCGTCCATGGCCGCGGCGGTGGTGGCCATCAGGGCATTCTCCGGGGCGAAGCGGCGCGCCACCACGGCCGCCAAGCGCTTGCCCAGGCCTATGTCCGAGAGGATTTCGTCGCGCGAGCTGGCGCCCGTGCTGCGGGCCAGCTTGTCCCATTGGGGATCGTCGGCCGCCGGCAGGGCCAGGTGCAGTTCTTCCAGCGCCTGCGTCAGCAGCCGCTCGCCGAAACCCACCGATTCTTCATATTTGACCGTGCGCAGGTAGTGCCGGATTTCCGAGCGGGCGCGGCCGGTGCGCACATAATTGAGCCACTGGGCGCTTGGACGCGAGGCGGGCGAGGTGATGATCTCGATGGTATCGCCGCTGCTCAACTCGGTGCGCAGCGGTGCGAATTCGCCGTTGATCTTGGATGCCACGGCCTGGTTGCCCACGTCGGTGTGGATGGCGTAGGCCAGATCCACCGGCGTGGCGCCGCGCGGCAAAGAGATGATTTTGCCGCGCGGCGTAAATACATAAACCGCGTCGGGGAACAGGTCGACCTTGACGTGATCGAGGAATTCGCCCGAGTCGCCTGTCTGGCTCTGGATGTCGAGCAATGACTGCAGCCATTGGTGCGTGCGTTTCTGCAGATCGTTCAGCGTGGTGTCGCTTTCCTTGTACAGCCAGTGCGAGGCTACGCCTTCCTCGGCCACGTGGTGCATGTCGCGGGTGCGGAACTGGAATTCCACGGGTGTGCCATAGGGGCCGACCAGCGTGGTGTGCAAGGACTGATAGCCATTGAGCTTGGGGATGGCGATATAGTCCTTGAATTTGCCGGGCACCGGGCGATAAAGCTGGTGTAGCGTACCCAGGGCCAGGTAGCACTCGGGCAGGGTGTGGACGATGACGCGAAAGCCGTAGATGTCCAGGACCTCGGAGAAGGACTTCTTTTGCTCCAGCATCTTGCGGTAGATGCCGTAGAGCGTTTTCTCTCGGCCGCTGACTTCGGCCTCGATGCCGGCAGCCGGCAGGGCTGCGCGCACGGCATCCTCGATCTTGCCGATGACCTCGCGCCGGTTGCCCCGAGCCGCCAGCACGGCGCGATGCAGCACCTGGTAGCGATTGGGGTACATGGCCGCGAAACAAAGATTCTGAAATTCGCGGTATATGACGTTCAGGCCCAGACGGTGGGCGATGGGGGCATAGATATCGAGGGTTTCGCGGGCCACGCGGCGGCGCTTCTCGGCGCTGACCACGTCCAGCGTGCGCATATTGTGCAGACGATCAGCCAGCTTGATGAGAATGACACGAACGTCGCGCGCCATGGCCAGAAGCATCTTGCGAAAGCTCTCGGCCTGCTGTTGCGCCTTGGAGGCGAAGTCCAAGCGTTCAAGTTTGGTCAGACCGTCGACCAGCTCGGCCACTTCGGGGCCAAACTTCTCGACCAGCTCTTGCTTGCTGACGTCCTGGTCTTCGATGACGTCATGCAATAGGGCCGCCGCCAGTGCGTTGGCATCGAGCTTCCAGCCGGCACAGATTTCGGTGACGGCGATCGGGTGGGATATATAAGGTTCGCCGCTGGCGCGCAATTGCCCCAGGTGCGCCGAGTCAGCAAAGCGATAGGCTTCGCGGACTTTCTCGACATCCGAAGGGGAGAGGTAGCTGCCGATGAGTTCGGTCAGCGGTGCCAGGGAGGCAATAGGAGGAAGCGAAGGAGTGCCTGCATGCGTTGCCGCATGAGGCTTGCCGCTACCGGAGCGCAGCCCAAGACGCGACCCCGCGCGTAGCGCGGCGAGTAAGCCCGAAGAGGCGTGTTTGAGCCCGGGAAATGCCATGCCGCGCCTCCCGGTTATGAATCAGGTCGGAACTTTGCGCAGCATTTCCAGGCCGGTTTGACCGGCGGCGATTTCGCGCAGGGCCGTGACGGTAGGTTTGTCTTTGCTGTCGATGCGTGCGGCATGACCCTGTGCCAGCTCGCGGGCACGATAGGTGGCGGCCAGCGTGAGATTGAAACGATTGGGGATCTTGTTCAGACAGTCTTCGACGGTGATGCGGGCCATGGAAATACCTGAATGGTGAAATGCAAAATTACGGGAAGCGCGGCAAACCGGATGCCAGTCAACGCGGCAAACAATGGCGGATCAATGATCTGCCGGGATGCCCAGTTGCGCGAACAGCGAAGCATGGCGTACGGCCTGCGACGCAAAACGCAGCCGAGCAGCGCTGATGATTTGTATCAACTCTGCAAGGGCCACGCTAAATTCTTGATTAATAATAACATATTCGCATTCCGGCGCATGGGCGATTTCGCTGCCGGCTGCCAGCAGGCGACGCGAGATCACGTCGTCCGAATCCTGTCCGCGGGCGCGCAGACGCTTGGCCAGTTCGTGGATGGACGGGGGCAGGATGAAGATGCCTATGGCCTTGGGAAAGCGCTGCCTGATCTGGCGCGCGCCTTGCCAGTCGATTTCCAGCAGTACGTCGCGGCCGGCGCGCGTGGCCGCATCGATGCGGTCGCGCGGGGTGCCATAGTAGTTGCCGTGGACCTCAGCCCATTCCAGCAGCGCGTTGGCATTGCGCATAGCCAGAAAGTCCTCAAGCGGGGTGAACCGGTATTCGCGGCCGTCCTGCTCGCCCGGACGCGGTGCGCGCGTCGTGCACGAGATCGACAGTTCGATGCAGCAATCTTGATCGAGCAACGCGCGCACCAGGCTGGACTTGCCTGCGCCGCTGGGGGCGATCACCATGAAGACGTTTCCGGGAGAATTGAGCATGGCGCGCCACGAGACTGGGATGCGCAAAAGTATAGCCCGCCGCCGGCCCCGACCGCGCGTCCCTGCACGCCTGCGGCTCTGCTAGCATGCGCGACATCCGCTCATAGCGGCGACAGACACCAGGAGCGACACCATGGACATGATCTCTTCCGAAACGACGGGCGGCAAGGTCGCTCTGGTGACCGGGGCCGGTACCGGGATAGGCCGCGCCGTGGCGCTGGAGCTGCTGGGGCGCGGCTACCAGGTCGTGCTGGCCGGCCGGCGCGGCGAATTGCTGGAAGAAACCAAAGCCGCCGCCGGCGCTGCGTCCAGTCGGGCGCTGGCTGTTCCGACCGATGTATCCCGGGAGGATTCGGTCGACGCGCTGTTCGAACGCCTGCAGGACGCCCATGGCCGCCTCGACGTGCTCTTTAACAATGCGGGCCGGGGCGCGCCGCCGGTGCCCATCGATGAACTGCCGGTCTCGGTATGGCGCGACGTGGTCGACATCAACCTCACGGGTATGTTCCTCTGCGCCCAGGGTGCCGTACGGCTCATGAAGCGGCAGAGCCCGAAGGGCGGGCGCATCATCAACAACGGTTCGATTTCGGCTTATTCGCCGCGGCCCATGTCGATCGCCTATACCGCCACCAAACACGCCGTGACGGGCTTGACCAAGGCCATCTCGCTCGACTGCCGCCAGGACAACATCGCCTGCGGCCAGATCGACATCGGCAACGCCGCCACCGACATGACCGCGCGTATGGCAACCGGCGTGTTGCAGGCGGACGGCAGCACCAGGGTTGAGCCGCGCATGGACGTTGGGCACGTGGCGCGTGCGGTGGCGAATATGGCCGAGCTGCCGCTGGATACCAACGTGCAATTCATGACCATCATGGCCTCCTCCATGCCTTTCGTCGGCCGGGGCTGAGTTCTCTGCGGCGCAAAGCGAAACGGCCATTCATCGAATGGCCGTTTTTGTTCAGCAGGCCCGTAGCCCCCTTCGGGCCGCGCTCAGGGTTTTTTGGCGTCGCCGGCCGGACTATCGGCCGGATCGCTCGCGGCGCCGGCGGGGAGGTCCGGCGTGACAGGCTCGGACGCCTGGGCCACGACCTTGGAGGTCAGGTAGCGCACCGCACCGGCATAATGTTTGGACCAATACGAGGCATCAAGGTTGTCGATGCGCACGCGCTCGCCACTCACCGGGGCGTGGACGAACTGGTTGTCGCCGATATAGATGCCCACATGCGAAATAACGTTGGAGACGATTGTGCGCAGGCTTTTGTGATGGTTGTGCCAGACCACGTGCCGGGTCTGGACGGTGCCCTTGAAAAATACCAGGTCGCCGGGCAGGAGCTGCTGGCGTGCCACGGACTTGCCGGTGGCGTGCTGCTCGCGTGCCGTACGGGGCAGGGTCATGCCCGTCGTTTCCTGGAACACGAAACGTACCAGGCCGCTGCAGTCGAAACCTTCCTGGGGATCGTCGCCACCCCAATGGTACAGCGTGCCGATGGCATTGAGGCCCGTTTCGACCACGCGGTCGCGCAGGCTGAGGGCGATGTTGGTGTTGCCGGCCGGATCGTTTGCAGTGCTCAGACCCTTCAGGGTGGGCAGCGCTTCGGTTTCGACGGCCGCATGAGCGGGGGAGCAGAGCAGGCTGGTCGCCAAAGCGGCGGCGGCCAGTAGGGAGGTATGAAGCTTTTGCGTCGGCGGCGAGGTCATGTGGCGTCGGTAAATAAGGCGTTGATGACAGGGAAACTACCGTAAAACGGCAAAAATAACGGCAGGATGCTAACCTTCAGGCCAGCAAGGAACTGCCGGAGCAATAGGTTCTGAGCGCATTTACGACGACCCCGGAGGCCGGGTTTCACGACTGCGCCTGGGCCGGAGTATACCGAAGAAATATGACATATGATACTAGTTTGTCTTGATTGGTAACATATATATTAAGTCATTGAATCAGAGAGAATTCATGCCCAAGAATGCTGTAGCCGGGGTCGTCGCGCGGCCCGAGTTCCGTCCCTTCGAGCCTTTTCAGGACGCTACCTCCGCGGTAGACCGGCTGATTGAAATCTATGAGCGGAACACGACTTTCCTGCGCGGCGCTTTTCAGGATGCCTTGGACGGCAGGGAGCAGGCGGGACGTACGCGCGCGTGTTATCCGGCCGTGCGGATCACCGTACCCAGCCATCACATTCTTGACAGCCGGATGTCCTATGGTCATGTAGCCGAACCCGGCCGCTACCAGACCACCGTTACCCGCCCCCGGTTGTTTCGCCATTATTTGCAGCAGCAAATTTCTTTGCTGTTGCAAAACCACGGTGGCGTCGTGGAAATAGGCGAGTCGGATCTGCCCATTCCGCTGCATTTTGCTTTCTTCGACGGCGCCAATGTCGAAGGCGAACGCATTGAGAGCCTCAAACGGCCTCTGCGTGACCTGTTCGACGCGCCCGACCTCGGTGTCACGGACGACGCCATCGTCAACGGCACCTGGCGCAATACCAACGGCGGGCCGCTGCCCTTGGCGCCCTTCACCGCGCCGCGCGTGGACTATTCGCTCTTGCGCCTGCAGCACTACACGGCGACTGACCCGGCGCATTTCCAGAATTTCGTACTGTTCACCAACTACCAGTTCTATGTCGACGAATTCCTGGCCTGGGCGCGCGGCCTGATGGCGGACGGGCAGGGCGAGTACGAGCAGTTGGTGGAGCCGGGCAACCGCGTCACGTTCCTGGGCGGACAGGTTCAGGGCGAGGCGGCGGCGCGTATGCCGCAGATGCCGGCCTATCATCTGGTGCGCAAGGGTCATACGGGTATCACGCTGGTCAATATTGGCGTGGGGCCTTCGAACGCCAAAACCATCACCGACCATGTCGCAGTGCTGCGACCGCATGCCTGGCTGATGCTGGGCCATTGCGCGGGCTTGCGCGACACGCAGAGGCTGGGCGATTACGTGCTGGCGCACGGCTATGTGCGCGAAGACCACGTGCTCGATGCGGACCTGCCCACCTGGGTGCCGGTGCCGCCGCTGGCCGAGGTGCAGGTGGCGCTGGAGCAGGCCGTGGCCGAAGTGGCGGGCCTGTCGGGCTGGGAACTCAAGCACATCGTGCGCACCGGCACGGTGGCCACCATCGACGACCGCAACTGGGAACTGCGCGACCAGAGCGAACTGGTGCAGCGTTTTGCCCAGTCGCGCGCTGTTGCACTGGACATGGAGTCGGCCACTATCGCGGCCAACGGCTTTCGGCTGCGGGTGCCCTATGGCACGCTGCTGTGCGTGTCGGACAAGCCCCTGCATGGCGAACTCAAGCTGCCGGGCATGGCCAGCGTCTTCTACCGCACTCAAGTCAACCAGCACCTGAAGATAGGCATCCGCGCGCTGGAGCATCTGCGGGAAATGCCACTGGAACGGCTGCATTCGCGCAAATTGCGCTCGTTCATGGAAACGGCGTTCCAGTAGGAACCACCGTCCATTCGCGCCGCCAGCGCACACGGGCTTGCCGCCTGTTCTGCGTTCGCGGCTTCGTGGTGGCCGACCTGGTGCCGGCCAGACTGCCCATGGAACCGATCCGCGGACGAGAAATGGGCACGGTACCGGCCCGCTGACCGCACTTGCCTTTATGGCGCAGCGGCCTGCCCGACCGGCTTGGCGCTTCTAGCCTTGCGCAAGGCTTCAGCGAACCATTGTTCCGCCATGCGTGGCGTGCCGGCGTTGCGTGTGAAAAAGCCGATAGGCGGCAGGCTCCAGACAAAAGAATAGGGGATGATGGTCACCCCTGCGCCGCGCACGAGTTCCTCGGCGATATCGGCGGGCAGTATGGCCACGGCCCGTTCGTTGGCGGCCAGCATTTCGCCGATCAGGCGCGCCGCGTCGCTTTCCATGACGGGCCGCGGCACGGGCAGGCCGGCCTCGACGAACAGTCCCGCCACCTGCTCGCGCAGGTAGCTGGTGGACGGACTCATGATCCAGTCCAGTCCGGCCAGGCGTCGCCAGTCCAGACGCAGCCGCGTCAGCCGCGCGGCCAGCCGGCGATTGGCGATCAGGCGCGGCGGCTGGCTATAGAGTGCATAAAAGCTCAGACCTTCCTGGCCCAGCGCGGGCGACGCAAGGCCCACCACGATGTCCAGTGTGTGATCGTGCAACTGCGACAACAGCAGTTCGCCCGGCCCGCCATGCACCGTGACGGTGAGTCGTTTGCCGTCGCGTGCTGCCTGCTGCAAGGCGGCAGGCAGCACGCGACTGGGAACGAAGGGCGTCACGCCCACGTGCAGATGCGCCGTGTGGCCGCCGGCCACGGCGTCCATGTCGCGCACCAGGTGATCCAGGTCCTGCACCATGGCCTGGGCGTGATCCAGCACCACCCGGCCCAGCGGGGTTGGCGCCATGCCGCGCGCCGAGCGCTCGAACAAGGGCGCGCCGAACATGCCCTCCAGGTCGTTGAGCGTATTGGTCAGCGCCGGCTGGCTGATGGCCATGCGCTCGGCAGCCCGGGTCAGCGAACCATGCTGGCGTATCTGCAGAAGCAGCGCCAGATGGCGCATTTTGAGGCGGTTGCTCAATTTATGAGCAACGTCGACGGCATCGAAACCCATAATTGCCCATATAAGTAAAAGCTTATGGGATCATATTAAATCCAAATATCATGATTATGTCTTGAAGCGTAATATTGTTGACCTATTCCTGTTTGCCACTGCTTTTCCACGCCTGGGTCACCATCATGAGCACCGATACGTCAAACAACCGCAAGGCCGCGCTCCATTACCACGAGTTTCCCAAGCCCGGAAAACTGTCGGTCAACGCCAGCAAGCCGCTCGTCACCCAGCGCGACCTGGCCCTGGCCTACACGCCCGGCGTGGCTGCGGCCTGCGAAGAAATCGTGGCCAACCCGATGGATGCCTTTCGCTACACCGCCCGCGGCAACCTTGTGGGCGTGATCACCAACGGTACCGC
Organism: Bordetella sp. FB-8; assembly: GCF_000382185.1. Lineage (NCBI taxonomy): Bacteria > Pseudomonadati > Pseudomonadota > Betaproteobacteria > Burkholderiales > Alcaligenaceae > Bordetella > Bordetella sp. FB-8. Next base: position 3,304,607 of record NZ_KB907784.1, on the reverse strand, counting down.
CGTGCTGGGCCTGGGCAATATCGGCCCGCTGGCCTCCAAGCCGGTCATGGAAGGCAAGGCGGTCCTGTTCAAGAAATTCGCCGGCATCGATGTCTTTGACATCGAGATCAACGAGTCCGATCCGGACAAGCTGGTGGACATCATCGCCGGGCTCGAGCCGACCTTCGGCGGCATCAATCTCGAAGACATCAAGGCGCCGGAGTGCTTCACCGTCGAGCGCAAGCTGCGCGAGCGCATGAAGATCCCGGTCTTTCATGACGACCAGCACGGCACCGCCATCACTGTTTGCGCCGCCTTCATCAACGGCCTGAAGGTCGTGGGCAAGAGCATCAAGGACGTCAAGGTCGTCACCTCCGGCGCCGGCGCGGCCGCGCTGGCCTGCCTGGACCTGCTGGTCGATCTGGGACTGCCCATGGAGCACATCTGGGCCACCGACATCGAAGGCGTGGTCTACAAGGGCCGCACTACCTTGATGGACCCAGACAAGGCGCGCTTTGCGCAGGAGACGCCGCTGCGCAAGCTCACGGAAGTGATCGACGGCGCCGATGTGTTCCTGGGCCTGTCGGCCGGCGGCGTGCTCAAACCCGAGATGGTCCAGAAAATGGCTGCCAAGCCGCTCATCCTGGCCCTGGCCAATCCGTCGCCCGAGATCCTGCCCGAGGACGCGCACGCCGTGCGCGACGACGTGGTCATGGCCACCGGCCGGTCGGACTACCCGAACCAGGTCAATAATGTGCTGTGCTTTCCCTATATCTTCCGCGGCGCGCTGGACGTGGGGGCCATCACCATCACGCGCGAAATGGAAAAGGCGGCGGTTTACGCAATCGCCGGCCTGGCCCAGGAAGAGCAGAATGAAATGGTGGCCGAAGCCTACGGCACCTACGGCGTTTCCTTCGGTCCCGAATACTTCATTCCCAAGCCTTTCGATCCGCGCCTGATCACACGCATTGCGCCGGCCGTGGCCAAGGCCGCCATGGACGGCGGCGTGGCCACCCGGCCCATCGCTGATCTGGATGCCTACGTCCAGCAGCTGCAGCAGTTCGTCTATCACTCCGGCACGTTCATGAAGCCGGTATTCGGCGAAGCCAAGCGCTGCACGCGCGAGGGTGGCAAATCGCGCATCGTCTTCACCGAGGGCGAGGACGAGCGCGTGCTGCGCGCGGTGCAGGTGATCGTCGATGAGAAGCTGGCTCGGCCCATCCTGGTGGGCCGTCCGCAGGTGCTGTTGTCGCGCATCGAAAAATACGGCCTGCGCCTGAAGCTGGGCGAGGATGTCGAAGTCACCAACCCCGAATACGACGAGCGCTTTCACCAGTACTGGACCACCTACTGGGAACTGATGTGCCGCCGCGGCATCAGCAAGGAAATGGCGCGCGTCGAAATGCGCCGTCGCAATACGCTGATCGGCGCCGTGATGGTGCGCCTGGGCGAAGCCGACGGCATGGTGTGCGGCGCGGTCGGTGCTTTCCATGACCACTTGCGCTTTGTCGACGAAGTGATAGGCATGAAGCCTGGCGCCAAGACCTATGCGGCCATGAATATCGTCCTGCTGAACGAGCTCACGCTCGCGCTGGTCGACACCCATGTCAACGACAACCCCACGGCCGAGCAGATTGCCGAATACACCATCGCCGCGGCGCGCAAGATGGCCAATCTCTATCTCGTGCCCAAGATTGCGCTGCTGTCGCGCTCGAATTTTGGCACCGGCAACTGGTCTTCGGGCGCAAAGATGCGCGAGGCCCTCGAGCTGATTCGCGCGCAGGCCCCCGATCTGGAAATCGACGGGGAAATGCACGGCGACTGCGCGCTCGACGATGCGCTGCGCTCGCGCATCCTTCCGTCCACGACGCTCAAGGGGACGGCCAATCTGCTGGTCTGTCCCAACGTGGACTCGGGCAACATCGCCTACAACCTGCTCAAGGCCACGGCGGGCGGCAATATCGCCATTGGCCCCTTCCTGCTGGGCGTCAATGCGCCGGTCACCATACTGACCTCCAGCTCCACCGTGCGCCGCATCATCAATATGGCGGCCCTGACGGTGCTGCAGGCCAACTGCATGGAGCAGGTTGGGGCGTAGGTTTCAGGGCGCACGTCCACGCGGGCATCGTCGAACGCCCCGGCCAGGGCGATAAATAGCATCGTCCTGCCCTTTATCGTGGTGGCGATGTAGTTCAGGAGTACCTGGACATGCAGATCATCGCGACGGCTTTGCCGCAGATGGCGCGCTCGTTCCATGTCGGCCCCGACGCGTAAATGCCGCGCCCCCGGAGTTAAAAGCTCTCCCAGTCTTCGGCCTGCTTGGCCGCGGCCTTGGCATGGGGTTCAGAGCGAAGCAGCGCGGGAGCGGGGCTGGCCGGCTGCGTGGCCTGGGCAGGCGCAGCGGGCGTTGTCTTGGCGATGGGCTGGGGGGTGTTGCCCAGCTTGAACGTCGATACGACCTGGGTCAGGTGCTGGGTCTGGTCGCGCAGCGACATGGCGGCGGCGGCGGATTCCTCCACCAGCGCCGCGTTTTGCTGCGTGGTCTCATCCATCTGCGTCACCGCCAGGTTCACCTGGTCAATGCCGCTGGACTGCTCCTGAGATGCCGCCGAAATCTCGCCCATGATGTCAGTCACCCGCTTGACCGAGGCCACAATCTCCTGCATCGTCGCACCCGCGCGCTCGACCTGGTTCGATCCGACCGCCACCTTGCCCACCGAGTCCTCGATCAACTGCTTGATCTCCTTGGCCGCCTGCGCGCTGCGCTGAGCCAGCGTGCGCACCTCGCCCGCCACCACCGCAAAACCCTTGCCCTGCTCGCCCGCGCGCGCCGCCTCCACCGCCGCGTTCAGCGCCAAAATATTGGTCTGGAACGCAATGCCGTCAATCACCGACACAATCTCCGAGATCTTGTTCGAACTGGCCGAGATCGCCTGCATGGTGTCCACCACCTCGGACACCGCCGAACCCCCGCGCACCGCCACTTCCGAGGCGCTGGCCGCCAGTTGATTGGCCTGGCGCGCGTTCTCGGCATTTTGCTTGACCGTCGCAGCCAACTGCTCCATCGAGGCAGCCGTCTGCTCCAGCGAAGCCGCCTGCTCCTCCGTGCGCGAGGACAGGTCCGCGTTGCCCGCGGCGATCTCGCCGGAAGCCGAGGAGATGTGGTGCACGCTTTCATGCACTTCAGACACTATAGATAAGGCCCATAAATAGTCTGAACTATTGTTTGATGTTGTGGTCAGATAGCGCATGGATACCGAAGACGCACGCCGGCTCAGCCCGGCCGAACAACACGAGCGCCGCCGCCAAGTCATTCGGGCGTACAAGCGCAAGGTCAATAAACGGCAGATCGCACGCGATGTGGGACTGAGCTACTCGGCAGCGTGCAAGATCATCGATCGCTTCGAAGCCGACGGCATGGCGGCGTTGGCGCCGCGCACGCGCGGTCGCCGCACCGGGGACAAGCGGGTACTTACGGCCGAGCAGGAGGCGTGCATCCGCCAGACCATCTGCGACAAGCGCCCGGAGCAACTGAAGATGGAATTTGCCCTGTGGAGTCGTGCCGCCGTGAAGGAACTGATCGAGCGCGAGTACCAAGTGAGCTTGCACCTGCGCTCGGTCGGGAAGTATCTGGCGCGCTGGGGCTTCACACCGCAAAAGCCGATCAAGCGCGCCTACGAGCAGTCGCCCGAAGCGGTACGCATGTGGCTGGACGAAACCTATCCGGGCATCGCCGAACGCGCGAAAACAGAGGGCGCAGAGATTCATTGGGGCGATGAAACTGCACTGGTGAACACCGATGTGCGCGGTCGCAGCTTTGCACCGAAGGGCAAGACGCCGGTGGTGATGGCGGTCGGCGGCACGCGTCAGAAGCTGTCGATGCTGGCCAGCGTCACCAACCAGGGCAAGGCGCGCTGGATGATCATCGATGGCAACTTCAACCACGAGAAGCTGATCGAGTTCTTCGAGGCACTGGTCGCTGACTCAAAGCGCAAGGTGTTCCTGATTCTGGACAACCTGGGTGTGCATCACTGCAAGCCGGTCAAGCAGTGGCTGGCTGAGCATCCCGATGACATGGAGGTTTTCTACCTGCCCAGCTACAGCCCTGAGCTCAATCCCGAAGAGCGCTTGAATGCCGACCTCAAGCACGTCATTCGACGCAAGGCACCGGCACGCACCAAAGCCAAGCTGCGTGCTGCCACCGAAGAGCACATGGCATTGATCGGCCGCGAACCCGAGCGCGTCAAAGCCTACTTTCGCGACCCCAAGGTCAAGTATGCCGCTTGAGACTTTTTAAGGGCCCAATTAATAGATGCCGTAGCGACTCGATCATCTGCTGCAGGCCGCCCATGACGCTGCTAGGCGGGACGGACGCAGGCAACGTCACGTCAAGGCGGCCCAGTGCAACGCCCGCGATGGCTTCGCGGGCCATCGAAGGCTCGCCCCCGACCTGCCGCAGCACCGAACGGGCCACGATGCTGCCCAGGCCGCCCACGACAATCAGCGCGACGATCAGGACGATCAGATCGTCGACGATCTGGCGCATCACCAGGCTATCGATGTCGTCGATATACAGGCCCGAACCCACCATCCAGTTCCAGCCGTCGACCTTCATGACGTATTGCAGTTTGGGCGACAAAGTCTTGGCGCCAGGCTTGGGAAATTTGTCCTCGAGGAAAGTCTTGCCGCCGGGGCTGGCTTTGAGCGCATCGGCTAGGCTCATGATCAGGTCGTTGCCGTCGCCGTCCTTGATCTTGCCGGCCATGTTCTGGCCTATCCATTTCGTCATGATGGGATGCATGACGCACACGCCGTCCAGCGTCCAGATATAGAAGTAGTTTTCCTTGCCGTCCGGACCACCGAAACGGGCCGACATCAGAGCGGCGGCGGCTTCCTTCTGCGCCAGCTCGACCGGCATGGCGCCGCTGTCCGCCTTGGCCTTGAAGCCGGCAACGACGCTATAGGCCGACTGCACCGCCGTTGCCAGCACCTGGCGCCGGGACTCGAGAATGAGGCTGCGGGCTTTGTAGGCGCTCAGGCCCACCACCACGGTGATAGCAAGCAACGCCGCAACCACCAACAGGATGATTTTTCTCTTGAAAGTCATTCGATTCAGCATGATGGCTTATGGCCTCGCGCGAAGAATAGGAAGGATTGCCCTGCTGTAGGCAGGGCAAGGACCTATCGTATTGCTTGGCGTGCTGATGAATTTTTGTGAAAAACGCGGCTTTTCCATTGATCTAAGGCCGATTGGCAGGCATATGCCGCACTGCCGCATGGCGATATCGGCTTATTCAATGTTCTGCGCCTGCTCGCGCAACTGCTCGATCAGCAGCTTCAGATCCATGGCTGCGCGCGTGACCTCCAGGCTCGCGGCCTTGGACCCCAGCGTATTGGCTTCGCGGTTCATTTCCTGGAAGAGGAAATCCAGCCGCTTGCCGGCGCTGCCGTTGGCACCTTTGCCGGTCTGCCTGCCTTTGCCGTCGGACAGCAGGTGTTGCAGTTCCTCAAGGTGCGAGCGCAGGCGCGAGAGTTCCTCGGCCACGTCGATACGCAGGGCGAAAAGCGAGGCCTCCTGTGCCAGGCGTTCGGACAGCTCCGGCCCCCCGATGTGGGCGAAACCGCCCGGCGCGGCGGCATTGACCGATTCGCGCAGCTTGGTCGCCAGCTTTTCCTTGTGCTCGGCCAGCAGGCGCGGCAGCAGGGTCTCGACCTCGGCCACGATGCGCGCCACCCCTTCGGCGCATTCGCGCATCATGCCGGCCAGGCGCGCGCCTTCGCGCACGCGGCCTTCCTGCATTTGATCCAGGGCTTGTCTGGCGGCCTGCATGCACGCGGCACTCCATGCCTGGGGATCGAGCGCGTCGTTGCCGCGCTGCCCGGGCCAGTTGTAGAGTTCGACCAGGCGGGGGGCAGCCACATCGGGCATGGCCTGGCGCGCCACCCTGAGCTGTTCGGACAGGCGCTCCAGCCAGGCCGGATCGAGCGGGGCCAACTCGGCGCCTGCATGGCGCGCAAACGATACGCGGACCTCGACCTTGCCGCGTCCCAGGCTCAAGGTCAGCAGCTCGCGCAGCGGCGTCTCGACATGCCGCAGTTCATCGGGCAGGCGAAAGTAAAGATCCAGATAGCGGCTGTTGACACTGCGAAGTTCCAGAGCGATCGAACCCTGGTCGAGATCGGCCCGTGCGTTGCCGAAGGCGGTCATGCTGCGGATCATGAGATGCGTCCTCAAGTAGAAGGTATCTCGTCGAGAATACCACTCCGGTTTTTTTGTTCGCGGGCCGGTTCCGGAGCAAAAGAGGCTGCATGCCGAAGGCGCGCAGCCAGGCCCCGTACAATCCGGGCTATCCGATGCCCATGCATCCCCGCCCATACGGAGTCCTTGCCGTGACGACCACGATTTCCCGCCCTTCGGGCCGCCAAGCCAACGAATTACGTCCTTTTTCGCTCGAGCGCGGCTATACCCGTTACGCCGAGGGGTCGGTCCTGGTCAAGGCCGGCCATACCCACGTGCTGTGCACGGCCAGCGTGCTGGACAAGGTGCCGCCTTTTCTGAAAGGCCAAGGGCAGGGCTGGGTGACGGCTGAATACGGTATGCTGCCGCGCGCCACGCACACCCGCGGCGAGCGCGAGGCGGCAAAGGGCAAGCAGAGCGGCCGCACCCAGGAAATCCAGCGCCTGATCGGTCGCAGCCTGCGCGCCATCATCGATCTTAAGGCCCTGGGCGAACGCACGCTGCATCTGGACTGCGACGTGCTGCAGGCCGATGGTGGCACGCGCTGCGCGAGCATCACCGGCGCCTGGGTCGCCGCCTCCGACGCCGTGGCGCTGCTGATCGAGCGTGGCCAATTGCAGGCCAGCCCCATTCGCGATCATGTCGCGGCCGTATCGGTCGGCCTGGTCGACGGCCAGCCTGTGCTGGACCTGGATTACCAGGAAGACGCGGCTTGCCAGGCCGACGTCAACGTGATCATGACCGGCAGCGGCGCCTTCGTGGAAGTGCAAGGGACAGGCGAAGAGGCCACCTTCACTCGCGCCCAGCTCGATGCGATGCTCACGTTGGCCGAAAACGGCATTGCGCGGCTGCTCGCCGCGCAGCGGGCTGCACTGACCTGAATGCGCGTTCGCGCGCCCCGTGCGCGGCCGATATCGCCGAAGCGGGCAACGATGTGCCGGCACGCAGCGGCCGGCAGGCCAGCGCTCTGCATGAGTCGTCCGCCATTCAGGCGCACCTGACCGACGCCGCGACCAACAATGCGCGCGAGGCCGGCAAAGCCAGCCACACGATGCAGGAGGTCGCTGGCCCTGGCCCGCCAGGGCGGCCAAACGGTCTAGGCATGCCGTGGCCAGCATGCAGCGCATCGCCAAGGCTTCGAGTCGTATCGCCGAAATTGTCGCCGTCGTTGCAGACAAGGTGACGACACCGGCCGGCGCATCGGCGCGGGCGTGCGAGAGGTTGGCCTGGCCGGCTCTACCATTGGCAGCGTTGTGAAGTCGGTCGACGGCATTACGGACATCATGTCCCGCATCTCGCAGGCCAGCCTGAGCCAGGCCCAGGACCTCGCCTCGGTCAATCAGACTGTGGAGGCGCTGGGCCGCAGTACTCAGGAGGACTCGATCATGGTCGAGCGCACAGCCAGCCAGGCTGAAGAACTGGCTGGCCTGGCCCAAAGCCTGCGCAATGCCGTGGCCGCTTTCAAACTCGAAGACAGACACACCGCCGGCCTCGATCTGCCGGCTCCGGAACGCACCGCCTATTTGGCATTGGCCAGCGCTGCGTAGTCGTCCACCAGCAGCGAGGCGCGCTCGCTCTTGACGCGTCGCTTGAGTTCTGCAACGGCGGCCGCAACCGCCTGGGGTTCGACGCCCTGGCATCGCTGCGGCTGCACCACGAGGGCGGCGACTCCCAGGGTGACAAAAGGGAAAAAACGCGTCACGCCGTAGCGATCCTGCAACTCGATGCCGCCCAGACCGCGGTCGTGTTCGTCGTAAAGGTCGATGGCCCGCTGATTGAATTGCGCGACCATGTCTTCCAGACGAGCCTGCCAGTCGCCGCTGCGCATCAGCATCACGAAGTCGTCGCCGCCCACGTGTCCGATGAAGTCCTGCTGTATATCGCAGTACCGTTTGATGACTTCGGCGCACAGCTGAATCACGGCGTCGCCACGCCAGTATCCGTACATATCGTTGAAGGACTTGAAGTGATTCAAATCGCCATAGCAGGCGATGAAGCACTCCGAACCAGCCATGAGTTGCTGCATCTGCCGCTTGATGGGGATGTTGCCGGGCAGCGCGGTCAGCGGGTTGGCGTAGCGCGCAGTCTCCAGGCGCAGCTCGGTCACTGCCCGCACCAGGGATTCGCCCGTGCCCAGGCCCGCATAGCGGCCTTCCCGTGTCATGATGAAGCCGTCGCGCAGGTAACGCTGGTCTTCCGAGGCCAGCACCGGTGCCAGCCTGTCGATGGGTGTCCCGACATCGAGCATCACCGGCCGGTGGCTCATGAAAGTCGCGCAAGGGTCGCGGCCGAAAAGATCGCGCGTATAGCGCATGGCGTACTTTTCGGAAAACGTGTGCCGATTGATCAGGCCTATGGGCCGGTGTTCCCGGTCCAGCACGGCCACCGAATGCAGGTCAGGGAAATCCTGGAACATCTTGTCGATGTCGTCGTTGGTATGGTGCTCCGGCTGCACTGCCATGGCTTCGATGAGCAGGGTGCCGACCGTGCCGCTCTCAGCCTGAACGCGGCGCGACCGGTCCAGCCGCAGCAGCGCAAGCACCGGCTCGGGCAATTCGACCTGGGGCTGGGGTTCGACCAGCCCTAGATGCCAGCCCTGGACATAACGCATGCCCAGCTCGCGCACCGTGGCAAGGTCGGCGGCCGTCTCTATCCCTTCGGCCAGCAGCGGCGTTCCCAGCGCCTGGGCCACCGACATGAGCGCGCGAATCAACTGCTGACCCGATGCGCTGCTGCTGATACCGTAGAAAAAATGGCGGTCGATCTTGACCAGATCGGGCTGCAGCCTCACCCAAAGCTGTAGATTGGTGCTGCCCGCGCCATAGTCGTCCAGCGCCAGTCCAATGCCGTGCTCGCGCAGGCAAAATCGGGCCTGCAGCAGCCCGTGCACGTCGTCGGCCGCGTCCTGCTCGGTCAATTCGATGACGAGCCTGTCGGACGGCAGGCCGCTGTCGTCGAGCAGTTGGCGGGGCAGGTCGGCGCCCCATTGATACCAGCAGGCCAGGACAGTGTTGATCGACAAATTGAGCAAGAGCTTGCCCTGTGCGCCGCTTTGCACGAACCCATGCAGGCCGGCCTTCGCGCAGGCCAGTTCCAGTTCGACCAGGCGCCCCAGTCTGCGCGCTGTGCCGAACAGGCTGGCGGGCAGGTGAAGCGGGCTGTTGCGCGGGCCGCGGATCAGGCTTTCGTAGCCGTGAATGCTGCCGTGGAACAAATCGGCGATGAGCTGGTAATGCGCTTGCAACTGTCCATCGCGGACAATGCGTTCAAATTCGGTTGCCAGGGATAGCGGGGCGTCGACTTCGAACATAGGGGGGGCGAATTTTAGATGCAGCCAGCCATTCTGGGCTGTATATATTGCCGATTTGTGGCAGTCCATTTTGCCGCGCTTATACAATCGCAGTCTATGAACGATTCGAATTCCTCCCTGCGCCAGGTGGTTCTGGCATCCGGCAACCCGGGCAAACTGCGCGAATTCTCCGCCTTGTTCGCGCCCCTGGGCATAGAGCTCATTGCTCAATCCCGGTTCGGCGTCAGCGAGGCCGAGGAGCCGTATGTCACCTTCGTGGAAAACGCGCTGGCCAAGGCCCGCCATGCCAGCCGCCATACCGGGTTGCCGGCCCTGGCCGACGACTCGGGTCTGTGCGTAGCCGCCCTGGGCGGCGCGCCCGGCGTCTACTCCGCACGCTATGCGCAGCGCCGCATGGGCGGCGAGAAAAGCGACGCGGCCAACAATGCGCTGCTGGTGCGGGAACTGGCCGGCCAACCCAACCGCCGCGCCTGGTATGTGGCCCTGCTGGTTCTGGTGCGGTCGCAAGACGATCCCCAGCCGCTAATAGGCGAGGGCATCTGGCACGGCGAAATCGTCGATACGCCGCAGGGCGGCCACGGCTTTGGCTACGACCCGCACTTCTATCTGCCCGAGCAAGAATTGACCGCGGCCGCTATGGCGCCCGAGCAGAAAAATCGCATCAGCCACCGTGCCCGCGCGCTGGAAGAATTACTCGCCAAGCTTCAGGCATTCTAGGCAGCCCGCAGTGTCCAGGACCATTATTCTTCAGCCCGACGGACGTCCGGCCCAGCGACCAGGCACCACGCTCACCAGCCTGCCGCCCTTGTCGGTCTATGTCCACGTACCCTGGTGCGTGCGCAAATGCCCGTATTGCGACTTCAATTCGCACGCGGCCAGCGACATCCCCGAGCGTGCCTACCTGGATGCTTTGCGCCACGATCTCGAACAGGCGCTGCCTTCGATCTGGGGCCGCCAGGTTGTTTCTGTCTTCATCGGCGGCGGCACCCCCAGCCTGCTTTCGGCGGCCGGCCTGGATGAGTTGCTGGCCATGCTGCGCTCGCATCTGCGCCTGCTGCCTGATGCCGAGGTCACCCTGGAAGCCAATCCCGGCACTGCCGAGGCCGGGCGTTTTCGCGACTACGCGGCCAGCGGCGTGACGCGCCTGTCGCTGGGCATTCAGAGCTTCGATGACGCGCAATTGCAAAAACTCGGCCGTATTCACGATGCCGGGCAGGCGAGGGCGGCCATCCGCATGGCGCAACAAGCCGTGGCCCGCGTCAACCTGGATCTGATGTTCGCGCTGCCCGGCCAGACGCTGGACGCCTGCCTGGCCGACGTGCGCCAGGCCCTGTCCTTCGGCACCGAGCATTTGTCGCTCTACCACTTGACGATGGAACCCAATACCGTCTTCGCCAAGTATCCGCCCCGGGATCTTCCCGACGACGATACCGCGGCCGCCATGCAGGATGCCGTGCAGGCCGAGTTGGCGCAGGCAAGCCTGCAGCGCTACGAGGTTTCGGCCTATGCCCGGCCTGGCGCGCGATGCAAGCACAATCTCAATTATTGGGAGTTTGGCGATTACCTGGGCCTGGGGCCGGGCGCGCACGGCAAGATCTCCTTCCACGACCGCATTGTGCGCGAGGCGCGCGCGCGCCAGCCCGAATCCTGGATGGAACGGGCATCACGGGCAGACGGCAGCCACATTGCCGAAACCCGCACGCTGGGTACGCTGGACTTGCCGTTCGAATTCATGCTCAATGCCCTGAGGCTGCGCGACGGCGTGGCCTCCAGCCTCTTTGCCGAGCGCACGGGCCTGTCGCTGGCGGCCATCGCGCACCAACTGGAAGCAGCCGTCTCCCGGGGATTGCTGGACGCGGATCCGACCCGCCTGCAGGCCAGTTCCCTGGGATGGCGCTTCCTAAATGACCTGCAAGAGATGTTCTTATCGAATTGAATGCACTATAACGATGCGTCGCGCACTGTAAATTGCACCAAATTAGATCATTCAATCCCGATTTTTCACCCCGCCTCGGGAATACCCCGAAATTTTGAACTGGCACACATATTGCTTATCTTGTGTCAGCCGGGCGGATATCCCCGCGACACCTAATGACCAATGGAGATGACATGGCAAGCCCCCAAGATGTTCTGAAGATGATTGCTGAGAACGACGTCAAGTTCGTCGACTTCCGTTTTACCGACACCATCGGTAAAGAGCAGCACGTTTCGGTTCCCGTTTCCGTCGTCGATGACGACAAGCTGGTCACCGGCCAGGCCTTTGACGGCTCCTCGATCGCCGGCTGGAAGGGTATCGAAGCTTCGGACATGATGCTCGCTCCCGACCTTGACACCGCCAATCTGGATCCGTTCCGCGAAGAACCCACCCTCATCCTGACCTGCGACGTGATCGAACCGTCCGACGGCAAGGGCTACGAGCGCGATCCCCGCTCTCTGGCGCGGCGCGCCGAAGCCTATCTGAAGTCTTCTGGCCTGGGCGACACCGCCTACTTCGGTCCTGAACCCGAATTCTTTGTCTTCGACAGCGTCAAATGGGGCGAAGACATGTCGGGCTGCTTCCTCAAGGTCAACTCCGAAGAAGCCCCCTGGTCGTCCGGTCTGGATTTCGAGGGCGGCAATCTGGGCCATCGTCCCAAGGTCAAGGGCGGTTATTTCCCCGTGCCCCCGGTCGATTCCTTCCAGGATCTGCGCTCGGAAATGTGTCTGGTGCTCGAAGCCATGGGCGTTCCCGTCGAAGTGCATCACCATGAAGTGGCGGCACCCGGCCAGCTGGAAATCGGCACCAAGTTCAGCACGCTGGTCAAGCGCGCCGACTGGAACCAGGTCCTGAAGTACGTCGTTCATAACGTCGCGCACGCCTACGGCAAGACCGCCACCTTCATGCCCAAGCCCATCGTTGGCGACAACGGCTCGGGTATGCATGTGCACCAGTCCATCTGGAAGGATGGCGAGAACCTGTTCGCCGGCAACGGCTACGCCGGCCTGTCCGAATTCGCGCTGTATTACATCGGCGGCATCATCAAGCACGCCCGCGCCCTGAACGCCATCACCAACCCGACGACCAATTCGTACAAACGCCTGGTCCCGCACTTCGAGGCCCCGGTCAAGCTGGCCTACTCGTCGCGCAACCGTTCGGCCTCGATCCGCATCCCGCACGTGCCCAGCCCCAAGGCCCGCCGCATCGAAGCCCGCTTCCCCGATCCCATGGCCAATCCCTACCTGGCATTCTCGGCCCTGATGATGGCCGGTCTGGACGGCGTGCAGAACAAGATCCACCCGGGTGATCCCGCGACCAAGAACCTGTACGACCTGCCCCCGGAAGAAGACGCGCAGATCCCGACCGTGTGCTCGTCGCTCGACCAGGCCCTGGAAGCGCTGGACAAGGACCGCGAGTTCCTGACCCGCGGCGGCGTGTTCACCAACGGCATGATCGACGCCTACATCGCGCTCAAGGAAGCCGACGTGCAGCGTCTGCGCACGGTGACGCATCCGGTCGAGTTCGATATGTATTACAGCCTGTAATCCGGCTGCACCGGCGGTTTGGTATTTTCGAATATGAACACGGATGCCTATGAACTGCTCGCGACGTCCGTATTTCTTCTGGACGCCCAGGGCCATATCGAATTTGCCAATGCCGCCGCGGAAGATCTGTTCGGCCGGTCCCGCAAGCAATTGCGAGGCCTGCCGGCCGATCGACTCTACGACGATCCGGCATCGCTGCAAACTTCCATAGAACACGCTGCCGCCGGCATCTTCGCCGATGCGCGCCAGCTCTCGTCCCTGCGGCGAGGCCAAGAGTCCGTCGAGGTTTCCGTCACCACGGTGGCCTTGTCGGGTCAACCCTGGCCGGTCTTGATCGAAACCCGCGAAATCGAGCAGCGCACGGTGGCCGACCGCGGCCAGAGATTGGTCGAAGAAATCGAATCCCAGCGCGAACTGCTGCGCAACCTGGCCCACGAAGTGAAGAATCCCCTGGGCGGACTGCGCGGCGCGGCGCAACTGCTGGAGGCCGAGCTGCCCAGTGCGGCTCTGGCCGAATACACGCAAGTCATCATTTCCGAAGCCGACCGCCTACAGGTTCTGGTCGATCGTTTGAGCGGCCCCAAACGCCAGCCGCTGGACGCCAAACCGGTCAATATCCATGAAATCTGCGAGCGCGTCTGCGCCCTGATCCAGGCGGAGTTTCGCGAACGCGTCGCCCTGCAGCGCGACTATGACGCATCGGCGCCCGACCTTCAGGGTGATGCCGCGCGCCTGATGCAGGCGGTGTTGAACGTGGCGCGCAATGCTGCGCAGGAACTGGTGCTGCAAAAAGAGGCGGACGGCGTGCCGCCGCCGCAGATCGTTCTGCGCACCCGCGTCGCCCGCCAGGTCGTGCTGGCGCATCGGCGCCATCGATTGGCGCTGGTGTTGTCCATCATCGACAACGGTCCAGGCGTACCCGAGCATATCCGCGAGCGCATTTTTCACCCGCTGGTCACCGCAAGGCCAGGAGGCACCGGCCTGGGGCTGAGCCTGGCCCAGGATTTCGTGAGGCAGCACGGCGGACTGATCGAATTCGAATCACGTCCGCGCCACACCGAATTCCGCCTGATCCTCCCCATGGAACAAATTCACTGATGTGTACTGCCACGCTCACTTCGTTCGCTGCTCTGCGCGCAGGCAACTGCCCGTCGCGGGCGGCTGCGCGGAGGCCGCAATGAAGCCGGTTTGGATAGTCGACGACGATCAATCCATACGCTGGGTACTGGAAAAGGCCCTGGCGCGGGCCGGCGTCTCCACGCGCAGCTTCTACCAGTCCGCCGACGTGATCCAGGCCCTGGGCCGCGACACGCCCGCGGCGCTGGTGTCCGACATACGCATGCCTGGCGGCAATGGCCTGGACCTGCTGCGCCAGATCAAGGAACGCCATCCCGCCTTGCCGGTGATCGTCATGACGGCCTATGCCGATCTTGACAGCACCGTGGCGGCCTTTCAGGGCGGTGCATTCGACTACCTGGCCAAGCCGTTCGACGTGAACGAGGCGGTGGCGCTGATCCAGCGCGCCTTGAAAGAGGGCGTTGCGCAGGACGATCCGCAGATCGAAAACAGCCTGCTCGACGGCGAGAGAATGATGACGCAGTCGTCCTCGCCCGCCATGCAGGAAGTTTTCCGCGCCATCGGGCGCCTGGCCCAGTCCAGGGTCTCCGTACTCATTACCGGCGATTCGGGCACGGGCAAAGAGCTGGTGGCCCGCGCGCTGCACAGCCACGGATCGCGGTCCAACGGCCCGTTCGTCGCGCTCAACGCGGCGGCCATTCCCCGGGACCTGCTCGAAGCCGAACTCTTTGGCCACGAACGCGGCGCCTTTACCGGCGCCAACACGCTGCGGCGCGGCCGCTTCGAGGAGGCGAACGGCGGCACGCTGTTCCTCGATGAAATCGGCGACATGCCCATCGAGTTGCAGACGCGCCTGTTGCGCGTGCTGGCAGAAGGCAGTTTCTACCGCATAGGTGGTTCGCAGCCGGTGCGTGTGGACGTGCGCATCGTGGCCGCCACCCACCAGCCGCTGGAGCAGCGCGTGGAGCAAGGTCTGTTCCGCGAAGATCTGTTCCACCGCCTGAACGTGATCCGCCTGCGCCTGCCGCCGCTGCGCGAACGCATTGAGGACATTCCGGCGCTGGCCAATCATTTCCTGGCCAGCAGCGCGCGTGCACTGGGCGTGCCGGTCAAGCGGCTTACGCCCGCGGCCATCGCCGTGCTCACGCGCTTTGACTTTCCGGGCAATGTGCGGCAGTTGGAAAATTTCTGCCACTGGCTCACCGTGATGGCGCCCGGCCAGACCATAGACCGCAACGATCTGCCGCCGGAAATCCGGGCGATGGAGCAGGGCGGGGCGGTGGCAGGTGCTCTTGCCAGGCCTGTATCAATGCCGGCAACCCATACTCCCACGCTTGCGGCGGGCGCAGAAGCCGCCGCGCTGGACTCCTGGGAGGATGCCTTGATGCGCGACGCACGGCGACGCCTTGATCGCGGCGAACCCGCCGTCATGACCACGCTCACGCGCCAGTTCGAGAAGATCCTACTGCAGAGCGCGCTGGACGCCAGCCGCGGCCGTCGCGTCGAAGCCGCCTCCAGATTGGGCATAGGCCGCAATACCATCACGCGCAAGCTGCGCGAGCTCGGCATCGAAGACGAATAAGCCGCCGTTCACCGGCATGCTGCCTCGCTTTTGAATTATTCATTTGCGGCTTGCGGGTACCCCTATTTTGGCTTCTGCGGCGCGGGCCGGGCCCCCCGCGGCGAGACGGCGCAGGTATGCGATCGTGCGCTACCGGGTCGGCGTGAAAATCCAGGAATAGAAAAATGTCGCAATGGCGCGCTTAACGCCGCAAACTTTAAGGATCTCGCATTAGCGAAATCTTAAGTATCGGCGGCATTGCACACGCTCTTGATATGCGTCGGATCAAGCGGTTATTGTTGCTGCGATAGTGGCTTTTCGCATTGAACTGGAACCGAAGCGATGCGTGTATTACTCGTCGAGGACGATAGGTTGATAGGCAGTGGGGTCGAGGACGGGCTGGCCGAAGTGGGCATGGCGGTCGACTGGGCGTACGATGGCAGGCAGGCCCAACTGGCGATGGCGACCACGCCATACGATCTGGTCATACTCGATCTCGGCCTGCCCCATATATCCGGCACCGAACTGCTCGACTGGATACGCAAGCGCGGTGACCATACGCCGGTCCTGGTCATGACTGCGCGCGACGCCGTTGCCGACAGGGTGAGTGGCCTGGGCGCCGGAGCGGACGATTATGTCGGCAAGCCGTTCGATCTGACCGAGCTGATCGCACGCTGCCGTGCGCTCGTGCGGCGCTCGCAAGGCCGCGGCACCGACACAATCGAATACGGCGGTCTGATTGTCGACCCGCAGCGTCTTACGGTCATGCGCGGAAGCGAACGCATCGGGCTGACCTCGCGCGAGTGCGCACTGCTGGTCGAGCTTCTGGGAAGCCAGGGCCGGCCGCTCTCCCGCGCCCGACTGCAGGACAGCCTATATGGCTGGAACGAAGAGATCGAAAGCAACGCGATCGAAGTCCATGTGTCGAACCTGCGCAAGAAACTGGGTTCGGCATTGATCCGCACCATCCGCGGCATCGGCTACGTGATCGAGGCGCCAACATAATGGGCTCGATCCGACAGCGTTTGACCTTAATCGTGCTGTCCGGCGTCGCGGCGGTCTGGTTGTATTCGCTTTACTCGAGTTATCGCCAGGCTGCCCATGAGGTCGGGGAGTGGGACAAGGCGCGCGTCGAACAGGTCGCCCGCGCATTGCTCGTGCTGGACCTGGACGATTTGCCGGTCTTCGCAAAAGCAAGCGTCCCTCCGCGGGACGACGACGGGGACAATGATCAGCCGATGCCCCTGCTGTACGAGATCATGGCCACCGATGGCCGCGTGCTGGCTGCCAGCCCGGGCGTTCCGGCATTTGCGCTGCCCGGGCGCGCGGCTGGCGGCCAATCGGCGGAGCGCGCGAGATGGTATGTCTATACGACCGGCGACCCTGCGCGCGGTCGCATCGTGCGCATTTTCGAGCAGTGCTCGCATCGTTCCGCCGTGTCCGCCGTGAGCGCGAAACGCGTTGCGCGTCCGCTCCTGTTTGCGCTACCCGTGCTCGCCGTATTGATCTGGATCGCTATTGGAAGAAGCCTGACGCCCCTGCGCATATTGTCCAAGGCAATCGAGGAGCGCTCCTCCGACAGTCTCGAGACTATCGAGATCAAGAACATTCCCGACGAAGTGGTGCCCCTGGTTTCCGCCCTCAATATGCTGCTGCGGCGTCTGCGCCAGTCGCTCGACCGCGAGCGTGCTTTTACGAGCGATGCGGCGCACGAACTCAAGACGCCGCTTGCCGCAATCAAGGTCCAGGCGCAGGTGGCCCTCACCGCGCGGGACCCGCAACGCCAGCGGCGCGCGATGCAGCGCGTGGTGGACGCAGTCGACCGAAGTGCCCACCTGGCCGATCAGTTGCTGGCGCTGGCCCGGCTTGAAGAAAGCACGCCGCTGCCCAGTTCATGGGTCGACCTCGCCCAGACAGCTCAGGCGTGCCTGGCTGAGCAGCATGCCAATGCCCAGCGCAAGCAGATGTCACTCGTGTTGCGATCCGGCGGGCAGGTCATGGTGCAGGCGCCGCCTGCGCTGGTGCGCATACTGTTCGACAACCTTGTCGACAACGCGATCAAGTACGGCCGCGCGGGAGGCCGCATAGAGATTGCCGCATGCAACGAGGCTGGAGCCTTTGGTCTGGAAGTCAAGGACGACGGTCCGGGTGTAGACCCGCAGGATATGTCGCGCTTGAACGATCGTTTTTTTCGCGGTGCCGACCATACTGAAAAGGGCAGCGGCCTGGGGCTGTCGATCGTCGCGCGTATCGTGACCCAATTGGGTGGAAAGCTGGAATATGCGGCCGGCATCGAAGGTCGGGGACTCGGCGTGCGCATCAGGCTGCCCGCGTCGATCCGTCCGCCGCGATGATGAAGGCGGCTGGCGGTCGCCGCAGTCCTTCAGCGGTGGCCGTCCAGCAGGCTGGCGCACAATCTTGGCGACTTGAGCTTGTCCAGCCACCACGCCAGACCCGCTCCAGGCCGCTTGGCCTGCCAGGCATAGGCCAGGTCCTCGTACATAGCGATGCCTTCTTCAGTGTCGCAAGCCACCAGCAGGCCGTTGGCGATGTAGGTCGAGGCCAGCGACAAAGGAAGATACCCGCAGCCCAGCCCGCGCACCTGTGCTTCGATCTTGTCCTGCATGGTGGGCATGATGATCATGGGTTGCTGCGTGAGCAGGCCGCGCGTGCGCGGGGGGAGGTCGCGCGACGTGTCGGACACGACGACGGCGCAGTGCGCGGCGATGTCCTGGGCTGTCAGCTTGCGCTGGTCGGCCACCGCAACCAGGGGGTGGTGCGGCGCGACGCAGAAGCTAAATCGCGCGCGTCCCATGGCCTGGGACTGAAAAGCGCCGGCCGGAGCGCCGGCCGCATCGGCGCCGATGACCAGATCGGCCCGGCCCGAGACCAGGGCGTCCCAGCTGCCGCTCAATACCTCGGCGGTAAAGCGCAGGGTCGTACTTACGCCTACCTGACGAAACGCTTCGATCAAATCGTAGAACGGCCGCCAGGGCAGCAGTGCGCTGACCGCAATTCGCAGCTCCACCTCCCAGCCCGTGGCCACGCGCCTGACCCGATAAGCCAAGTCATCGAGCGACTGCAGCACGCGGCGGCCGTCGCGCAATAGCGTCTGACCTGCCGGGGTGAGCTGGGCGCGGTGGCCGCTGCGGTCGAACAGCAGCACGTCCAGGCCATCCTCCAGCTTGCGGATCGCGTAAGTGACCGCCGAGGGGACCTTGCCGAGTTCCCGCGCCGCCCGGGCGAAACTGCCGTGCCGGGCAATGGCGTCGACCATGAAAAGCAGTTCGGGCGTGATGGGTTGCCGCTGGGACATGATGAAAGCCTGCAATCGGGGGAGGGCGGAGGAATATGGATCATTCAAATAATTTGAATGATCTCATCAAGATGGTTCGCCATCAAGGCCGCCGCGCATGCGCATAATGCATCACATCAGGCCTGAATTGCGAGAGAAAGCGAGCGCAACCCTCTCATGCAAGGCCATTCACCGACCACTGAGGAAACTGCCATGCTTACCCCACGCCCAGCCCATCATCGCGGCCACGCCAACCACGGCTGGCTCGACAGCTATCACACCTTTTCCTTCGCCAATTACTTCGATGCCAATCACATGGGATTCGGTCCGCTGCGTGTCATCAACGACGACCGCATCGCGGCGGGGCGCGGTTTTGGCACGCACGGGCATCGGGACATGGAGATCATCACCTATGTGCTCGACGGCGCCATCGCCCACAAGGACAGCATGGGCAGCGGCTCGACCATCGAACCGGGAAATGTCCAGCGCATGAGCGCCGGCAGCGGCGTTCTGCACTCGGAATTCAATCCGCGAACCGACAAGCCGACGCATATGCTGCAAATCTGGATCGAACCTGATGTGAGCGGCATCGCGCCCGAGTACGAGGAGAAGAAATTCTCCGACGCGCAAAAGCGCGGACGGCTCTGCCAACTGGTCTCCCCCGACGGCGCCGACGGCTCCATGGTCATACACCAGGATGCGCGCCTGTACGCCGGCCTGTTCGACGGAGCTGAGTCGGCCACGCTGCCGCTGGCCGCTGGCCGCAGTGCCTGGGTCCACCTAGCCCGCGGCAATCTTACGGTCAACGGCCAGAAGCTGGGCGAGGGCGACGCCCTGGCCTTGAGCGAAGAGGCCAAGGTGGTACTGGAAGAAGGCGCGAACGCCGAAGTCCTGGTGTTCGAGCTGCCGTCAAACGATCGTTGACCGGTATTGCGCCGGGCACATCGACATCGATGCGCCCGGCGAATGCCCGGGTCTGCCCGCGCGCCGCGTCTTTAGCGGATATCGCGGTATTGGCGGGTTAGGGGCCGCTTCAGGAGAACTTCCGATCCGAAGTTCAGCGCGTAGCGCACTGCGGTCGTGGCGAACCCTTCGTCTTGCAAGCGCCGCGCCGATGTACGCATCACAAGCCGCAAGTCGAAAACCACCTTGCCCTCCTGCGCCAGACGACGGGCGATGTTCGTGTCCTCGCCGTAAAACGAGATCGTTGTATCGAATCCGCCTATGCGCAGGAGCGCAGCCTTGCTCGCGGCGAAATTTCCGCCGACCGCCATGTAGTGCGTGAAGCGGTACATGGGCATGGCCAGCAGCCGCCAGTAAAGCTGTACGAAAGCGCGCTTGGCCCGCGACAGCTCGTCATAGACATAAGGTCCGCTCACGCACACGACGTCGGCATCGCGTTCGTAGGTATCGAGCACGCGTGCGACCCAGCCCGGCGGCATGCGCGTATCGGCATCCACATAGGCCAGGATTTCTCCGCGAGCCGCCTCCAGGCCGCATTGGCGGGCATGCGTCAACCCTTTGCGTGGTTCGGCCACCACCCGCACCAGGGGAAAGGCCGAAGCGACCTGCGCCGTGCCATCGGTACTCGCATTGTCGACGACGACGATCTCGAAGGCGCCGCGGGCCGCATTCGCTTGCAGCTCGGCCGAGACCGATTCGAGACAGGCATGCAAATAGTCTTCTTCGTTGTAGGCGGGAATGACGACGCTCAACTTCATCCAAACGCTCCTAGCTCGTTGTGTTGTTCGATTCCGTGTGCGGCACCCGCCGCCGCGTAGATCCGTTCCCATGCGGTGACCGTCTCGGCCAGACCGAAGCGGCGGGTTTTCGCCCAGGCGCATTCACCCATACGCGCGCGCATCGCCGGCTCGCGCAGGAGCGACAGCAGGTGCGCGGCAAACTGGTCGGCATCGCCGGGTTCGGCCAGCAACCCCGCGTCGTCGGCAATGTATTCGGGCAAGGCGCGCCAGCGCGCCCCGACGGCGGGCAACCCCGAGCTCATCGCCTGCAGCAACACCATGCTCTGCGTCTCGGACGTGCTGGCGATCGCGAAAACGTCCGCTGCACGATAGGCCTGCGCCAGCGCCGGTTTATCGAGCGTGCCCAAAAACTTTACCCGATGGCCGATACCGAGTTCGGCCGCAAGTTGCTCCAGCCGGGAGCGGGCGGTGCCGTGCCCGGCCAGGGCGAGCATCGCATCGGGTACGTCCCGGGCAACGATCGCAAGTGCCCGCACGAGCACGTCGATGTTCTTCTCGACCGCGAGCCGGCCCGCATAAAGAATGGTCGAATCGGAAAATCCGAGGCAGCGCTTGAGCGCCTGCCGCTCGCCGGCCGCACCCGGCCGAAAAAGCACGGTATCGATCGGGTTAGATACCACTTGCGCGGGCTTGCGCAACCCGGATGCGAGCATTTCATCGAGCACCGAGCGCGACGGACCCGTGACGAGCGCGCAGCGGTTGTAGTATGCCGTCGCAGCCTTGACGCTGTAGCGCGCAAACTGCCGCGCGGCTATCGGTGCGTACATGCTGAATTCGCCGATTGCCCAGTGGTTGGTACCCACGAGCGGTACCCGCAGGTGCCGGACGGCGGCAAGCGCTTCCCAGCCTGCGCCGAGGAAAGTATGGGTATGCAGCACGTCGGGCTGCCAGCGTGCGAGCCCGCGCCAGCGCTGGCCGGTAGGCAGCAACAGTCGCGACTGGCCGGTCGAACTCGGTACCGGCACGGAAAACAGGCGCCGCACCCGGACCCGTTCGCCCAGATCGATCTCCTCGACGGGCAGACCCGCGAGGCGGTAGTCGCGCGGCGAGGCGCTCGGCGCATAGATCACGATGTCATGGCCTCGCTCCCCGAGTGCGCGGGCCGTCAGCAGGATGGAGTCCTGTATGCCGCCGAGTTCGGGGTAGAAGCTGTCGGTGAAGAAGGCGATGCGCATTGGCTCAGGTCTCCGACAGATCGGGCGTGTAGCGGCGGCGCAGCACAACGCCCGCGGCAATGCCGATCAGCGCGATTACCCCGCAGGACGCGAGCCACAGGTAAGTATCGATGCGGTGGTAGGCCGCGCCAGCGAAGTAACCGAGCAGAACGAAGGCTGCCGACTTGAGAAGCGTCCCCAGCAGGTTGTAGCCGAGAAAACGGGGCAGCGGTATCTGCGCCGCGCCGGCCGCGAGCAGCACCAGGAAACCAGCCGCGTGCGTGAGCTTGCCAAACAACAGTGTTTTGCCGGCATGCCGGCTCAGATGCGCCTGCACGGTCTTCAGATGCCGCTGGCGGCGAGCGCTAAGTACGCTGCCCCAACGCCGTCCAGGCATACTGCCGAACCGGCCGGCGTAGTAATAAAGCAAATCCCCGGCCAGATCGCCGAGCACGACGGTCGCGTAGACACCGCTCAGGTCCAGCAGTCCCTGCGAAGCGAGAAAGGCGCCGATAACCGTCGCGATCGGCCCCTCGAGCACGGCGGCGGCAAACAGGGCCACGTAGCCGTAGCTGGCGATGCTTGAGGAAATCCAGTCGAGCGATGACATCGTTCATACCTCCGTCGGCCAGTCCTGCGCTTTGGCCGCAGCGCGGCCAAAGCGGCGCCAGCCCGAGCGGCGCTGGCGCGCGCCGGTTTGGCCGTGCCAGCACAAAAGCTCGAAGCGACCGTCTTCGTGTTCGACGATGCCCGAGCAGGATTCTACCCAATCGCCGGTGTTCAGATAGCGGATTTCTCCGAGAAGATGGTCCGATGGATGATGAATGTGGCCGCATACGATGCCGTGCGCGCCGTATTGCTGCGCCTGGGCAACCAGGCTGTCCTCGAAATGGCTGATGTAGTTGACGACGCGTTTGACCCGGTACTTGGCCCAGGCCGACAGCGACCAATGGCCCAGTCCGATGCGGCGTCGGATCATGTTGAGGCCGGCGTTCAGGGCGAGCAACCCATGGTAGGCGGTATGGCCGGCGCAGGCCAGCCAAGGCATACGATGCAGCACTACGTCGAACTGATCGCCATGCGTGACGAGAAAACGCCGCCCGTCCAGCGTTTCATGGATCGCGTTCAAGGCGATCTCGATACCGCCCAGATGCAGGCCGGCATATTGGCGCAGCAGTTGGTCGTGATTGCCGGGTACGTAGACGATTCGGGTGCCGCCATGCACTTTTGCGAACAATTCGGCCATAACCGCGCGGTGTCTTTCGGCCCATCGGCGCCGCGACTTGAGACGCCGGCCTTCGACGATGTCACCAATCAGAAATATTGTGTCCGCATCGTGCTGCCGCAGAAATTCCAGGAGCAGTTCGGCTTGGCAACCTCGCGTGCCCAGATGCAGGTCTGACAGGAACAAGGCGCGAACGCGCGTCGGCTGGCTGGCCAGGGAGGCGGGCTGCTTGCTATGCGCTGGCCGCTCTCGATGCGGGGGTTCCGTCTGCGCTTCGTTCAGGGATCGCGTATGGGTGCTGCCGAGGGATTCGAAAAGCACGTCTATCCCGCCCAACTCGCGCACTGCGGCGCTGCATGCCTGCATCCTGTCTGTCAACTTTTCTTTACCTGGCCGATTGCGCAAAGAGCTGGTGTCATGGTCGAAATCTCCCGTATTCAAAGCGTGACGTCCTGTGCGATTTATTCATTATCCGCCCCGAAAGGATAGGCCGTCGAAACTTAAGACAAAGTTAAGACGGCTTTGAGGGATCGGCGGTCGCCGGGGACTCGATACTCCAGGACCGCCCCACCCACCGAGGAGTGCATGGCCGCTGCACGCGGGCATTCGGCGATAATCGGCCGTCCTTGACCCACTCTGGAGCGCGCCATGTCCGAATTTAGTCCCGCAAGTGCCCTTGAGACCGTCGTGGTCCCGCGCGCGAGCGATATCGGAAACTTCGAAGTGCGGCGCGCGCTGCCATCGATGCAGAAGCGCACAGTAGGTCCCTTCGTCTTCCTGGACGAAATGGGGCCTGCAGTGCTGCCCGCTGGCGCGGGCATCGATGTGCGGCCGCACCCGCACATCGGCCTGGAGACTGTCACCTATCTTTACGACGGCTCGATCATGCACCGCGACGGCGTGGGCAGTATCCAGCTCATCGAACCTGGCGAGATCAACTGGATGACCGCCGGCCGGGGCATCGTGCATTCTGAACGGTCCACGCCCGAGGACCGCCGCATCGACCAACGCGTCTTCGGCCTGCAGATGTGGGTGGCGCTGCCGCGCGACAGGGAAGAAATGGATCCTGGTTTTTCCCACTATGGCCTGGATGCGCAGCCCGTGATCGAAGGCGAGGGCGTCTGGGTCCGCGTGGTGGCCGGCTCGCTCCTGGGCTGCACTTCCCAGGTGCGTACGCAGTCGCCGCTTTTCTACGGCGACGTCAAGCTTGAAGCCGGCGCTTCGCTGGACCTGCCGGCCGAACACGTCGAACGCGCTGCCTATCTGGTCGAAGGCACGGTCCGGGTGGAAGGACAAGCGCATGAATCGGGCCGCCTGCTCAGCTTCGCGCCTGGCCGTCCGGTCACGCTCACGGCGGCCGGCGGGCCAGCGCGCTTTGCCGTGCTCGGCGGCGAGCCCCTGGACGGTCCGCGTTTCGTATGGTGGAACTTCGTCTCCAGCCGGAAAGAGCGCATCGAACAGGCCCGTGAAGACTGGCGCCGCAATCGCTTCGATCAGGTGGTGCCCGGCGACACGACGGAATTCATCCCATTGCCCGAGAAGCAGTGAAGGCGTGCATGGTGGCCACCTTATTGCCAGAGGTACTTAATCGGCGATGCTTCATAACTCCGCAATGTAAGGGTATAGCGAATAGTTGAGAAAAACAGTCAACTGCCTGCGGTAAAATTGCCGCAGTATCAATGTCTTGCAATTTGGCCGTCCCGGCACTTTTTCCTTCTCGAACATGGCAGCCTTCAATACCGAACGCGTACTTTCCGTACGCCACTGGAACGACACGCTCTTCTCGTTCACCACGACCCGCGATACCGCGCTGCGCTTTCACAACGGCCATTTCGTCATGATAGGCCTGGAAGTCGAGGGCAAGCCGCTGATGCGCGCCTACAGCATCGCCAGTGCCAATTACGAGGAAAACCTCGAGTTCTTCAGCATCAAGGTGCAGGACGGTCCGCTCACGTCGCGTCTGCAGCACCTGAAAGAGGGCGACTCCATCCTCGTCAGCAAGAAACCCGTGGGCACCCTGGTAGCCGACGATCTCAAACCGGGCAAGCACCTGTATCTGTTTGCCACCGGCACGGGCCTGGCACCGTTCCTGAGCATCATCAAGGATCCGGGCGTGTACGAGCGCTTCGAGAAAGTCGTGCTATTGCACGGCGTGCGCCATGCCAATGAGCTGGCCTACGCCGACTTCATCGAGCGCGAGCTGCCCGAGAATGAATTCTTCGGTGAGATGGCGCGCGACAAGCTCGTTTACTACCCTACCGTCACGCGCGAGCCGTTCCGCAATCAAGGGCGTATAACGGCCCTGGTCGAAAGCGGCAAACTCTTCGAGGATATCGGCCTGCCGCCCCTGGACCCGGCTGTGGACCGTGCCATGATCTGCGGTAGCCCGCAGATGCTGTCCGACATCCGCGCCATGCTGGACAGTCGCGGCTTCCACGTTTCGCCCGGCGTGGGCGAACCCGGCGATTACGTATACGAGCGCGCCTTCGCCGAGAAGTAAATCCTCGCGTCGGCCTATTTTCCCAAGTCCCATCGCCCGCTGTCGTTTAGACACGGGCGTTTTTTTTGCCTTGCCACTTCGACAACTTCGCGTAAACCCGATTGTTTCGGTATTTTTTCCATGAAATACTTGAAGTATCCGATATACCAGATATAAATCTGATATATCGGATACAGTAAGGCGCGAGCACGTCACGGGATCGACGCCTAGTTCTTTCCTTATTCAAGAGTCAAGGAAACATCCGTCATGAAACTTGTTAGAGCAAGCGCAAAAATCGCCTGTGCCATCACAATGGCAGGGTTGCTTTCGATCGCCGGCTGCACCAAGACCGCGCCCCGCGCCCAGGATGCGTCGGCCTCCTCGACGTTGCAAAAGGTTCTGCAACGCGGCATGCTGCGTGTCGGCGACTGCCTCTCGTTCGCGCCTTTCGGCTTCATGGACCAGAACGGCAAGCCCGACGGCTACGACGTCGATCTGGCCAAGGAGCTCGCCAAGGAAATGGGAGTCAAGCTCGAGATGGTCGATACGACCAGCGCCAACCGCATTCCCAATCTGCAGACCGGCAAGGTCGACGTCGTATTCTGCAACTTCACGCGCAACCTCGAACGCGCCAAGGAAATCGAGTTCACCTCGCCCTATGTCGTCGCCAGTGAAGCCATGCTCGTGCGCAAGAGCAGCGGCATCCATTCGGCCAAGGACATGGCCAACCGAACCATAGCCACGGTCAAGGGCTCGACCAACGGCGACGAAGTGCGCTCTATGGGTATCCCGGTCAAGATCCAGGAATACGACAGCTCGCAGGCCGCCATCCTGGCGGTCAAGCAGGGCCAGGCCGACGCGATGATCGAGGACAACAACTTCCTGGCCTACCAGGCAAAACTCGATCCGTCGCTGAAGGTGACCGACGATGCGCTGGTTCCGCTTGAATACAATGCATTCGGCGTAAAACAGGGCGATCAAATCTGGCTCAATTATCTGAACCTATTCCTGTTCAACATCAACGCGTCGGGCCTGAACAAGCAGCTGTACAACAAGTGGTTCGGTACCGATCCGAAGTTCCCGCTCAATCCGCAGTTCTGACGCCGCATCCGCATACACGACGGAACTCGGAGGATCTATGAGCTATCAGTGGCTGACGCTGTGGGGATATCTGCCCGATTTCATCCGCGCCGGATGGCTGACGCTGCAGGTAACGCTGCTTGCGTTCTGCCTTGCGCTGGTGCTTGGCCTGATCGCGGCGCTCGCAAGTGCGTCGCGGATCCGCACCTTGCGCATTGCAGCCCGCTGCTACATCGAGTTGATCCGCAATACGCCCATCCTCCTGCAAATCTTCATCGTGTTCTTCGGACTGCCGTCGCTCGGACTGCATATGGACGCATATGCGGCCGGCGTGATCGCCTTCGGCGTGAACGTCGGCGCGTACCTGTCCGAAGTGTTCCGGGCAGGCATTCAGGCAGTACCCAAGGGGCAGCTCGAAGCTGCCTCGATCTTGGGGCTGCAGCGTTCGCAGATATTCATCAGCGTCGTGCTGCCGCAGGCCGCGCGCGCGGTGTATCCGGCTATCGTCAACAACCTGATCCAGCTGCTACTCGGCACCTCGCTGCTGTCGAGCATCGCGCTGCCTGAACTGACTGGCACGGCTACCGTAATCAACTCGCGCACGCTGCTTTATTTGCAGACTTTTACCTTCACGCTGGTCTCATACCTGATATTGAGCAACGCGCTGTCCTGGATTGCCGCACAGATAGGCAAACGCTCGTTCCATCCCCCGCTCGTGCTCAGGCAACGCACGCGCAGCCTGCTTGCGCGCCGCCCATCGCGCGCTTGAACCGCTACGGAGATATCACATGTCTACCGCACTGCTCATGGCCAGTCTGTCGACGCTGCTCCAAGGGCTGCTTGTAACGCTGCTGCTGTCGGTCTGCGCCATCGCCGGTGGCACGCTGATCGGGTTGCTTGCGGCAGTGCTGCGGTCCTTCGGGCCGTGGGGCACCTCGACCATTGCAAAACTGTACACGGAACTGTTCCGTGGCACGCCGATCCTGATCACGCTGATGTTCATCTACTTCGGCGTGTCCTATTTCGGCTATTCCATCAATGAATTTGCGGCCGGTGTCATCGGAATGAGTATCTATCAGGGCGCCTATATCTCCGAAATCTTCCGCTCGGGCATCGAGGCGGTGCCGAAAGGGCAATGGGAGGTGTCGCAGATCCTGGGCCTGACCGGAGTGCAGACCTTCTTTTCCGTCGTGCTGCCGCAAACGCGCAAGATCGTGCTGGCGCCGCTCATCGGCCAATACTTGTCCTTGATCAAGGATACGTCCATCGTCAGCATGATCGGACTGTCCGAACTGATGCGTGGCGGCCAGGGCATCGTCGACCGCATCGGCAAGCCTATCGAGATATACGGACTTGTCGCCCTGCTGTACTTCATTGTCTGCTTCCCGCTGTCGCAGTGGGTGCGCCACCACGACCGCAGGAGTCTTTCATGACCGCCCATACTTCCAGCAAGTCCGTCATCACCTTGTCCGGCGTCAGCAAGGCATTCGGCACGACCAGGGTGCTGCAGCAGATCAATCTGGACGTCAGGCAGAGCGAGGTCCTTGTACTGATCGGCGCTTCCGGCTCTGGCAAGAGCACTGTGCTGCGCATCATGGCTGGTCTCGAAACCTCGGATGCCGGCGAGGTATGGGTCAACGACGTACCGCTGCACGACGCGCGCCGCGCCAAGGAAATCCGCGGCCATGTGGGCATGGTGTTTCAGCAATTCAACCTATTTCCGCACAAGACCGCGCTGGGCAATGTGATGCTCGCGCTAATCAAGGCGCGCAAGTTGACGCCGGATCAAGCCAAGCAGCGCGCAATGTCGGCGCTCGATCGGGTCGGCCTGGCTGATCGCGCCGAGCATTATCCTAGCCAGTTGTCGGGCGGCCAGCAGCAGCGCGTCGCGATCGCGCGGTCGCTCGCCGTCGAACCACACATTATGTTTTTCGATGAAGCGACGTCGGCGCTCGATCCGGAACTCGTGGGCGAGGTGACCGAAGTGATGCGCGGCCTGGCGCGCGATGGCATGACTATGGTCGTCGTCACGCACGAAATGGGTTTCGCGCGCAAGACTGCCGACCGCATCGTATTCATGGACAAGGGGGTGATCGCCGAGCAAGGCGAGCCCGAGAACTTTTTTACCAACCCGCAGCAGGACCGCACGCGCCAGTTCCTGCATCGCGTGCTCGATCATTGACGGACTAGACGGATGGCAGCCATACCTAGCGCAGCAAGAGCAAGAGGCGTCGATCGCGTAGTCGATATACTCGACCAGCTGCATGCCGCGCGCCGGCCGATGACGATGCGCGAGCTGATCGACGCGACGGGTGCGCCGCGATCCAGCATCTATGAACTCGTGACCATTCTTACCGAGGCCGGCTGGCTCGAGACGGCCGCCGACGGCGCCGTGTTCTTCGGCCGCGTCATGCACTACTACGGCGCCGACTATGCCCTGCATAACGATTTGATCCGCCGTGCGCACCAGACCATTCTGGATCTCGTGCGCAAATACGACGAGACCACGCAGCTTTGCATTCTCGAAGGCAATAAATACACCGTGGTGCTGTCTGAAACCAGCGGCACCCGGCCGTTCAATGTCAGCTCCGAGATCGGCGTCAAGGTGCCGATTCCGTGGACCGCAACCGGGCGCTTGCTGCTCGGTCACCTGGGCACAGACGAAATACGTGCGCTGATCCCGGCCGACGACTTCGTGCTCGAGAACGGCCAGCGTGTCGGATTCGACGACTTCCTTCGGGATGTCGAACACGCGGCGGCGCAGGGCTATTGCTGCACCGAGGGCCTGTCGCATGCATTCCGCTATTGCATGGCGGCACCGATCATGGGCCGTGCAGGCCAGAGCGTCGCCGCGCTCTGCTTCATGACGAGCCGCGACATCGATCCGCATAAGCGCTCGGCCATGCTCGAGGACTTGATCGAGTCCTCGAAAGCACTGTCGGAACTGTCCGGCCGTTTTTGAGCCGGAATCCGGTCGACGGGGTGGCGCGCAGCCCGGCCTAATCGCGGCCCGGCCTATCGCGGCCCGGCCAATTGGGCCAGATCGCGCACGGCGCCGCGATCGGCCGAGGTGGCCAGGGCCGCATAGGCCTGCAGCGCCAGGGACACCTCGCGCACGCGGTTCTGCGGCTTCCAGGCCTTCTCGCCGCGCGCCTGCATGACGGCGCGGCGCTTGGCCAGCTCGGCGTCGGATACGGCCAAGTGCATGCGGCGGTTGGGGATGTCGATCTCGATGGTGTCGCCGTCCTCGACCAGGCCGATGGCGCCGCCCTGGGCCGCTTCGGGCGAAGCATGGCCGATCACCAGGCCCGAGGAGCCGCCCGAGAAGCGCCCGTCGGTAAACAGAGCGCAGTGTTTGCCCAGGCCTTTGGACTTCAGGTACGAGGTCGGGTAGAGCATTTCCTGCATGCCCGGACCGCCCTTGGGGCCTTCGTAGCGAATCACCACCACGTCGCCCGGCACGACCTTATCGCCCAGGATGCCTTCGACCGCATCGTCCTGGCTTTCGAACACGCGCGCGCGCCCGGTGAAGGTCCATTGCGATTCATCCACGCCGGCTGTTTTTACGATGCACCCTTTCTCGGCCAGGTTGCCGTACAGCACGGCCAGGCCGCCATCCTTGGAGTAAGCGTGTTCCTGGCTGCGGATGCAGCCGGACTTGCGGTCCGCATCCAGCGTGAGGAAGGTCGCGTCCTGGCTGAACGCCACGGTGGTGGGAATGCCGCCGGGCGCGGCGCGGAAGAACTTGCGCGCTTCTTCGTTGCTTTCGTTCGTCACGTCCCACTTGACGATCGCCTGGCCCAGCGTGCCACTATGCACATTACCGCAGGACAGATCCAGCAGGCCCGCGCGCGCCAGCTCGCCCAGGATGCCGATGATGCCCCCGGCGCGGTGCACGTCCTCGATGTGGTACTTGTCGGTGGAGGGGGCCACCTTGCACAGGCAGGGTACGCGCCGCGAGATCCGGTCGATGTCGGCCATGGTGAAGTCCACGCCCCCTTCCTGGGCCGCGGCCAGCAGATGCAGCACCGTGTTGGTCGAGCCACCCATGGCCACGTCCAGCGTCATGGCGTTGGCGAAGGCGCTCTTGGTGGCAATGTTGCGCGGCAGCACCGAGACGTCGTCCTGCTCGTAGTAGCGCCGGCACAGCTCGACCACCAAGCGACCGGCCTCTTCGAACAGACCGCGGCGCCAGGCGTGCGTGGCCACAATGGTGCCGTTGCCCGGCAGCGACAGGCCGATCGCCTCGGTCAGGCAGTTCATGGAGTTGGCCGTGAACATGCCCGAGCACGAGCCGCAGGTGGGGCAGGCGCTGCGCTCATACTCTTCGGCCTGCGCGTCGGTGATGCCCGGATCGGCCGCCTTGATCATGGCATCGATCAGGTCGATCTTGGCGCTCACCTTGCCGCCGGCCGGCGAGGCGATCTTGCCCGCCTCCATCGGCCCGCCCGAGATGAACACCACCGGAATGTTCAGCCGCATGGCGGCCATGAGCATGCCCGGGGTGATCTTGTCGCAGTTCGAGATGCACACCATGGCGTCGGCGCAGTGCGCGTTGACCATGTACTCCACCGAGTCGGCGATCAGTTCGCGCGAGGGCAGCGAATACAGCATGCCGCCATGGCCCATGGCAATACCATCGTCCACCGCAATGGTGTTGAACTCCTTGGCCACCCCACCGGCTGCCTCGATCTGGCGCGCCACCAACTGCCCCAGGTCCTTCAGGTGCACGTGCCCCGGCACAAACTGCGTGAACGAGTTGACCACCGCGATGATCGGCTTGCCAAAGTCCCCGTCCTGCATGCCTGTCGCGCGCCACAGCGCGCGCGCGCCGGCCATGTTGCGTCCGTGCGTGGTGGTACGGGATCGGTAGTGCGGCATAGCGGGGCTCCTCAGGTCGTTTTATGAGCGGCGGGCGGCTCAATTTTCAATCAGATGCAAAGATAATAGACGCCCAGAGATAAGTAAAATATATTATTTATGCTGCATTAAGTTGTTTAGAGTATTAAAGCCATGGACGTTCGACAACTAAGGCATTTTGCCGCCGTAGCGCGCACGCTCCATTTTGGACGAGCCGCCGACTCGCTCGGCATGACGCAGCCGCCTTTGAGCCAGTCCATCATGGCGCTGGAGCAGGAAATCGGCGCCGCGCTTTTCACCCGGACCAAGCGCAGCGTCGCGCTCACACCCCTGGGCGCGCAATGGCTGAGCCACGTCCATGCAGCGCTGGACCACATGGAGGATCTGCCCAAGGTCGCCAAGGGCCTGCGCGACGGCTCCATGGGACGCCTGGACATCTCCTTCGTCAGCACGGCGGACTACAGCATCTTGCCGAAACTGGTCCGGCGCTACACCGCGCTCTTTCCCGATGTCGCGCTTTCGCTGACCGAGGCGACCAGCGACGTGCAGATCGCCGCGCTACTGGAAGGCAAGCGGCATGCGGGACTTGTCATTCCTCCGCAGAATGCGGGACTGCACAAATCGCTGTCTTATATGCCGCTCATCACGGAGCCCTTGATCGTCGCCGTGCCCAGCCGCTGGGTAGAGGAGGGAAGACTCTCCCTCACGGCCCAGCAGCTTGCCCCGCAAGCGGTGGTGGATGCGCCTCTGATCCTTTTTCCCAGGCAAAGCGCACCGGCCTTTCACGACCTGGTGACTGGTTATTGCACCGCGCATGGCGGGCGGGCGCATATCGTCCAGGAAGCGATCCAGATGCAAACCATCATCAGCCTGGTATCGGCCGAAATGGGCGTCGCGTTCGTCCCTGCGTCGCTGCGCAACCTGACACGCACCGGCGTGCGCTACCTCAACCTGGGCGATACGGCTCCGGTCCTGGAGACGGGTGTGGCCTGGCGCCGCGAAGACATCACGCCGACGATCGAACGTTTCCTGGATATTGCGCGCGAAATCGCATCGGCCGGCTGACCTTGTCGTTGCTGCAGGAGCGAATTACCGGATCAACCCCACTTCCTGGATCACCGTAGTCGCAATCTCCTCGATCGATTTGGTCGTCGTCGACATCCACGCGATCCCATCGCGCCGCATCATCCGCTCGGCTTCGTTCACCTCGTAGCGGCACTGCTCGATCGTCGCATACTGACTGTTGGGCCGGCGCTCATTGCGCACCTGGGACAGGCGGTCCGGATCGATGGACAGGCCGAAAAGCTTGTTGCGGTGGGGTTGCAGAGTCTTGGGCAGCGTGATGCGTTCGAAATCGTCCGGCGTAAGCGGAAAATTCGCGGCCTTGATCGCATATTGCATGGCCAGATAGAGGCTGGTCGGCGTCTTGCCGCAGCGCGACACCCCCACCAGAATCACGTCGGCCTCGCCCAACTGGGTGATGAACTGCCCGTCGTCGTGCGAAAGGCTGAAATTGATGGCCTCGATGCGATGCTGGTATTTCTGCGAGTTTGCCGGCATCCACGCGCGGCCAATGACGTGGCTGGACTTCAAGCCGAGCGACTGCTCTATCGGGCCCACGAAGGTACCGATCAGGTCCAGGAACAGCCCGTTGGCCTGGCGCACCACCGCCTGGATGGCCGGGTTTACCAGGGTGCTGAAGACGATGGGCTTGAGGCCGGCCTCCAGGGCGACCTGATCGATGCGCCGGACCACGTCCTCGGCCTTCTCCAGATTGTCGATGAAGGGCATTCGCACCGTGTGGAACTCGACCTCGTCGAACTGCGCCAATACCGAGTGGCTGAAGGTTTCCGCGGTGATGCCGGTACTATCTGAAACGATGAAAACCGAGCGAGGTGTGAGCTTGTCATTCATATGTAAAAATTTCGACGGGATTTGCGGAGCCTAGGGTTTTACCAGGGGTGAGCGGGTACAATCGGTTCCCTGTAAGCAGGCATCCGACAGTCACGACCGAAGCGGCAATCGTAGCAATACGAGCAGCAACAGCGGCATCGCAAGGCCGGTTTGGCCAGCGCATTTTCCGGGGAAATCATGCAGCTCCCCGGCGTGCTGACCAAACTCGCTTTCTTTCCATTGTAAAAGGTGACTTCAATGTCGTATGTCGTTTCATTCGAGCAGCTCCGCATGACGGACGTGGACTCGGTAGGAGGCAAGAACGCATCGCTAGGTGAGATGATCAGTCAGCTGTCCGGCGCCGGAGTCCGTGTGCCGGGCGGCTTCGCGACCACCGCCGAGGCTTTCCGCGACTTTCTCCAGGCTTCCGGCCTGGACCAGCGCATCGCCGAGCGCCTGTCCACGCTCAATCCCGAAGACGTGCGCGAGCTGGCCACGGTCGGCGCGCAGATCCGCCAATGGGTCGTCGAGGCACCATTCTCGCCTGAGTTCGAAAAGGCCATCCGCGATGCTTTCGCCAAGCTCGACGCCGACGGCCAGGGTTCGTTCGCCGTGCGCTCTTCGGCCACCGCCGAAGACCTGCCCGATGCCTCGTTCGCCGGCCAGCAGGAAACCTTTCTGAACGTGGTCGGCATCGACGATGTGCTCGATAAGATTCGCCACGTCTTCGCCTCGCTCTACAACGACCGCGCCATCTCGTATCGCGTGCACAAGGGCTACGAACACGCCGGCGTGGCGCTTTCAGCCGGCATCCAACGCATGGTGCGCTCGGACAAGGGCAGCGCCGGCGTGATGTTCACCATCGACACTGAGTCGGGCTTTGAGGACGTGGTGTTCATCACCTCGTCCTACGGCCTGGGCGAGACCGTGGTGCAGGGCGCCGTTAACCCCGACGAGTTCTACGTCTTCAAGCCTTCCCTGGCCAACGGCCACTACCCCATCGTCAGCCGCCGCATCGGCTCCAAGCTGATCAAGATGGAATTCAACACCGAACGCAAGCCCGGCGAATCGGCCGTACGCACGGTGGACGTACCCGTGTCCGAACGCAACCGCTATTCGCTCACCGACGACGAAGTCTGCGAACTCGCGCGCTATGCCGTCATCATCGAGAAGCACTACGGTCGTCCCATGGACGTGGAATGGGGCCGCGACGGCGTCGACGGCAAGCTCTACATCCTGCAGGCTCGCCCCGAAACCGTAAAATCGCAGCAGGCCAACAGCGATGTGCAGCAGCGCTACCGCCTGAAAGCCACCGGCCAGGTCATCATCACCGGCCGCGCCATTGGCCAGAAGATCGGTTCGGGTCCCGTGCGCATCGTGGCCGATGTGTCGGAGATGGACAAAGTCCAGCCTGGCGACGTATTGGTCACCGACATGACCGATCCCAACTGGGAACCCGTCATGAAGCGTGCTTCGGCCATCATCACCAACCGAGGTGGTCGCACTTGCCACGCGGCGATCATCGCCCGCGAACTGGGCATCCCGGCCGTGGTGGGCACCGGCGAAGGCACCAGCCTGCTCAAGGAAGGCCAGTCGGTCACCGTGTCCTGCGCCGAAGGCGACGAAGGTCGCATCTACGACGGTCTGATCGAGACCGAAGTGGAAGAAGTGCAGCGCGGCGACATGCCCGCGCTGGACCTGAAGATCATGATGAACGTGGGCAACCCGCAGTTGGCCTTCGATTTCGCGCAAATCCCCAACTGCGGCGTCGGCCTGGCCCGCCTGGAATTCATCATCAACAACAATATCGGCATCCATCCCAAGGCCGTGCTCGACTATCCCAACGTCGACAGCGACCTGAAGAAGGCGGTAGAGTCGGCCGCCCGGGGCTACGCCAGCCCACGCGCATTCTTCGTCGAGAAACTGGCCGAAGGCATTGCCACCATCGGCGCGGCGTTCTATCCCAAGTCGGTGATCGTGCGCCTGTCGGACTTCAAGTCCAACGAATACCGCAAGCTGGTGGGCGGCTCGCGCTATGAGCCCGAGGAAGAGAACCCCATGTTGGGCTTTCGCGGCGCCTCGCGCTACATCGCCGACGACTTCGCCGAGTGCTTCAAGATGGAATGCGAAGCCTTGAAGAAAGTGCGTGACCAGATGGGCCTGACCAACGTCGAGATCATGGTGCCCTTCGTGCGCACCGTGAACCAGGCTAAACGCGTCATCGATCTGCTGGCCGCTCATGGCCTCAAACGCGGCGAGAACGGCCTGCGCGTGGTCATGATGTGCGA
Source organism: Bordetella sp. FB-8 (assembly GCF_000382185.1). NCBI lineage: Bacteria > Pseudomonadati > Pseudomonadota > Betaproteobacteria > Burkholderiales > Alcaligenaceae > Bordetella > Bordetella sp. FB-8. The sequence goes on along the minus strand of NZ_KB907784.1, from coordinate 3,268,883 downwards.
AGTGCCGACCAACGCCATTCTGGCCGAGCAGTTCCTTGAGCACTTCGATGGATTCTCGATCGGCTCGAACGACATGACCCAGCTCACCCTGGGTCTGGACCGCGACTCGGGCATGGAACTGCTGGCGGCCGACTTCGACGAGCGTGACGAGGCGGTCAAATTCATGCTGCGCCGGGCGATCCAGGCCTGCCTGAAGGCCGGCAAGTATGTGGGCATCTGCGGCCAGGGCCCCAGCGACCATCCCGATTTTGCGCAGTGGCTCAAGGACGAAGGCATCCTGTCCATGTCGCTGAATCCAGACACGGTGGTCGATACCTGGCAGAAGTTGGCGGCTGGTTAAGACAGCCCGAATCTGTAAAAAGGCCGCGATCCCATGCCTCGGAAGTCCGCTTTGCGCTGGATTTACGGGGCATTAGTCTATCCGGCAATTTTTATCTCATTGTGGCCGATTCCCCTCAATGCACGATACATCCGATAGCCCGATCAGACTGCGCCGGATCCGCGGCTTTCACGTCGGCGGAATGCGGCGACATGTCGATGGCTTTCCGGTCGAAACGCGCGCCCGCACTCCTGGCGATGCACCGGTCACCGTCGACATGAACGGCGATCACATGGTCGGACAGTTGTATGCGACGCATTACCAGCAGACGCGCCGCGCCTACGCTTTACCCTTGCTGTTGTGGCATGGCGGCGGTTTGACCGGCGCTTGCTGGGACGAAACGCCCGACGGCCGCCCCGGCTGGCTCGAATACTTTCTGCGCGCCCGGTACGAGGTGGTGGTTTCCGATGCCTTCGAGCGGGGCAGGGCATCGTTTCCGGCCTGCCCGCAGATACTTGCCGACCCGCCCGAGCATCGTTCGCTCAATGCCGTCTGGCATCACTTTCGCTTCGGCGCCGAGGGCGCTTATCCGAGCGGTGCTTCGGCGCGCGATCTGCGCAATGCGGCGTATCCGGGCAGCGAGTTTCCCGTCGAGGCCATCGAGCAGTTCGGGCGTCAGTTCGTGGGCCGTTGGGCGGGTACGCAAGAATACGCGCTGCAAGCCTACGCCGCGCTTTTGCGCGAAACAGGCCCATGCGTGGTGATCGGGCACAGCCAGGGAGCCGCCTATGCGCTGCAGTGCGCGCGGCGCCATCCCGACCTGGTGCGCGCGGTCGTGGCGATCGAGCCAGCGCTCGCGCTCGGCGAACAGCCTGCCGCCGTGCAAGCGCCGCATCTGTTTGTCTGGGGCGATTTCATAGAAGGCGCAAGCCGGGCCTGGGCACACTACCGGGCTGCAGCTGAACGCTACCGGCTGGCCCTGGGCGCGAGCGGCTGCGTTGCCGACGTGCTGGACTTGCCAGCCCAGGGCATCAAGGGCAACAGCCATATGCTCATCATGGACCGCAACAGCCTGTCGATCGCACAGCGCGTTCATGATTGGCTGGCGCGGATAGCGCGGTAGGCCTCGCGCCCGTCAGACGCCGCATCCCGGACGCGGCGTATGCGGCATGCGTTTCAGGCGGTCGCTCGGGACGCGTACAAATCCAGAAATTTCTTCAGCAAGCCGGTTGCCAGGGGCGTGGATTCGAGCGCATTGGCCAGGGCAGGGACGTCAAGACCTTTTCCGCTCAAAACTTGTGCGTTGCGCAGCAGGTATTCGCGCATGAAGTCGGTGCCGAATTCGGGATGAAACTGGCAGGAATACACGCCTGGCGCGTAGCGCAGCAGTTGATGGGGATCGTGGTCGGCCCGCGCGAGAACCGCGCTGCCTTCGGGCGGGCGCGTAACGATCTGGGAATGCATCATCTGGGCGGAAAATCGGTCGGGCAGGCCCGCGGTGAGCGGATCGGCGCCGGTGCGCTCCACGGCACGAGTGCCCAGGGACCGGCCAGCCGGGTTGTAGTCCACATCGCCGCCCAGGGCGTAGGCCAGCAGTTGGTGGCCATAGCAGACGCCGAAGATCGGCAGGCCAGCCGCCACGGCCTCGCGCAGCCACACCGCGGACGCCTCGCTCCAGGGTTCGTGGTCGGTGACCATGGCCGGCGAGCCGGTGATGAGCACCGCCCGATAGGCCGCGGGCGATAGGGGTATTTCGCCCTGGTAGACGGCCACCACGCTGGCCTGGCCGCAACGCAGGCCGGCAGCACGGCACAACTGCTCGGCGTAGCCGCCGTGATGATCCCGGAGCGTATCTTGTGGATCCCCGGTGTGAAGAATGAGGACGGGCAGTAAGGAAGCAGTCATAATAGGCACAGCCATGTGGCTCTTTTGCGGAAAGCATACAACGATGTGGACATGGTTCGGCTTGGCGGTGCTCGCTTTGATCGGCGAACTCCTGACCGGCACTTTCTATCTGCTCCTGATTGCGCTGGGACTGGCGGCGGCGGGCGCCGCGGCCTGGCTTGCGAGTCGGGTCGAATGGCAGCTGGCGATTTTCGGCGTGGTCGCCCTTGCAGGCCTGCTCGTGCTGCGCAAGACGGGCATACTCAAAAAACGCGAAATCGACGCCCAGTGCAATGCCGACGTCAATCTGGACATCGGCCAGCAAGTTGAGGTCTCGGCCTGGCAGGCCGACGGCGCGGCGCAGGTCTGGTACCGCGGCGCCACCTGGCAGGCAGGCCTGACCGAAGGCGAGACGCCGCAGGCCGGCATGCATGTGATCGCCGCCGTGCGCGGCAGCCGCCTGATCCTCACCCGCAAGCACGACTGATCCGCGCCATGGCTTGAGCATGGCGGCCACGTTTCAGGCGCGACGCACGACCCTTTCTTCATTCATCCAACAGAGGCATCCGCGATGTACTTCGATTCTTCCGTATCGGTTCTGCTCATCATCGCCGTCCTGGCGCTGATCATCATTGTCAAATCCATCGCCATCGTGCCGCAGCAGCATGCCTGGGTCGTCGAGCGCCTGGGCCGCTACGACCGCACGCTGTCGCCGGGCGCGGCGCTGGTCCTGCCTTTCATCGAGCGCGTGGCCTACAAACATTCACTCAAGGAAATCCCGCTGGACGTGCCCAGCCAGGTCTGCATCACGCGCGACAACACCCAGCTGCAGGTCGACGGGGTGCTGTACTTCCAAGTCACCGATGCGATGCGGGCCTCCTACGGTTCGTCGAACTACATCAGCGCCATCACGCAGCTGGCGCAGACCACGCTGCGCTCGGTCATCGGCAAGCTTGAACTCGACCGCACTTTCGAAGAGCGTGACGTGATCAACAGCAGCATCGTGGCGGCGCTGGACGAAGCCGCGCTGAACTGGGGCGTGAAGGTGCTGCGCTACGAAATCAAGGACCTGACCCCGCCAGCCGAAATCCTGCGCGCCATGCAGGCGCAGATCACCGCCGAACGCGAGAAGCGCGCGCTGATCGCCGCCTCAGAAGGACGCAGGCAGGAACAGATCAACATCGCCACCGGCGAACGCGAGGCCGCCATTGCCCGCTCGGAAGGCCATAAGCAGGCGCAGATCAACCAAGCGCAGGGCGAGGCTGCGGCCGTGGTGGCCATTGCCGAGGCCACGTCCAAGGCTATCACCCAGGTGGCGCAGGCCATCGAGCAGCCCGGCGGCATGGAAGCGGTCAATCTGAAAGTGGCTGAACGCTATGTCGAGGCGTTCGGCAACGTCGCCAAGCAGGGCAACACGCTCATCCTGCCGGGCAACCTGGCCGACATGGGCGGTTTGATCGCGGCGGCAATGTCCGTGGTGAAAGCGACCGGTCCGAAGGAGCCAGGCCGGCGTGCGTGAACGGATGTTTTTCCGAGTGCGCGCCTCGCAATCGTGCGGGGTCGCCTCGGTGGGGCTAAAGAACGCCGTTTTTCTCGGCTCGATAAAGCTCAGTCATCCCGCCGACTATTGCGGGTATCGTGCTTCATGACCCGCTCGACCTCTCGCTCGGTGTCCTTATCCCGCGCCGTATCCCGCTTGTCGTACAGCTTCTTGCCGCGGCCCAGCGCAAAATCCAGCTTTACGCGGCCGTTCTTGTAATGCAGGTTCAGTGGCACTAGTGTGTAGCCGCGCTGCTCTACCTTGCCGATGAGCTTGCGGATTTCTTCCGCGTGCAGCAGAAGTTTTCTCGTGCGCGTCGCCTCAGGATGGATATGGGTGGACACGGTGGCCAGCGGGCTGACGTGCATGCCAAGCAGGTACAGTTCGCCCTCGCGCACGATCACGTAGCTTTCCTTGAGTTGCACGCGGCCGGCCCGAATGGATTTGACTTCCCATCCTTGCAATGCAATGCCTGCCTCGTAGCGATCCTCGATGAAGTAATCGTGCGAGGCCTTGCGGTTGTCGATGATGCTCATAAGAAAGGATGGTGCAAAGCCGGTAAAATCTTATGATTCTAGCTATTTACCCTGATCGATGCACACAGTTCAGCGTACCGTCCTCGTTCCCTATTCGGCGGCCCAGATGTTCGACCTCGTCGCCGACGTGGACAAGTACCCGGAATTCATGCCCTGGTGTGGCGGCGCGCAGGTGCAATCGCGCAATGAAAACGGCATGCAGGCCTGCGTGCTGATCAGTTTTGCCGGGCTGAAACAGCGTTTCACCACCCGCAATCTGCACGACTACCCCAAGCGCATAGATCTGGAACTGGTCGACGGCCCATTTTCCAGCCTTGCCGGGCATTGGCAATTCCAGGCCCTGGCCGATGACGCCTGCAAGGTGGTCTTCACCCTGGACTACGCTTTTTCCAGCCGTGCGCTGGAAGCCGTGGTGGGGCCGGTATTCAATCGCATCGCCAGCAGCTTCATCGATTCCTTCACCAAGCGCGCGCAGACCAAGTATGGCGAATGACGTGCGACTCGGCGCGTACGTTCGCGTGCAGGTCTGCTATGCCTTGCGCGATAGCGTCTGGCGGTGCGACCTGGAGCTTGCAACGGGCGCTACGGTGGCCCAAGCGCTGACGGCAAGTGGCTTTGCCCGGCGGTTTCCGGGCATCGACGCAGGGACGCTGGGCGTGGGTATCTATGGCAAGCGCGTCGCGCCCAGCGCGGTGCTGGCCGATGGCGACCGCGTGGAGATCTACCGCGCCTTGAATTTCGACCCCAAGGAGTCGCGGCGGCGCCGCGTCGAGCATCGGCGCGCCAAACAAGCGCAGCAGGGCCGGGAACGGCCGCCTGGGCTGCTATAGCTTCCTTGCTTGTTCAGGCTCTGCGCAGCATGTACGGCAGCCATGTTCCCGTCAGCATCGCTTCGGCATGTTCCGCGGCCTAGTGGGCGCGGTAGGGACTCGACGTTCGGCTCAGCTTGCCGCCGTCATACGAATACGAGGCAAAGCACGCATCGTCGTGCGTGGGGAAGCGGGGTATGGCCTGGGCGATTCGTTCTTCCAGGCCGCCGTGGCTGGACAACGGCACGTCATAAAGCGCATTCACACTTTGCCCCTACTACTCGGCCGGCTTGGCTAGGACTCGGATATGTCCGGAAAGGTCAGCGCGCACACTGCGCGCCAGGTGGCAAGGCGTCAGGCGCGCTCGTCGGCGTGCTGTCGGCAGCACGCCTGCGGCCCGCGCACTGGGAGAAAGCCGGATGGGCAGGCACCCGAACAGAGCGAATAAAATGACGCAAACCAAGCGTAAGATGCTCGAAATAAAATTTACGCTAACGTAAGCGGAATATATCCGCATACCCTTCGAGGAAAACAGCGTGGATTTGCAACTTACCGAAGAGCAACTGGCCTTTGCCCAGGCGGCCCGCGACTACGCTCAGGGCGAGCTGGCACCGAATGCAGCGCACTGGGACCAGGAGGGCATCTTCCCCAGGCAGGCCTTCGCGCGAGCCGGCGAATTGGGATTCTGTGGCATGTACGCCAGCCAGGATATCGCAGGCCTGGGCCTGCCGCGCCTTGATGCCTCCCTGGTCTTTGAGGAAATGGCGGCGGTCGATCCTTCCACCACGGCTTTTCTCACGATTCACAATATGGCGACCTGGATGGTGGGGCAGTGGGGCGGGGCCGAGGTCAAGTCGTTCTGGGGAGAAAAGCTGACCGGCGGCGAAAAGCTGGCTTCCTATTGCCTGACCGAACCGGGTGCCGGATCGGATGCCGGCGCACTCACCACACGCGCCGAGCGCGACGCCCAGGGCTATCTCATTTCCGGCGCCAAGGCCTTCATTTCCGGCGCCGGTGATACCGACCTGCTCGTGGTCATGGCCCGCACCGGCGGGCCGGGTCCCGGCGGCATCAGCGCTTTCGCCGTACCGGCAGACAGCGCCGGCATCAGCTATGGCCGCAAGGAAAACAAGATGGGGTGGAACAGCCAGTCCACCCGTCCCGTCACATTCGAGCGCGTTCGCGTGCCTGCCGCCAATCTGCTGGGCCAGGAAGGCGAAGGTTTTCGCATCGCCATGAAGGGTCTGGACGGCGGGCGCATCAATATCGCCACCTGCTCCGTCGGCGCGGCTCAGGGCGCGCTGGATGCCGCGCGACGCTACATGGACGAACGCAGCCAGTTCGGCCACAAGCTGGCCGAATTTCAGGCGCTGCAATTCAAGCTGGCCGACATGGCCACGAATCTGGTCGCCGCCCGGCAGATGGTGCGCCTGGCCGCCTGCAAGCTCGACACGGGCGATACCCAGGCTACCGCCTATTGCGCCATGGCCAAACGCTTCGCCACCGATATCGGTTTCCAGGTCTGTCTTGATGCTCAACAGATACACGGCGGCTACGGTTACTTGAAAGACTACCCGCTCGAGCGTCTGGTGCGCGATACTCGGGTGCATCAGATCCTGGAGGGCACCAACGAGATCATGCGCGTGATCGTTGCCCGACAGTTGCTGGAGAAAGGAGCCGATATTCGATGAGCAGCACGATCACACCCCAGGCCGCGCCGGTCCTTTTCGAGGAACGGTTCAGCAACAACGGCATGAAACTGGGCGTGGCCACGCTCAACCGGCCGCAGACGCTCAACAGCCTGACGCTCGAAATGGTGGACTTGGTGCAGGAGCGCCTGATCGCATGGGCGGCCGATCCGCAAGTGGCCATGGTGATCCTGCAGGGGGCCGGGGAAAAGGCCTTTTGCGCCGGTGGCGATCTGCAAGGCGTCTATCGCAGCATTCAGGAGCATGCCGGCCAGGGGGCTTGGGGCAACCCCTACGCGCGCGCTTTTTTCGAGCGCGAATACCGCCTGGACTATTGCATCCATACTTATCCCAAACCGCTGCTGTGCTGGGGCCGCGGCATCGTCATGGGTGGAGGAATGGGCCTGCTGATGGGTGCCAGCCACCGCGTCATTAGCAGCGATGCGCGCGTGGCGATGCCCGAGATCACCATTGGCCTGTTTCCCGACGTAGGCGGCAGCTGGCTGCTTAACCGCATGACGGGCCGACTGGGCCTTTTCCTGGCGCTGACCGGCGCGCAGTTGAACGCATCGGACGCCATCTATGCTGGCATGGCCGATCACATGCTAGATCCCACCCGTTGGGACGAGCTCTGCCAGGCGCTGCTGGAACAGCCCTGGGCGGGCAACCCGAGCCAAGGCGGGCCGGCTGCGCGTTCCATCAACGAGGGGTTGCTGCGCCGTGCGATCATTGCCTATGCGATGCCGCCGGACGACGTGCCCGGGCCGCTGCGCCTGCATGCATTCATGATCAACGGCCTTTGCGGCGAGACGCGTCTGGACGACATTTACGACGAGATCACGGCACTCGAGCGCCACGACGATCCGTGGCTGTCCCGCGCCGCCAAGACCCTGCTGGCCGGCTCGCCCGGTTCCGCGCGCCTGTCCTACACGCTGCAGCAGAACACCCGGCTGCTTTCGCTCGAAGATGTGTTCCGCATGGAATACATCGTCGCGCTGCAGTGCTGCGCAATGGGAGATCTGGCCGAAGGCATACGCGCGCTGCTCATTGAAAAGGACAAGCAGCCCCGTTGGCGCCCGTCGACGCTGCGCGAAGCCGACGCCGCGTGGGCGCAGCCGTTTTTCGCCGCGCCCTGGCCGCCGGACGTGGAGCATCCGCTGGTCGATCTAGGCAAGTAAGGGGGCCGCCTGTGGGTTGGCCTCGCCGCCGGGATCCAGGGTGTGGCAGGCTGGACTGCGCCAGCGGCCAACCATGCCCAGCACAGGCGAAAACGGATAGAAACCATTTTCACTGCGGTTTACCATCGATGCGATCATGCCGCTAAATGCGGCGTTCCCGCTCTATACTTGCGGCCAATTTCTCCGGCCTCGCGGCCTTCAAGCGCAAGCGCGCACCGACGTCATGCCCGCAAGAGAACATCACCGCATACATCGCATCGGCTGGTTGCGCGCCGCCGTGCTTGGCGCCAACGACGGCATCGTTTCCACCGCCAGCCTGATTGCCGGCGTGGCCGCCGCCCACGCTGATCATGCCACCATCTGGGTCGCGGGCCTGGCGGCCCTGGTGGCCGGCGCCTTGTCGATGGCGGCAGGTGAATATGTCTCGGTACGCAGCCAGGCCGATACCGAGGCGGCCGACCTCAAGATGGAACTAGGCTCGCTCAATCGCAATGCCCAGCAGGAACTGGACGAACTCACGGGCATCTACGTCGAGCGCGGACTCGCCCCCGGACTGGCCCTGCAAGTTGCTACGGCGCTCACCCGCCATAATGCCCTGGACGCGCATGCGCGCGACGAACTGGGCATCTCGGTACACAATCGCGCCCGACCGGTACAGGCCGCGACCGCGTCGGCATTGTCGTTCGCATCGGGCGCGGTGCTTCCTCTGTTGATCGCCATGTTGACACCGCCGCCGCATCTGGTGGCCGTCGTGCTGGTCGGCTCGGTGATCAGCCTGGGTATCCTCGGAGCCATCGCCGCCCGGGCTGGCGGCGCGCCCGTCGGCAGAGCGGTACTGCGCGTCATGATTCTGGGCGCGGCGGCTATTGCTCTGACTGCGGGTATCGGATCGCTATTTGGCGTGCTGGCGTGAAGCCGAGCCTGCCCGGCCGCCGCTTGCATCATCAAAACGCATAAGGCAAGGGCAGCACCCGGATCCTGGGTCCGTCCGCCGAACCCAGGCGCAAGTCGCCCTCGGGCAGGGAAGCCAGCGTCGTTTCAAACAAAAGCGCGGCTCCTGCCGCATCCACCACGCGTCCGCTGGGTTCGTGTGCGTCCCTGGCGTCGTAAACATCGGCGCCTGGCTGTGCGGCTATGCCAGGTTCATCGAGGTGGCCGTAAGCCATGCGCCGCTTGACTGTACCGCGGTAATGGCTGCGGGCCACGACTTCCTGGCCCGGATAGCAGCCCTTGGTGAAGCTGACGCCACCGGCCAACTCCAGGTTGACAGTCTGAGGAATGAACAAATCCTGCGTAGAACCGGCTATCCAGGGCAGGCCGGCTGCCAGGTCGAGGGCCCGCCACGCTTGTTCGTCGCCGCGGCCCAACAGCCGGGCGAGATCCTGGCTAGCTTCGAGCTGCGCCTGCGATGCGATCCACCACCAGCGCGGACCCGCCGAGCCGGGTGCGGCGATCCAGGTGCCGGTGGGCAAATCGGTGCGCTGCCAATCCTGGTCGGGCAGGGCACCGCCCGCGGCAGCCTGCAAAGCCGCGCTCTGCTCGGACGAAGCCTGGACACCGAATGCATTGAGCGTGGTGCTTAGCGACAGCTTGGCCTTGGCCCGCAATACGAACATCGATAAACGCTTGACCAGGGCTTGGGCCAGATCGGCGCGCACCAGGGCATGCCAACGGGCGTCAGTCTCTGTCGGCTCGAGGGGCGCACGCCACATGACCAATGTGGCCAGCAGCCGACCCTTGGCCGTGCAATAGCCCGCCAGGCTGGCGCGGTCTATCGGCAAGCCGGTGACGTCCTGGGTGAGTTGCCCGTGCAAAAAAGCCATGGCGTCCTCGCCTGCGGCCGAAACGATGCGAAAAGCGTCCAGCCCGGCACAGGTCGGCGCGGCGCCGGCTGGCTGGACGGGCAGGCCGTTGTGGAAAAAGATGGATGCGGACATGAGTGCGGACCTAGAAATCTGTTCAACCCTGTTACGCGCCGGGTGGGCCGGGCTTGCGCGGCATGCGCCCCATGATACCGTGCTGCGCGGCCCCGGCCGGACATGCCCGCGCCACCCGCAGGCAGACGCGCGCCGCCGTCGGCATATAGACATATCCATTAAACTGCGCAGTAGCCATGAAGATCCGCTTGTCCTTACTCTTTCTGTTGTTTCCGCTTCTCATCCTCGCCTTGGCGGCGGGGGCCGTGGGCGGCTTCGTGCTTTGGGCCAGGCAGCCCGTGCACATGCCTGCGGCCAAAGTCGATTTCATCGTCGACCCTGGCAGCACGCCGCGCTCCATCGCCCGCGCGCTGCACGGCGCAGGCATTCCCATCTGGGCGCCCGGCTTCATCCTGCTGGCCCGGGTCACCGAACGCGACAAGATGCTCAAGTCGGGAGGCTACGAAGCCGTCCAGGGCGACTCGCCCTGGACGCTGCTCGAACGCATGGCGCTGGGCGAACGTTCCGAACGACAGATCACCTTCATCGAAGGCTGGACCTTCAAACAGATGCGCGCGGCATTGAACAATGCGCCGGATCTGAAGCACACCCTGGCCGGCATGAGCGACGCGCAGATCATGGCCAAGCTTGGCATCGGCATGAAGGATCCGGAGGGCCTGTTTTTTCCCAATACCTATGTCTACGATGCAGGCAGCACCGATCTGGACCTGCTGCGCCGCGCTTATGCGACCGGCCAGGACATCCTGGAGCAAGCCTGGAAGCAGCGCGCCCCCGATCTGCCCATCGCCACCCCGTACGAGGCCCTGATCCTGGCCTCGCTGATCGAGAAGGAAGTGGCCAAACCCAAGGAACGTGCCCGCGTGGCAGGGGTGTTCGTCAATCGTTTGCGCAAGGACATGCCGCTGCAGACCGACCCCTCTGTCATCTATGGCCTGGGCAGCCGCTACGACGGACACCTGCACAAGCGCGACCTGCGGCAGGACACGCCCTGGAATACCTACACGCGCCCGGGCCTGCCGCCCACGCCTATCGCCATGGCCGGCAGCGCTTCGCTCGAAGCGGCCTTGCATCCCGAGACCAACGACTATCTGTATTTCGTCGCGCGCGGTGACGGCAGCAGCGAGTTTTCCACGACCCTCGACCAGCAGAACCGCAACATCGCGCACTACATTCTGGGCCAGGGCAAGGGCGCAGAACCGCACAAGGCGGCAGCGCCGACCAAGGACCTGGAGCAAGCGAAGAGATGAGCAAGCGCGGACGCTTCATCACCCTCGAAGGCGTGGACGGCGCAGGCAAAAGCACGCACGCAGGCTGGCTGGTCGAGGCCATCCGGGCGGCCGGCCACACCGTGCTGGCCACACGCGAGCCGGGCGGCACACCCATAGGCGAAAAGCTGCGTGAACTAGTGCTGCATGAACCCATGCGGCTGCAGACCGAAACGCTGATCATGTTCGCGGCGCGCTGCGAACATCTGCACACCGTGATCGAGCCTGCCCTGGAGCGCGGCGCGTGGGTGGTCTGCGACCGGTTCACCGATGCCACCTACGCCTATCAAGGCGGCGGCCGCGAACTGGGCGCAGCGCCCGTGGCCGCACTCGAGGCCTGGATCGACGCGCCGCAGCCCGATCGCACCTGGCTGTTCGACGTGCCGCTCGAGGTCGCGCGTGCGCGCCTGGCCTGCAGCCGCGATCCCGACCGCTTCGAGCGCGAGGACGGCATTTTCTTCGAACGCGTGCGGGCGGCTTACCACGCCCGTGCGCAGGCGCATTGCCGGCGCGTGCATGTCGTCGACGGCAGCCAGCCTTTGGCTGTCGTACGTGCCCGACTCGAAGCTGAGTTGGCGGAACTGCTGGCAGGCGCCGCTTGAAATGAACCATTTCCTTCCCTGGCACCTGGACACGGCCCGCGAGTGGCTCGCCCGCCGCGAACGTTTTGCCCACGCCTGGCTGCTGCACGGCGAGGCAGGTATCGGCAAGCTGGACTTCGCCATCGCCGCGGCGGCCAGCCTGCTATGTGAAACACCGCAGGACGGCATGGCTTGCGGCCATTGCATCGCCTGCGGCTGGTTTGCCTCGGGCAACCACCCTGACCTGCGCCGCATCCGCCCCGAAGCCGTGGCGCTAGCCGAAGGCGCGCAAAATGGCGAGTTCGAGGAGACTGAGGCCCCGACGGGCGCAAGCGGCAAGCGCGCCCCGTCCAAAGATATCCGTATAGACCAGATACGTAGTCTCGAATCCTGGTTCAACACGGCCACGCATCGCGGTGGCTGGCGCGTGGCCCTGCTTTATCCCGCCCAGGCGCTCAACACCATTGCCGCTAACGCCCTGCTCAAGGTGCTGGAAGAGCCGCCGGCGCATACGGTGTTTCTGATGGTGGCCGACGCGCCCGACCGGCTGCTGCCGACGCTGGTGTCGCGCTGCCGGCGGCTGCCTCTGGCGGCCCCGTCTTCCGCGACTGCCTTGCAGTGGCTGACCGAGCAGGGCGTGAAGCAGCCGGACCAATGGCTAGCCGCTGCCGGCGGCACGCCGCTGTCGGCCCTGCGTCTTGCGCAAAAGCAGGACGAGCCTTGCCCCGGCTGGCTTGGCCAGTTGCTCGGGCCGCTCGCCCAAGGCCAGCGGCCCGATGTGGGTGCCCTGACCGAAACGCTGGAAAAGATGGCCGCCCCTGAGTGGCTGGACGCGTTGCAGCGTCTTTTTACCGACCTGATGCTGGCGGCCCATGGATTGCCGGTACGGTATTTTCTGGCGCTGGCCGACCCCACTTCCCGCACCGCGGCGCGCGTGCATTCTGCCCGCCTGGCCGATACGGCGCATTGGCTTTGCAGCCAACGTGCGCTGGCCGGCCATACGCTCAACCCCAAGCTCTTCATTCACGCTACGCTGCAACGCGTCGCGCTGGCCTTAGTCTGAACGGTTCCGCATGTACGTCGATTCCCACTGCCATCTCAATTTTCCCGATCTGAAAGACGATCTGCCCGGCGTGCTCGAGCGCATGCGCCAGAACCAGGTCACTCATGCGCTGCTGGCCAGCGTCACCATGCCTTCGTGGCCAGGCCTGATGGAAATCGTCGATGCCACGCCCAATCTCTGGGGCTCGGTTGGCGTGCACCCGGACGAACAAGACACGCCCGAGCCCGACGTGGCTGAACTGGTGAGGCTGGCGCAACACCCCAAGGTGGTGGCTATCGGTGAAACCGGGCTGGACTATTACCGCCTGAGCGAACCCCTGGACTGGCAGCGCGAGCGTTTCCGCCGCCACATCCGGGCCGCTCTCGAGGCCGGCCTGCCGCTGATCATCCATACCCGCAACTCGGCCGCCGACACCGTGCGCATTCTGGCCGAAGAGGGTGCCGAGAAAATCGGCGGCGTGATGCACTGCTTCACGGAGTCTTGGGACATCGCCCAACAGGCCATCGGCCTGAACTTCTACATCTCCATGTCGGGCATCGTCACCTTCAAAAACGCCCAAGTAGTCCACGAGGTGGCCACCCATACGCCGCTTGAGCGCCTGCTGATCGAGACAGATTCACCTTATTTGGCCCCCGTACCGCACCGGGGCAAGCTCAACGACCCGGCCAAGGTCGTGCACGTGGCCGAGAAAATCGCCGATCTCAAGGGCTTACCGCTTGCCCAGATAGCACAGCAGACATCAGAAAATTTCTTCAAATTATTCAATAAGATAAAAAGATAATTTAATCTAATATATTTAAAGTAATTTATTAAAAATTCACATGATTCGTTCTTCCGTCTTTCGCCGCTGCCTGCGCGACTTGCTGGTCACCCTGTGCATGGTCGCGCCTTTCTGGTCTGCCATGGCGGCGCAGGCTCCGCACGCGCCGCCCGATTGGTGGATCGATATCGAGAACGACCGGGTCGATGCCGTCCGCGCCGATCTTGCCCGAGGCGCCGATCCCAATCTTGAGTCCCCCAAGGGGCAGCCCGCACTCCTGGACGCGGTGGCCAGCGGCTCTTGGAAAGCCTTCGACGCGCTACTGGCCGATCCGCGTACCGACGTCAATATCGAGAACGCGCTGGGTGAAACGCCGCTCATGTACGTGGCCATTGCCGGCGACATCGCGCGTGCGCAGGCCCTGCTGGCACGGGGAGCGAGAGTCAACAAACTGGGCTGGACGCCGCTGCATTACGCGGCATCCAAGGGGCAGATCGCCATGATCAAGCTACTTCTGGCTCACGATGCCATGCCCAACGCCCCCTCGCCTGACGGCGTCACGCCGCTGATGATGGCGGCCTATGCCGACAGCCGCCAGGCCGTGCAGTTGCTGCTGACCGCGGGTGCCGATCCACTGGTGCGCGATCTCAAGCACCAGGACGCGGCCGATTGGGCAGCGCGGGGCAAGAACGATGCGCTTGCCCAGGCATTGCGTGCTCGGGTTGCGCAGCGCCTGGCGGCGCGCGCGCAGGCGGCCCAGAACGAAACCCCGCAGAACCTGCCTGCGCAAGCATCCTTGCCGCCGCCTGCGTCCCAGTCCCGGGCACCCGCCCGGGGCTGGGACGCACAGGAAGGCGTGAGGCATCGCGTCCAGGGCACGTCGAACGTGCGATTCGGCGATTGACACGCATCGAAATCCCATGCCACTGGATGGGACCGGTACGCTTGGCCTAGGTTTTGCGCATTAGGCACCATTTGCCCACATTCAGTGTTGGCGAAGGCAGACGATTGTGACCATTGCATTGGTGCCTGGCAGGCCCGAGTTGCGGCTGAGCAGCTGCAGCAAGATGATTTTCCGGTATTCGGGCCCAAGCATAGTGAAGTCGGGCAGATAGGCGGATACCGGTGCGTTCAGCCGCGCCGGTCTACGGTCTTGCAGGATGATCGTCGCCAGGGCGGCGAGCACCTTGCTCACGGAGCCGATATTGAATCGGGTGTTCGTCCCCGGCTTTAGGTTCCCCTGAACAGCCCAGCCAAAGGCCTCACGCCAGGCAGACTCAAACCCTGTGCGGTCAATCCTGCTCGCTCAGCATTTCCCGGCGCGAAATGCCAGACAAAAAACGCCGCATCGCAGCGGGACATCAATCATAGGCATGGATCTTCCTGGGACGATTAGCGGTATTGCCTGTCGGCACTCATGGACCCTTGCTTAACCATGCAGGGCCTCATAGCCGGCAAATAGCGCCGATCTGGCTCCTTCGATTCTCTTCTTTATAAGCGTCCCTATTTTATTTATATTTCCAATAAATAGGGACGCAATTTATTTTTAGGCAATAACAAGCCTAAAATTACGCACTTTTGATCATCGGAGACAACGTTCATGGCCCAAGCGCCCAATCATGCCTTGCCGTCTTACCTGGATGCCGAGCACCTCGGCCCCTGGGGCATCTATCTGCAGCAGGTCGATCGCGTCACCCCCTATCTGGGCAACCTGGCGCGCTGGGTCGAAACGCTCAAGCGGCCGAAACGGGCTCTGATCGTCGATGTGCCCATCGAGATGGATGACGGCCGCATCGCCCATTTCGAGGGCTACCGCGTACAGCACAATGTATCGCGCGGGCCGGGCAAGGGCGGTGTGCGTTTTCACCAGGACGTCACGCTCTCCGAGGTGATGGCCCTGTCGGCCTGGATGTCCATCAAGAACGCGGCGGTGAACCTGCCCTTCGGCGGCGCAAAAGGCGGCATCCGCGTCGATCCGCGCACGCTGTCCAAGTCCGAACTCGAACGCATGACGCGCCGCTACACCTCGGAAATCGGCGTCATCATCGGGCCGTCCAAGGACATTCCCGCACCTGACGTCAACACCAACTCCCAGGTCATGGCCTGGATGATGGACACGTATTCCATGAACAGTGGCTCCACCGCCACAGGCGTGGTCACTGGCAAGCCCATCTCGCTGGGCGGTAGCCTGGGACGCGTCGACGCCACCGGGCGCGGCGTGTTCGTGGTGGGCTGCGAGGCCGCCCGCGATCAGGGCGTGCCCGTGGCCGGCGCCCGCGTCATCGTGCAGGGCTTTGGCAATGTTGGGGGCACCGCGGCGCGCCTGTTCCACGAGGCGGGTGCCAAGGTCATCGCTGTGCAGGACCACACCGGCGCCATCCACAAGCCCGACGGCCTGGATGTTCCGGCCTTGCTGGTGCACGTCGCGACCCATGGTGGCGTAGGCGGTTTTGCCAATGCCCAGCCGTTGGACCCGGCCGATTTCTGGAGCGTGGAAACCGAATTTCTCATCCCCGCCGCGCTGGAAAATCAGATCAACGAAAGCAATGCCGCGAAGATCCGCGCCAAGATCGTTGTCGAAGGCGCCAACGGCCCGACCACGCCGGCCGCCGACGACATCCTGCACGACAAGGGTATCTACCTGGTGCCGGATGTGCTGGCCAATGCCGGCGGCGTCACCGTGAGCTACTTCGAATGGGTGCAGGACTTCTCCAGCTTCTTCTGGAGCGAGGACGAAATCAACCAGCGCCTGGAACGCCTGATGCGCGAGGCTTATGCGGCCATCGCCCACATGGCCCGCGAGCACAAGGTCACCTTGCGCACCGCGGCCTTCATCGTGGCTTGCTCCCGGATCCTGCAGGCACGCGAGGTTCGCGGCTTGTATCCGTAAATCAGCCCGGCAGGAACTCGGGCCGCACGAAAGTGCGGGCCGCGCTCCAGGGCAGCACGATCTCGGGCTGCCCGTAAGAGTACGGCGCGATCGTGTACGCGTCGTACTTGACGACCAACCCTTGCTCGGTCAGCGCCACATTGTCGCTTTCCACGAAAGGCCATACTTTGGCATAGCCGGCCGGGTCCACCCGATAGCCCGGATTGCTCTGCAGCCAGCGCCCATATGCCGTGCGTAAAGCCGCAAGATACCGGGCATGCTGGCCGTCGGCCAAAATATCGCTCAAGCGAATTTGTGTGTCGGCTCCGCGGCGCCACAGCAGGAAGTGGGTCGCCGGTATGGGATGGGCCGCGCCCGCGATCTGTTGCGTGGAATCCAGCTCGATGCTGATCACGCTGCCCTCCAAGCCGCGCAGCCGGGCTCTCAGCCAGGTGTGGTCGCCGTCCTGCGCAGTGCGCCAGAAATACGCCGCATAGCCGGACAGGCTGCCATAGGCACCGCTCAGGTTCTCGTCCACTCCCGTCATGCTTGAGAGCGTTTGATCCACTGCCGCGGTCAACCTGGGGAGTCCGGGAAACTTCAGGCTATCGACCGTGATCGCAGGGCAGCCTTTGCCTTGGCACCCCGGCTTGGACTGTTCCCATCGCACCGGTTCGGCACGCGCATCGCCCGACGGGGCAGGGGAGTCCGCTTCAGGGGCGGTAGCCGGAGCGACTTGGGCTGGCGGCGCCGTCGGTGATGTCGAACTGCCGACCGGTAGGCTGATGTCGTCGGCCGGCGAAGTACCGCAGCCGGCCAGCAGTCCGGCCGCCAGCACAGTCAAGGCGGCCTGGCCGACGATCCGCGCGGCTCTGCCAAACGGCTTGCCCAGATATTTCACCCCGCCTCGGCAATCGCGCGCATTTTGCTGCATGGACACGGGGTTCATCGCTTGGCGGATTGGGCCGTCTGGCCGAACAGGATCCGGCGCGAAGCCTCATCGCTCACCGAGGGCACGGTATTGATTTCCTTGGCCTTCTGATAGGCCCGCACCGTGGCCGGACGTATCGCGATCGCCTCGAACCAGCGCTGCAGATTGGGGAAATCCTCGAGTTTCTGGCCCTGGCGCTCATGCGGCACGATCCAGGGATAGCAGGCCATGTCGGCAATGGAGTAGTCGTTGCCCGCGACGAAGGGCCGGTCCGCCAGGCGATGATCGAGCACTCCGTAAAGGCGATTGGTTTCCTTGACGTAGCGCTCTATGGCGTAGGGAATGGGTTCGGGCGCGTAGCCTGAGAAATGATGGTTTTGCCCGGCCATGGGACCCAAGCCACCTATCTGCCAGAACAGCCACTCCAGCACCTGGACGCGGCCGCGCACATCGGAAGGAATAAACCGGCCAGTCTTCTCGGCAAGATACAGCAGGATGGCGCCCGATTCGAATATCGAAATCGGCTCGCCGCCTGCGTCGGGTGACTGGTCGACGATGGCCGGGATGCGATTGTTGGGGGCTATCTTCAGAAACTCGGGCAGAAATTGCTCACCCTTGCCGATATTGATCGGATAGATGGTGTAGGGCAGTCCGGTTTCTTCGAGAAAGAGGGTGATCTTGTGGCCGTTGGGCGTAGTCCAGTAGTAAAGGTCGATCATTGCTGCGATCCTGCTGCGTGTAAAAGTGGCAAGGGATGGCAAGGCCGTCGAAGCCAGCCCGAAATGGCCTTATGAATAGTCGTACATCATACCGGCTTGTCCTGCCCCAGTACCGATTCGATGTCCGGTCGCAGGGACTGCGGCGTATCGGCGGGCGCATAGCGTCTAATGAGCCGGCCGTCGCGGCCCACCAGAAATTTGGTGAAATTCCATTTGATCGCCTCGGTGCCCAGCACGCCGGGTTTCTGCGACTTGAGCCAGCGATAGAGCGGATGCGCGTTGGCGCCGTTGACCTCGATCTTGGCGAACATGGGGAAGTTCACGCCATATCGGGTCTCGCAGAAGCGGAGTATTTCGGCCTCGTCGCCCGGCTCCTGGCGGCCGAATTGATTGCAGGGAAAGCCCAGCACAGCGAAACCGAGGTCGGCGTAATCGCGCTGCAGTGCTTGCAGTCCTTCGTATTGCGAAGTGAAGCCGCAATGCGAGGCCACGTTAACCACCAGCAGCACCTGTCCGGCATAGTCTGCGAGGCTGCGTTCCTTGCCATCGATGGCAAGGACTGAAAAATCATGGATGGTCTTCAAGATATATTGCTCCCAGCCGTCCTTCGGCCCATGACTTGTATGTGCCTTTATACCGGCAAAAGAAACGGGCCGTCATGTCTGCAATGACGGCCCGTGCGATGCAAAGCTAGCGTTTTAGTTCAGTCGGGACCCGCCAAGCACGAAACGGCCCATGCCCGACACCAGCAGGGACAGGGCGCTGAACAGGTACATGAACTGCAGCTCCAGGGCATAGCCGCCGGTCTGGGGGTTGGCGCTAAAGAGTTGGCTGGTATGCACCAGCATCAAGGCCACCAGCATATTGATGACAATGATCAGCGCGCCGAACCGTCCGAGTATGCCCAGGATGATCATCAGCGGCGCGACGACTTCGCCGATGTAGACCAGATAGCCGATAGCGCCCGGCAGCCCGTGCTTGACCAGCATGTCAGCGACGAAACCGACCCCGTGCTGCAGCTTCCAGGTGCCGTGGAACAGGATGAGCAGGCCCAGGACCAGGCGCAGTATCAGTTTGCCGCCGTCTTCATATTTAGCAAGCATGGTGGATTGCCTCTCGATAGATTGGAAAAGCGCGCATTATGGGCAAACTATCCCTGCGCATATAGCCTCGCGGACGGAACAATCCGTCCCAGGTCCATGCCATGCGCGCCGCGCGGCTTACTTTGTGGACGTGGCCGCCGTGCCATCGGTGGATGGCGCGGCGCTGGTGTCCGTCGCCGCTGCAGCCGAGGAGGCAGGTGCCGCCGACGCGGGAGAGGGGGCCGACGCTGGGGCGGCAGGCGCCGGCTCGTCCTTGGGAACGGGCGTCGGCGCTTGCGTCTGGACCTTGGGGGCGGGAGCGGGCGTGGGAATGCCGGTGTTTTCGGGCGTCAGCGGTACGGTGGGGGTGATCGGCGCCGGCGGTTGGGCCGGCACCGCGGGTTTTTTGCTCGGGGCCTGAGGCTGTTCGAGCTGGGCCACGGCCAGGTATTGGTGCAGCAGGTCAAAGAAGCCGCTGTAGAACTGCGGCCGCGTCACCGTTACCGAGCTGGTTTTGACCAGCGCGTCGTCAGAGGACATGAAAGGCAGCGACACGCTGCCCAGGATGCTTACGCCCACGCTGGCTGCCGTCGTGGACTTCTTGAGCGAAAAGCTGTCCTGAATCGCGTTGGCAAATACCTGCGAATCGTTCGGACCGCTGCTATCGGGCGCGCAGTTGACGTTGAAGGTGATCTGCGTATTGCGCCCTTCGCTATCGACGAAATTCTTGTGGCCGCTGACCGTATCGCCGGTGGATTTGTCGATGCTGTAGCCCTGGCTGAGCAGGGCGCGGCGACCGGCGTCGCAGGCCACCCGGTAGCTGGCTTTGACCGAGCGCGAATAGGTCTGGTTCTGTATGAAATTTTCCTGCTCGTAGGCCGCGTTATTGGGGCTGGACCCGCAAGCGGTGAGAAGAAAAGCCAGCGAGGCGAGCGAAACGGAAACTCGGAACATGTCGATTCGATATAGGGGGATGCACTGCGGCAAGTTGGTTAATTTACCAAGTTTCCATAGCTTGTTGGCCAGGAGCCGTACGCTCTATGTATCATGTTTTCCATGAACGCCCATGGTTCATCTTCCGAGCACTACGATCCAGTTCGACTCTACGGTCCGGACTGCGCTTCGCTATTGGCCCGGCTGCATCAAGCCATGCAGGCGCGCGCCGCGGATATTGCGGCGTTTTTCCATCAACGTACCGGGCAGGATGCGATTTTGCGCGACCTCCTGCCGCAGATGCTGTCCGGGCAGGAACTGGAGCAATTCAAGTCCTGCCGAAGCGGTGCGCTGCTCGAACTGGCCGCGCCCGATCTCACGCCCGAGCGTCACCGCGATGAAGCCTTGCGCCTGGGACACTTGTACACGCGGCTCGGCCTTCCGCAGCTGGACCTGATGCTGGGGCAGGAAATTCTGTACTTGGCTGTCGGACACTGTGTCGATGCGCATGAGCACGCCCAGGCATTGGCCATTGTGACCCAGCGCCTCATGCGCACCCTGGCCTGGCAGGCTGAGGCCTACCAGCGCAAACAGACCCTGCGGCAGAATCTGCTGCAGGACATCACCCGGCTGGTGTGGGAAACTAGCAACTATACCGATCTGATCGCCCAGACCGCCGAAATCCTGATCCGACACGACAGCCTGGCCGGTTGCTCCTTCGTCAAACCCGACGAGCAGGGCATTTTTCATTACGAATATATCGCCGGCACACCCGAGGTCAGGCGATGTCTGATCGAGATCGACGCTCAGAACAGGATGCCCGGCGCCTATGGCGAAGGCCCCCATGAGCTAGGCACGATGGGCCGCGCCTGGTACAGCACCCGCACCGAATGCAGCCTGAATGTCGAACTCGATCCGCACATGCGCCGTTGGCAGCCGTTTTTCGCCCGGCACGCCGCCATCCGCTCGATCATCGCGATTCCGCTCTGCCGTGCCGACGACATCCCCATTGCCGTGCTGTGCTTGTATGGCAGATATCCCGGCGGCCTTATTTCGGCGGACCAGAAAGCGTTCGTCGAACAGTTGCAAACCCTGCTGCTGTTCGCCTGCTCGCGCTTGCTCACGCTGTCCGGCCCGATTCCAGGCATGTCGTACAACGCGCGCCGGCGCTGGGCCGCACTCATCCAGGAAGGCAAGGGATTGCGCATGTACTACCAGCCGGTGGTCGAACTGGCCACGGGGAAACCGCTGGGCATCTATGCCCTGGCCCATCTGCAGGACGGCGATCAACTACTGCCCCCGTCCACGGTTCAGCCGCTGCTGTCCTCCGACGAATTTTTCGCGCTCTATAGCCTGGGCATCAATCAGGCCATGGTCGACCGGGAGTCCTGGCGGCGTGCCGGGCTGGGCGACCGCCGCCTGGGTATCAATCTGCGTTACAAAGCGCTGGCCGATTCGCGTTACTTGCGCGAGATACACGCCGCCATGGCACGGCACGACTGTCCCGCGCACCGGCTGACGCTGCACATTCTCGATCTGGCCGAATCCTCCGACGGACTGGATACGGCCGCCGCCAAGACCCTGACGCAAATCAGGGAGATGGGAATCCACATCACCGCGGACGACCTCGGGGCAGGGCACAGCAGCCTGGACCGCCTGCGCCAGTTGCCGTTCGACACCATCAAGATCGATCACAGCATTGTTTGGCTGGTCGACAAGGATCCGACCAGCGTGCTGTTCTTCATCCATCGCCTGACCCGCCTGGGCCATACCCTGGGCAAGAGGGTCATAGTCGAGGGCGTGGACAGTGTCGACATGCTTGAGGCCGTCGCCATACTCGATGCCGATGCCGTCCAGGGTCGGGCAGTCTGCCCGTTGCTGCCGGCCGAGCAAATGATGGGGTGGCTCGATAAGACGACTGTGCTGGCCTTGCCTTTGCACAAGCGTCCGCGCAGCAAGCTGGCCAAGCTGGCCAGCTTGCTGCTATGGGAGGAACGCCTACATCTCACGCTGGAAAATACGGCCGACATTCCCGCCGTCTCGGCGCAGAACCCGTCATTGGGGCCGCCGCTGCCTTTTCTGGCGGCGCGCTCGCAGCGGCGCCGGCTCTTCATGGCGGCGCGCAATCATGGCTTGCACAGCGACAGCTACCGCGCCGCGCGGCGACACTTCATCGCGCAGTTGTTTCGTGAGGAAAGCCTTATTTCTTGAGCGGGGCAGGTTTGCCCCGGCGCCATTCGTCGCGCCAGAGCAGCCCCCCCCCCACCAGGGTCATCGCCGCCAGCGCGAACCAGGTAAGTAAATAGCTCAAGTGGTTGTTGGGAAAATGCACCCGGGTCAATCCCGGGACCGGCACCGTCTTGGGATCGGGCGGCACACCCGGGCCGCCTTGCATATCGATGAAATAGGGCGCCACGGCCCCTAGTCCGCGCTTGGCGGCTATACCCTGCAGATCGCGGGTATACCAGAAGTCAATGGCAGGTTCGTTGTGGCGCAAGAAAGCGCCCTTGGGTTCATCCATGCGCATCAGCCCGACCACCTTGACCGGACCCGAGGCTTGCTCGGGACTTGCCTGCTTGCGCCATTCGGGCAGAACGAATCCTCGATTGACCATGACCAGCTCGCCGTCGTCGCGCCGCAGCGGCGTCAGCACCCAATAGCCGCTGCCGAAGTCGGTAACGGCCTGCACCAGGGTTTGCTTATCGTACAAAAATGTACCGCTGGCGTACACATGCAGATATTCGTCGGCCGCCGCGTTTACAGCGCGCCACTGTGGCCGCCGTGGCGCCCGAACGGCCGGCTGGTGCACCCGGCTGTGCACCTTGGCGATCAAGTCCAGCTTCCAGGCGCGGCGATGGATCTGCCAGACGCCAAGAGAATAGAACAGGGAGAAGAACAGCAGCGAAATCAGGACGATGACGGCCAGGCGCAGCGGCCGCGGCCGAAGGGAAGAATCGGGAGATGCGTTCAAGGTTAATTCCTAGGAGCGGCAATGGAATGTCGGCTGCCCGGTGATCTGCGTTCCAGGCAGCAGGTAGCCGCGCCATCGTGGTCCGGCGTGTCAAGGCAGATGTCTTCCTCGACCTGCACCGTCGCATGCGCAATGCTAAAGCGCACGGCCAGGCGGCGCTGTACGGCACTGACGGCATCACGCGCCGCTACGCCGGCGACGGGCAGAACATGCAAAGTCACCATGTGCTGCTCGCCCGTGATGGACCAGGCATGGATGTGATGGGCATCGCGGATCTCGGGCACATGGGCTTCGAGATCGGTCTTGATGTCGGCCAGGCTGACACCCACCGGCGTGCCCTCGAGCAGGATGTGGGCCGAGGACTTGACGATGCCCCAGGCGCTCTTGAGGATGATGACCGCCACTACGATGGACAGAATGGGATCGATGGGCGTCCAGCCAGTAAAAAGAATGACCAGCGCAGCCACAATGGCGGCCACCGAGCCCAACATGTCGCCCATCACATGCAGCCAGGCACCCCGCATATTGAGGTTTTCCCGATTGCCGCCATGCAACACCATGAAAGCCACGATATTGGCAGCCAGTCCGGCGCAGGCGACCAAAAGCATGGTCTTGCCGACCACGGGCACAGGCGCGGCGAAACGGCTGATCGCCTCGATCACGATCCAGGCCGCAATGGCGAAGAGGGCGCAGCCGTTGACGAAAGCGGCCAGAACCTCGAGCCGCTTGTAGCCGTATGACAGACGCATGGTGGCCGGCCGCTTACCGTACTGGATCGCCATCCAGCTGAAACCCAGCGCCGCCGTATCGCTGAGCATGTGGCCGGCATCGGCCAGCAGTGCCAGCGACCCGGAGATCAGTCCTCCGGCGATCTCCACCACCATGAACACCGCAATGACGACAAAGGCCCAGCCTATGCGGTACTGGTCCGTCACGCCGTGCAGGTGATCGTGGCCGGCATGGCCGTGATCGTGGGCATGATCATGATGTTCATGGCCATGATGGTCGTGTTCGTCGTGGGCATGATGGTGGTCGTGGCCGGCCATGAAAGTGTCCGCTGAAATGGATTTGTCAGCCCTATCTTACAAAAGGCCGACTATGAAATCATGAATAGGCCCGGCGCCAGCGCGGATACGCGCTGCGCCGACAGGACAATCCCGGCTGCCGCCGTGAGCATCGGCCGCGTCCGGCAGAACGGGTGCAGGCAGGATTATTTTGCCGCCATCGGATTCGGCGTGGGCTCGGCGATCTTGCTGAGCGTGTTGCGGTCGGTGTGATGAAAGGGCTCCGACTGCCCGCGTATCATCATCACGGTGTCCTGCTCGTAGGACCAGGTTCCGTCCGGATTGATCGTCACATGGATGCGGAACTCGACGGTTTTGAAAGCATGTTCGAGAAACGGATTCGAACAGATGCCGAAGGTTTCGGCGCCGCGCGTGGCCACAAGTTCGAATTGCCTGGCATCCGCGGTCGCGGTGCCCCCCGCCATTGCGGTCTGGCCGCGCGGGATGGTCAAGGTATGGATGATCGCGCCGGTCGCCGGCTCCCAGAGCCAGTAGCCGACCTGATCGTGATAGGTCTTGACCTGGTCGGGCTTGACCATATGCGTGTGATAGCGCAGGCCGTAAAAGAGTTGTGGCCCGTTGGTCTGGGGGTCGATGGGCTGCAGCTCGATGCGTTCGACGAAGGCCTGCTTTCTGGGGCCGTCGACCTTGGGCTTGACGTCCAGCCCACGCGTGCCCTCCCATATGCCGGCCATGCCCGACAGCGGGCCGAGATTTTTCAGCGTGTCGAAATCGAGATCGGAAGGTTCGGTGTAGATGTCGGCGGAGAATTCGCTCATGACTTGGTCTCGTGAAGAAGTGGATACGCGTCGCATGCGTCACATGCCGCGCAAAAGCGCGGGCAGTTCAGCATACATGGCGTCGCGGGTGCGGCTGCCGCAGGCACCGGGCATTTTCCTGTCGTCCTAAACCAGCCGTCCTGGATCGTATGCTTTTCCACGATATCCAGCGTCATGTCCATGGCATGCGCGCTGACCGGCGGCCGCCGGTTCACCCGCCGGGACAAAAAAGCGATCTGTTCTTGCGGCGAAATCGTGCGCGACGAGGCGATCCATGCCCGATCCAGGCCGTTGTGCTTTCCCGGGTCGCCGGAGAAATCCGCTTTGCCGTAGCCGAATTTCACCGCGTAGTCGTGCAGCGTCTTGGGGCCGAGCGCATGCGTGATCTGCTGGGAGTACCAGACGACCGAGTACTTGAGCCAGCGCACAGGTTCGGTGGGGTGCCGCCAGGGCGCACCGCCCCAATCCACATAGCCCTGCTTGAAGGGCTGCACAGGATCGTGTTGATTCTTGAGCAAACCCGCGTCGTAGCTCATCACGGCGAGCGCGATCTTGGCGGTCGCGGCGGGCGTCTCGCGCATCGCGCAATCGCCTTGTTCGAGCAGCGTCCTGCCCGTCGCGGCGTCCGCGGCGATGGTGCAGACCGTCCTGGCCTGAGTCTGGTGCGCAAAGCCGATCAAAATTGCCGCGATAACGGGAAAAAACGCGCGCACAGGCATGCCCTCAGGCCTGCATGCCGAGCGTGACCGCTCCCGCGCCGAGCAGCACTGCGCCACCGGTATAGCCAAAGCGCCGCTGCGCCGCCGCGCTGGTCAGACGGCTCGAAAGCCGTCTGGCCGCCAGGGCGTACAGGGCCGCATTGGCGGACGCCAACAAGACGAAGGTCGGCAGCAGAATGGCGCACTGGGATACGAAGCCACGATCCGCCGAGATGAACTGCGGCACGAAGGCCACGAAAAAAACGATGCTCTTGGGATTGAGCGCGGTCACAGTCCAAGCCGAGACGAAGCGCCGGCGTGCGGATTTGCGCTGCACCGCCAATGCGGCTTGCGCCGCATCGCCGCGCAGGCGCCGCGCGCTCAATATGGACTTCGCCCCCAGATAGACCAGATACGTTCCGCCGATGAGCTTGAGCACGGTGAAGGCCGCGGCCGACGCCGCGAGCAGGGCGCCCGCGCCGGCAAGCGAAATCGACATCGAAGTCGTGTCCCCGGCGGCAACGCCCGCGATCGTGCTCCAGGCCGATCGCCCGCGATTGGCAAGCGTATCCCCGATGACCAGTAGTATGGTCGGGCCAGGTATCAACAGCAGGATGATGCTCGCGCCAGCGAAGGCGAGCCAAGTATGAAGAGGCATTCTTGATTTCTGAATAGAGACAAACTTTGCAAGTTATTCATGAAATCCACGGGAGGTCAAATGGCGAGATATCGGAATCCATTTCTATAATTCAATGAACGTTGTATCATTGACTTATGAATGATGCTCAAGCCATTCCCGCTCTCTACGCGCCCGGTCGGTCGGCGCCCACCCAGCAGGAAGAGGTGTATCCGCTCGCTGGCCACGCTGGAGCGAAAGGGCAGGCCGTGCTCAACATTCTGCCCAAGTCTGAGCAGGGCGCGTTCTCCAAGGAAAACGGACCAATCGTGGTGACCGGCGGCGGTCGTCGTGCATAACCGGATCGACTTGCCCAACATCGCCAATACGATCTTTGGCGCTATCAATCCAGTGCGGCTTTGGTTGCCCGAACGGCGGGCAGAACACCGGCCGCGGATCCTGCTTCTTTACGGTTCGGTGCGTAATCGCTCTTATAGCCGGCTGCTGACCCAAGAGGCCGCGCTCCTTCTGGAGGCAATGGGGGGAGAGGCTCGAATTTTTGATCCCTCGGGCCTGCCACTGCCAGATGATGCCCCAGAGACGCACCCCAAGGTGCAGGAACTGCGTGAACTGGTGCAATGGTCCGAAGGTATGGTGTGGACCTCGCCCGAACGCCACGGCGCCATGACCGGCATCATGAAGGCGCAAATCGACTGGATACCCTTGTCGATCGGCGCCATACGGCCCACACAAGGCAAGACGCTGGCGGTCATGGAGGTTTCTGGCGGCTCACAGTCCTTCAATGCAGTCAACCAGATGCGCGTGCTAGGCCGTTGGATGCGCATGCTGACGATCCCCAACCAATCGTCCGTACCCAAGGCTTTTCTGGAATTTGATGAAGCAGGGCGTATGAAACCCTCCAGCTACTATGACCGCCTGGTCGATGTGATGGAGGAGTTGATGAAGTTCACGTTTCTCACGCGTGATATCGGCGCCTATTTGGTCGATCGCTACAGCGAGCGCAAGGAAAGCGCCGAGCAGCTCTCCCAGCGCGTCAATCAGCGTTCGATCTGACTGCGTTGCATCCATTTTGAGAATTGCAACGCATATACAGGTGGCCGGTTGATGTCCGATTTTATGATGTTCCCGCAAGCACATGAATTCCACTTCAGCCTGCGCGTGGCTGATCTCGCAGCGAGCACGAACTTTTACGGTTCCCTGTTGAGCACGTTCGGTTTGCGCACAGGGAGCCGCTGATGTCCGACACACCGACCAGAATGACCTTCGATGTCACTGCGCGCCGTATTGATGGCCACGGCAGCCGTGCGCATTGCAAGAACGCAGACATCGTCCTGGATACTGACCTGTCTGGACGTACGGACGCACTCAATCCGGCCGAGTTGCTTCTGGCTGCGTTGGCGGCCTGCATGATCAAGGGGATTGAACGGGTGACTCCAATCCTGAATTTCAAGCTGCGGGGCGTGCAGGTTCATGTGCAGGGTGTGCGGCAGGACGTGCCGCCTCGGATGGAATCGATCCGCTACGAAATCGTGATCGATACCGACGAGAGCGACCATCGTCTGGACTTGTTGCACGATAATGTGAAGAAATATGGCACGGTGTTCAACACCGTTGCGCCCGGCACGGCGTTGAACGGAGTGTTGCGCCGTCGTAGCTGAACCGCATCGTCCAGCTTGATGGGTTCGATCCCCGGCGTTGCGTCGCCGAGATGGGGTGGGGGAGGACGGTCACAGTCCGATCCCGAGCGCGCAAAGGCTTGACCTGTGGGTTTCTTGCGGCTATTGCTGCACGCCGCAACGACGACGTTGGACAAAATGGCCGCCCCCAGGAGGAGGGGCGCAGCCAAGCGCTTGATCTGCGTCAACGCCCGCTCGAACGATTCCGCCTAATTTCCCGATTGAGCAGTTTTCTCTGCTTCAAGCGGGGGCGCGAGACATATGACCGGACACAACATTCCATTGTGCAAAATCATGGGAATTTCCATTGGCCTGGATTATTCCTGGTTCGTCGTTTTCGCGCTGCTGACCTGGTCGCTGGCGGAAGGCTATTTTCCCGCCGACTATCCGCAATCGACGCCGGTCCTGTATTGGGCGGCCGGGGCGATGACGGCTGTCATGGTCTTCGCGAGCGTGTTGCTGCATGAGCTGGGGCATTCCGCTGTTGCCTTGCGCTACAGGATTTCCGTGCGCAGCATCACGCTGTTTATTTTCGGGGGCGTCGCACAAATCGATGCCCAGCCGCCTAATGCCCTCGCGGAATTCTTCATTGCGATCGCAGGCCCTCTGGTGAGCCTGGCCCTGGCGGTCGTTTTTTTCATCGCGCAGCCTTTGCTCGCAGGGGCGGGGCCGCTGCCCGGCATGGCAGGTTATCTTGCCTACCTCAACCTCTCCTTAGCCCTGTTCAACCTGATTCCCGGTTACCCGCTCGACGGAGGGCGCGTGCTGCGTGCCATCGTCTGGGCAGCGACCCGCAGCTTGCAGCGCGCGACGCTCATCGCCGCAAACGTGGGCCGCTTCTTTGGCCTGTTGTTCATTTTTCTAGGCGTGCTTCAGGTCCTGCACGGCAACGTGGGAACGGGACTGTGGGTCGCCTTCATCGGCTGGTTCCTCGACAGCGCCGCGCATGCGCAAGTCGTGCAGGTGCGTGTGCAGGACATGATGGCAGGCCACAGCGTGGCACAGGCTATGAATACGCATTGCGCCACCATCCCGGCCGATATGGCGCTGCAGGAACTGGTGGACAGGTTTGTTTTGGCCAACGGGCAGCGCAGCTTTCTCGTCGAACGTGACGGCCGGATAGTGGGATTGGCGACTTTGCACCAGATCAAGGCCGTGCCCACGCAGCAATGGGCGGCAACGCGCGTGGATCAGGCAATGCTCTCCTTGGAAAAAGCAAAGTGCATCGAAGCCGAAGCCGAACTCTGCACAGCGCTTCAAGTCATGGATCGCAACGGCGTCAATCAGTTGCCGGTCACCCGCGACCGTCACGTCGTGGGAATGCTCAACCGGGAAGACATCATCACATTCCTGCGCACGGTCTTCGAATTCAAAGCGCGCGGGCCATCGACGCGGTGAAGCAAGAATGCCGCTGCGCTAGGCTGCCCTGGGATTTGCGCCGTCGAAATTGCCGATCAGGTCTGTTGGCAGTTGCGCCACGGCGAAGGCGACCGTCTCCTGGATCAGGTCTGAATCCAGCTCTGGAGTCAGGTCGGCAGGTCTACCCACGCTGCCCGTCGGGGCCGCCTGCAGGCCGTCGGCACTCGCGGTCAATTTGAATTCGGTGCCGCAGTTGCGGCAATAGAGCAACTGGCCGCTGGCGCTGCGCCGGCTCAGCACCAGCGTCGGTCCACATGCGGGGCATTGCTGCAGAGGAATGCCGTCGGCACTATGACCCATCACATGCTGCAATGCGCCGCGCTCTCCCAACCGGATCAACGCGTCGGCGCTTTGCGCGTCGAACTGGGTGCCGCTTTCGCTGCGGATGATGGCCAGCGCTTTTTCAAGCGGCATCCCACTGCGGTAGGGCCGGTGGCTGGTCATGGCGTCAAAGGCGTCGCAGACACCGATAATCCGCGCCATTTGCGGGATATCGCTCCCGCTCAAGCCCAAGGGGTAACCTTTCCCGTCGGGGCGCTCGTGGTGCAGCCGCACGGCGTCAAGCACGAGTTCGGCCAAAGGGTGTCCCGCCAGCATGCGTGCGCCCATGGACGGATGCGTCTTGATGACGGCATACTCCTCCTCGGTCAGCCGATCCGGTTTGCGCAGCACGGCATCCGGGACTCCGATCTTGCCCAGATCGTGCAGAAAACCGCCTAGACCAATGCGCGCGACATGTGCGGGCGCCAGATCGAGCGCCTCGGCCATCATTTGAGCATAGCGTGAAACCCGCCACAAATGCCCGCCGGTATAAGGGTCTCGGGCCTCGACGAACCATGCCATCGCTAGCAGGCTGGCCAGCAACTGGCCCTGTCCGGCCGTATCCGTGGATAGGGCGCGTGGAGCGGCCGCTGAGTGCGCAGCCCGCCATTTGGTGAACCTATCAAAGAGTTGCATGGCGGGACTCCTATCCGATCTTTTGCAGAGATTCAACGCAGGCATCCTACCAAACTCGATTGCCCATGCCAGCGCAAGGCACCAGGCGCTGCACCACTTTGTGGCCAAGGCAGAGTGGTCCACGACGAGATGCTCAGGCGGGTGTGCCAGTGGGTGATCCCGAAGATGGACTTCACGGGCGGGGGCTGGTGGGTCATCGATGACACAGGTTTTCCCAAGAAAAGCCGTCATTCCGTGGGCGTGACCCGCCAGTACTGTGGCGTCCTGGGCAAACAAGACAACTGCCAGGTGGCTGTGAGTATCTCGCTGGCAAGCACCCAGGCCAGCCTGCCCGTGGCTTGGCAGCTTTACCTGCCCGAGGACTGGGCAGCAGCAGGCCTGGCTCGTGGCAGGCGCGCCCAAGCACTGCGTGCTGGCCGATGCGGGTTAGGGCGTGGACAACGCCTTTCGCCAGGCGCTCTTTGACATGGGATTGGCCTATGCCGTGGGGGACCACTGATAGGCTGATGATTCCAGAGGAAGACGCTTGCCCTAATAGAAATACTTAGGCGGATACGAGGCGAGTCAGCAGTGCTCGTGTCCGTATTTTCTCTTGAAAATGCAAGTGTCCGGTGATTCTCTTGAATAGACGGGGAAACACTCCATAAAAAACGCCCGAGTCTTTTACTTTACATAATATACATTATGCGAATATTTAATCTGGCTTGTCTTCGTCGCCATCCTCAAACCGTCATGCAGCACCGCAACTTCGTGAGCGATCCGTGTGCCTTCCCCATGCCGCCATGACGGCATAGCAAAATTGACTGAGCAGCAGCGGAATCAGACTGCATCCAGCGATGATGCCCCACATGGCCCCGGTCGGAGATACAAGATGCAAGGCATTGGCGATCAGCGGCCAGTACAGCGGTATGATGAGCAAAGCACCGCACAGGCCAAGAGCCCCCCAGACCCACGGGTTGCGGGTGACTTCATTGACGAAAACGCCGGAACGGCTGTCGCGCATATCGAAAACATGCCATAGTTGGGCAAAAGCGATGGTCAGAAAGGTGGTGGTGACTACGGCATCGCTTTGCCGGTCGGCCGATAGCGCCAAGCCCAGCGCCACGAAGGTTGCCATCGTCATCAGCGCGCTCTGCAGCACAATGGCCGCCCAGCGCCGAGGACCGAGAATAGGTTCCTTCGGGCTGCGCGGCGGCCGTCCCAGGATATCGCGCACGCCATCGCCCATTGCCAGTGCGAAAGCGGGAAAAACGTCGGTGACGAGATTCAGGTACAGGATCTGCAGCGGCAGGATCGGCAACGGCAACGCAGCAGCTATCGCAATGCCGACGACCAGCACTTCGGACAGATTGCAGGACAGGAGATAGACCGCAACGCGACGAATGTTATCGAAGATGATGCGCCCTTCCCTTATCGCCTTGACGATGGTGGGAAAGGCATCATCAAGCAAAATCATTGCCGCTGCCTGGCGCGCGACGTCGGTACCCCGCAAGCCCATCGCTACGCCGATATCGGCCTTCTTTAGCGCAGGCGCGTCATTCACGCCGTCGCCAGTCATTGCGACGATTTCGCCGGCTTTCTGGTATGCGTCAACAATGGCCAGCTTCTCCGCCGGGCTCACGCGCGCGAAAATGCCGAAGCGCCTGAGTTCGTGCGCGGGCCTGGAGAGAACATGCGCGATATCGAAGCCTTCCGCAACTTCCGTGTCCCCGAGTCCGACCGCGTGACCGATGCTGCGCGCCGTGACCGCATGATCACCCGTCACCATCACGACGCGGATGCCGGCATATCCGCAATCCCGTATCGCCTGGGGAACGTCGGCTCGCGCCGGGTCTTGCAAGCCGATAAGTCCTGTGAAGACAAGATCGCGATAAGGCTTGCTATCTGCCGACGCTTCAGTTTTGAAGGCGCCCGCCAGCACGCGCAGGCCACGCCGCCCCAGCGCGGCGATTCGTTCCGTCCATCTCCGTCGCGCAGCGTCGTCCATCGGGACCATGCCGTCGGCTGAGAGCACATGCGTACATCCGGCCAGCACTTGCTCCGGCGCTCCCTTTATTGCGTAAAAATGGCCGTCTCCGTGCCGATGCACGGTTGCCATCATCTTGCTGGCGTTGTCGAAGGCATGCTTGCATGCGATCGGATATCCCGCGAGCAGCGCCTGACGGGTCAAACCGTTCGCGCTGCCAGCCAGCAATAGCGCAATTTCCATTGGGTCGCCGCTTTGCGCCACCTCGCCGTAGCCAAGCGATGCGTCGTTGCAGAGTACGGCAACCTTCAGCAGACATTGCGCAAGCTCGCCGCGGGCAACCTCCTTGCCCTGCGCCATCTCCATCTCTCCTGACTCAACCCACAACCGGCGTACCGTCATCTTGTTCTCGGTCAGCGTGCCGGTCTTGTCGGTCAGGATCACGGTGGTGGCGCCCAATGTCTCGACCGCCGAGAGGCGCTCTATGAGCGCATTCTGGTGTGCCATGCGCCACATCCCGCGCGCGAGTGCCAAGGTCGCGACGATCGGCAGCCCTTCGGGTATGGCCGCCACGGCTAGCGCCAGCGCAGCTTCCACCACCAGGAATCCGCTTTGGCCCGTTGCCAATCCAATCGCGGCGATAACTGCGGCCAAAGCCACGACCGCCCATATGAGCTGGCTGGACAATCGTGCCAGCTTGCGTTCGAGCGGCGATTTTTCAGGTTTAGCTTCTTGGATTAATCGGGCAATATGGCCGATTTCAGTATGCGAGCCTGTGGCCACGACCGCACCAATGGCACTACCGCGTGTAACGGATCCCCCCTTGAACAGCATCGATCTGCGGTCGGCGATCCGCGCATCCTGCGCCACGGATTCGGGTGATTTCTCCACGGGCATGGATTCGCCTGTGAAGGTCGATTCGTCGGAGGCAATTTGTGCGCTTTCGACGATGCGCAGGTCTGCGGCAATTGCATCCCCGGCCTCCACGAGCACAATGTCGCCCGGCACGAGCTCTTCGCTCGCGAGTATGCGCCTGTGTCCGCCGCGGCGTACCCGGGCGTAATTTCGGCCGAGCGCACGCAAGGCCTCGATCGATCGTGACGCCCTGAATTCAGTTAAGAAGCCGACAAGCGTATTGAGCAGCAGCACAACACCGATCGCCACGCTCTCCTCGGTCTCCCCGAACCAGAGCGCGAGCGCGGCTGCTCCGACGAGTAAATAAATGCAAGGACTCTGCAACTGATGCAGAACCATGACCAGGGCGCTTGTTCCCCTGCGAGTAGCGATCGTGTTCGACCCGAATCGAGCGCGCCGCTCGGCTGCTTCCTGCTCGGAAAGACCGTGCTCCAGATCGACCTGCAGAGCGCGAAGTACGTCTTTCGTTGGCAATGAATGGGCGATCAACGCAATCCGTCCAGCTTCATGCGCGAAATGGTTGCTCGTCGACATGGCAGGGTTCAGCAGGCTCGATAAGAGTTTCTCACGTCAAGTCACGCAAGATGTTCGTAATGCTAAGCGCTTATTCCACTCTCGCATTGATTTGGATCATCAAGACTGCCGAAGGTCGATACGGTGGTGCAACGCGAGCGTTCATGGCCTACAAATAGTTGATAGAAATCAATACTTGGCCGGATCGCCCCACTAATGTCATTCCATGAGCATTCAGGAGCCGCCGTCATGGCCATTCGAGATAACCTTGTGGAAAAGGTTTCAGCCATTGGCTCGGAAAAGTTGGTCCATCTTGGCCGCGGCCCTGCTCATCCTTATCGGCTGCTGGTTAGTCCTGCACCCTTTCATGCCGGCCGTTCTGTATTCGTCCGCCATTGCCATGTCGACGTGGCCGCTGCACCGCCGGCTGCTCCAATGGCTCCAGGGCAGGAAAAATATCGCCAGCCTGACCAGCTCTGCCTGATCATCGCGCTGCTGGTGATTGCGCCAACGGTTTACCTTGGCGATGTCGCTGCGTGACGCGCTGGCATGGCTGCTTGAGCTAATCGAGGCTTGGCGAAATTCTGCGCTGAACGATGCGGCGGCCTGATCTGGGCATATCCCTTTGTTCGGGGAATTGATAAGGCGCTGGCTCGATGGCGCGGCCACCGGCGACAACCATTTTGGTTCGCCCGCCCTCGCAAAGCCTGCTAGACGCGTTGCTCTGGGCGGGCGCCAGAGCGTTTGGAAGCGACCTGCTGCAAATACTGCTTGCGGCGTTCTTGCTGTTGTTCTTCCACCGTGACGGCGAACCCGGCTGGGCGCTATTCATGGCGGTCTATGGCGCATTTGGCATCAGCCTGAGCAGATATTTTTTGATTCAGGGGAACCTCAGCATCACCGCGAATCCCCCGACTCGCGGAAAGGCAAAGCCTATCTGCCCGCCATGGGCCTTCATCACTTCCTGAACAATCGCCAGACCCAGCCCGGAGCCCGTACGACGTTCGGCGCAGTTCTGGCCGAGCCGCTCGAACGGACGAAGCACCGCTTCCCAGTGCTCACGGGGAATTCCCGGGCCGTTATCGCTCACCGTCAGGACGACGCTCTCATCGGTACGCGCGATCTTGACGGAGATTTCATCGGCATTGCCGTGAAGCAGCGCGTTGTGCAACACGTTGGAAAGCGCCTCCTGCAGGCTGATGGGATCGCCCGCGATATAGACATGCGGCGCATCGCTCTGGAAAGCGACCTGCACGTCGCGCTTGTCGGCAAGCGGTATTGTCCGACCGAGCACTTCCTTGACGAGTCCGGTCAATTCCAGCGACTCCAGTCCAACCGCTTGCGTGCGATGTGTCACCATCGCGTGATTGAGCAACTGTCCGGTGAGCCTGCCCACATCCGAGCAGGTCCGGCGCAACGCATCCAGATGCGCCGGATCGCGCGCGCGGTCGATCTCGCCACCAAGCAATTCGATCTGGGCATCGAGCCGGGCCAACGGAGTGCGCATCTGATGCGCGGCGTCGGCAATGAAACGCTGCATCGCCGTCATCCTGTCCGCGAGCCGGCCGATAAGTCCGTTGATCGCGGCGATGATCGCGCTGATCTCCCTGGGCGTGTGGACAGTGACCGGCTTCAGATCGGCCGGATCGCGCCCCGCGATGATCGTCTCGATCTGTGCGAGCGGACGCAAGCCGCGCCGGATGGCAAGGCCGCTCGCGCCGATCGCCAGCAGGCTCATCAAAAGAATCAGCGTCCAGACCTTGACGCTCATGTCGCGCGTCAACTGCTGCCTGGCGCGCGTCGTCTGCGCCACCGTCACGACCGCCCAGCCGGGTTTGCGCTGTTCAGGCATGTAGCGCGCGATGGTCACGGTGCGAATGCGCCTGTGCTGATAGGCGGCGTTGGCGAACACAGCGCCTTGTCGCGCGGCAACAAGCCCCCCCTGCGAACCGGGAAGATCGCCGTAACCGGCCACCAGCACGCCGCGCGAGTCGATCACCTTGTAGTAGACCAGGTCGTAGCGCGATAGGGTCGATAGCGCGGCAACCGGTGGGTCGAGCGCGAGCACCCCGCCCTGCACATAGAGGCTTTCCGCCACGTCGATCGCTGCGCCGGCCAGAAGCTGGTCGTAAGCGTTCTCGGAAGCCACGCCCGCGTAATACCGCGCAATGACCGCGAGCGCCGCGCCTCCCGATACGACGATCAGCGTGATGAACAGCAGGGTTCGGCCGAACAGCGTCTTCGGGAACCAGTCAGAGCGCTGCAATTTGGTATCCCATGCCGTGCGCGGTCCGGATCTCGACCGAACTGCCGTGCAGCTTCTTGCGCACGCGCGTCACGTATTGCTCGACCGCGTTCAAAGTCGGCTCGTCCCCGAAACTGAACAGCTGATTGAGCAACTCCTCTTTCGAGAAGATCCGCAGCGGACGGCTCGAAAGAATTTCCAGGAACGCAAACTCCTGCCGCGACAGCGGTAGCGGCTTGCCGTCAAGTTCGGCAAGCCTGCAGCTGCGGTCGATGGTCAGACCGCCTAGCTTGACCAAGTCGTTCGCATGACCGCTGTTGCGGCGCAGCAAGGCCTGCACGCGCGCTTCGAGTTCACGGTAGTCGAACGGTTTGACGAGATAGTCGTCAGCGCCCAGCCCCAGGCCGCTCACACGATCGTCGATGGCCGAACGCGCGGTCAAGAGCAGCACCGGTGTTGCCAATCCGGCTGCGCGCATAGTGCGCAGGATCGAGAAGCCGTCCATCTCGGGCAGCATGACATCGAGCACGACAAGATCGAAGCGCTCGACACGCAGCAGACCATACGCCGCTGCGCCGTTCATTTCCAGGTCTACCGCATGACCGAGCCGTGCCAGGCGGTGATGGACCGCAGCCCCGATCTCGGCGTCGTCTTCTACAACCAGGATGCGCATGATGTCATTTTTGCCGTCTATTTTCCTCGCACAAGCGCGGGATTTCCCCAGGATCTGATCTCAGAATTTTCTCAGACTCGCTCGATAACATTGTAGGACAGCAAATAAACGGCAAACGCAGCATGAATGCCAAGGGAGACAAAGCGATGCAGCTACGCAGCGACGGCCGCGCGCGCGCGAGGTATTTATTGCGCCGCCGAGCACTCGTCGCCTCCGGTTTGTGCGCCGCCGCGCTGGCCGCCGCGCTGGCCTCCGGGCTGTACGCTGGGCCGATGCTGTCGAAACCTCGTTCTGTACGAATCTCGAAAGGCTACGGCCTGCTGTACCTGCCGCTGCTCGTCATGGAGCACGAACGGCTGTTCGAACAGCAAGCCGCCCTGCATGGACTGCGGGGCGTAAAGGTCGATTGGGTGCTGCTCGATGGGGGGAATTCGGTCGACGACGCCATGATGGCCGGTACGCTCGATTTTGCGGCCGCCGGCGCGCCTGGCTTCATCGAGTTATGGGCGCAGTCGCGCGGCATTCCAAACGTGGAAGTGATCGGCATCAGCGGCTTGTCGACGACTTCGCTCGCGCTCAACACGAACCGGCCGCAAATCGCATCGCTTGGCGACTTCACGCGGTCCGACCGAATTGCGGTGCCCGGTATCCGTACATCGCTGTCGGCCGTAGTCCTGCAGATGGCGGCGAGCCGGCTTCTGGGCGCGGAAAATTTCGCGCGGCTCGATGCAATCACCGTCAACATGCCGCATCCGCAGGCGATGCGGGCATTGATCCGGGACGAAGGCGGCATCACAGCGCATTTCACGTCCCCTCCTTTCTCGATGCTCGAATTGCGGCATCCGAACATTCACCGCGTTGTGAATTCGATCGATATCCTCGGCCCGCTGACGCTGGACGTGGTGTTCGCGCCCAAGCGCATGGTCGATGCCGAACCCGCCCTCGCAGCGGCATTCATCGGCGCCCTCTCCCAGGCAAATCGGCTGATCGAGCAGGATAGGCAGAAGGCGGCGGCGATCTATGCCCGCGTATCCGGCCTGGACGTATCCCGTGAAGATGTGATGCAGATGCTCGCCGCACCGCAGATGAGCTTCTCGGTCGAACCCGTCCAGTTGATGGACTACGTCGAGTTTCTGCACCGGGTCGGAACAATCAAGACCAAACCGCGCACATGGAACGAGATGTTTTGGGCGCGCTCCCCTGGCCTCAGCCCGGCATAGCCGCCGGTTACCCCGCCTGAATTTTTGAACGCCCCGGAGGTGCTCCGCAGAAAGTCGCCGACCATACAGCCAGACACAAGCCCTGCCCGGAAAAGTATTCCAACAGCTTTTCGAAAAATGAACCGACGGGCAAGGCCGCGTCGATTCACCACATTCAAGAAATCGGCGAGAGCGTACGACGGATGCCGTCTCGCCACACAACAGTACGGAGATAAGCAATGCAAGCAAGCATGCAAACGGCGCCCCCCAGCGGGCAGAACATTTTCAAAGTGGCGTTCGCCAGCATCATCGGCTCGGTGATCGAACAATACGATTTTCTAGTCACGGGAATCATTGCCGCCACGGTATGGGGTGGCGTGTTTTTCAAGCTCCCCAATCTGGCCGCGATCGCGGCCGCGATCGGCGTCTACGGGCTGGGCATCATCATTCGTCCGGTCGGTGCATTCATCTTCGGCAACATCGCCGATCGGCACGGGCGCAAGAATGCGATGGTCTATGCGCTTCTGCTAATGGGTATCAGCACACTGTGCATCGGCTTGACGCCAACCTACGACAGCATCGGCACCGCGGCTCCCATCCTGCTTATCGTGTTCCGGCTGCTGCAGGGCATCAGTTTTGGCGCTGAGTTCGGCACCGCCTCGACGTGGGTCGTCGAACAGGCTGCCAATTCCAAGCATCGCGCGTTCTGGGGCGCGTGGGTCGGGTTCGCGATCCCGATCGGCCTGCTGCTCGGCTTCGGTTCGGTCATTTTCGTGCGCTCGATAATGTCGCCCGAGCAATTCACGGCCTGGGGTTGGCGCATCTTCTTCTATGTCGGCTTCGCAGTGGCGATCGTCGGCATTCTGATCCGTACCCGGACGATGGACAGCTTCGTGTTCGAGCGATTTCGCAGCGGGCAGACCACCCTGGCGGCACCGGCCTTGCAGGTCTGGAAGGAAATGCCGCTGCGCATCCTGCGCATGTCGCTCGTTAACGCGATGTTCGGTGGCGCGTTCTTCCTGAGCTTTGTGTTCGGCACGAGCTATATGAAAGCCGTCGGCTACGGTGCCACGCAGGCGGAGACGGTCGGCCTGATCGCCGCAGGATCCATGCTCGTGTTCATGCTGATCGGTTCGTACCTTGCCGATTTGATCAATCGCCGCACCATTCTGCTCATTTCGGCAATCGTGTTCCTGGTCTGGGCGATCCCGTACTTCTACCTGATCAACATAGGCAATTTCTGGCTCGCGGTGCTTGCCGAAGTCATTGGCTTTGGCTTCGTGTTCGGTTTCGGGTACGGCGCGATTCCTACCTTCTACACCGAAAACTTCCCGACGCGCTTTCGCGCATCGGGCGCGAGCGCGGCTTACCAGATATCGCAGGTCTACGGCGGCGGGATCATTCCCATCGTCGCGGGTCTCATTCTGCACGCATACGGCATCCATCGCGCCTACCTCTACATCGGCTTGCTCGTGATGGTGTATGCGCTCCTGGCGATCTTCGCGATCCTTGCCACGCCGGAAACCAAGAACGTCGATCTGGAGTCTTGAACGGCTTGAAGCGGGACTAAATACCCTGCCGCAAGTTGCGTTTCCCGCCTTCGGAGGGGGCTTTCCCCACCGC
Source organism: Bordetella sp. FB-8 (assembly GCF_000382185.1). Classification (NCBI taxonomy): domain Bacteria; kingdom Pseudomonadati; phylum Pseudomonadota; class Betaproteobacteria; order Burkholderiales; family Alcaligenaceae; genus Bordetella; species Bordetella sp. FB-8. The sequence continues at coordinate 3,229,454 of NZ_KB907784.1, read as the reverse complement.
GGGCGGGATCATAAATAGGCAGCCACGAGGTTGCGGATACCCAGACAGATCAGCAGGTAGGGAACCAAACCATCGATTCGCCAGGCCTGCCATCGCCGAAATAGGCGCCATCGGGCCGTCACGGCCCAATACGCAACGGCGCAAAGCGCGACACTCAAGACCAGAATGACTCCGATGCTCACGGCCGTGACGGGGGCCGCGAAGCCAGAAAAAAGCGCGGAGTAACCTACGATATTGTCGACGCTGCCCGCGGCAAAAACGAGAGAACAATTCCAGAACGACTGGTTGCCGGTCAGGCGCGGCCCTACGCAAGCATCAACGGCACGCCGTGCGCCCAGGCTCCGGGCCAGCTTATAGATGCCCAGGGCGACGGCCGGCCCCCCAATGAAAAGGCCGCCCGCGTTGCCGCCGGCATGCCCGGCGCCCAGCGCAAGCAGCGCGGCAATCGCGACAACAAGCAAGGCATTGACCAGTTTGGCCCGCATCACGGCTTTGGGCCGTGCGCCGATACCCGACAGCATGCAGACGACAAACAGGAAATCATCGATGCTCGTGGCCGCAAACACAGCACAGGCCAGCGTTGTTGCATACCAATAGACCACCACGATTTTCCTGGAAGACGGAACCGGCGCGCGTGGGCACGGCGCCGGCATCATTTTATGCACAGGCCGGCGCAGACGCAGACGTTTTCCACGCGGACATCGGTCGTTAACTGGCAAGCGCACCGATCATTGCACTAGACTAGGGGCGCGAACAGCGAAGAATTTGCCGGCGCGCGGCCCAGTCGATCATCTGAAGGGGAATAAATAGTGGACTTCAAGGACTACTACAAGATTCTCGGCGTAGAAAAGACGGCCTCCGCGGACGATATTCGTACCGCTTACCGCCGGCTTGCGCGCAAATACCATCCCGACGTGAGCAAGGAACCCGACGCCCAGGCGCGCATGCAGGATCTCAATGAAGCGCGCGATGTTCTGAGCGACCCGGAAAAGCGCAGCGCCTACGACCAGTTGGCAAGCCATCCGCACGGCGCCCAGGACTTCCGCCCTCCTCCTGACTGGAACACGGGCTATGAGTTCTCCGGCAGTGGAGCCCAGGACGGCGACTACAGCGACTTTTTCACCAACCTCTTCGGTCGCGGCGCCCCGCGCGGCCAGCCCCGTGGCCGGCACGTTCAGGGCGAGGACCGCCATGCACGGATCCAGATCGATCTGGCCGACAGCTATCAAGGAGCCACGCGCACCATCACCCTGCAACAACCGGCGATCGACGCGCAGGGACAGGTCACGCGCCAAGAACATACGCTCGATGTACGCATACCCAAGGGCATTCGCGAGGGACAACATATCCGTCTGCGTGGCAAGGGAGGCGCGGGAATGGGAGACGGCCCCGCCGGCGACCTGTACCTGGAAGTGCAATTTCGTCCCGACGTCCGCTACCGCGTTGAGGGGGCAGATGTGTACAGCGCCCTGCCCGTGGCTCCATGGGAGGCCGCGCTGGGCGCCTCGATTACCGCGACGACCCCTGCCGGCACCTTTGACGTTCAAGTGCCTTCCGGCAGCCAGAATGCCCGCAAGCTGCGCCTGCGCGGCCGCGGCCTGCCGGGCGAGCCGGCCGGTGACTTCTACCTTGTGCTCGAAGTCGTGCTGCCTCCCGCCGACAGCGACAAAGCACGTCAACTCTACGAGACGATGGCGCGCGAGATGCCTTTCAATCCGCGCCAACGCCAAGGAGCGTGAGCCATGCAACCCCATGACGTCCTCATCGGTCATTTGCTCGACGACGAAACCCTCACGCTTGAAGAGCTGGCCCACGCCTGCGGCGTCGGACCCGACTGGGTGGTTGAACGCATGCAGGCCGGCCTCTTCAGCGATGGCAGCGTGGCCATCAGCACGCAGCGGTTCAGCAGCCTGCACCTGCGCCGGGCCCGCCGCATGATCCACATCGAGCGCGGCTACGACGCGGTACCGGAGCTGGCGGCGCTGGTGGCGGATATGCTCGAGGAAATGGACCGGTTGCGAACCAGACAGCGGGCGATGGATCGGGAAAATTGACGGGTCCGCGGGTCATTCGGCGCGGTCTTTTGCGGATGGACCCGGATGGCGGCATAGAATGTCGGCTCGTTTGGAAGGAACCCAACAGATGCGCATTGCCGACCCTGCTGTCGATCCTCGGCCCCGCCTTGCACCGGCAGGAAAAAAAAAGCCGCGCGTATTGGAAAAAATGCTCAGCCTGCACGATTTCGAGGCTGCAGCACGCGGGGTTCTGCCTCGCCCTATCTTTGGCTATGTGAGCGGCGCGGCGGAAGACAATCGCTCGCGCGACGAAAACCGCGCCGTCTTCGAAGAATACGGTTTCGTGCCCCGCGTGCTGCGCAATGTGTCGGCCCGCAGGCAAACGATCGAAATATTCGGGCAGCAGCTTTCCTCCCCCTTCGGCATCGCGCCCATGGGTATCAACGCATTGTCCGCTTACCGCGGCGATATCGTGCTGGCGTGCGCGGCCCAGGCGGCCGGCATCACCTCCATCATGAGCGGATCGTCGCTGATTCGGCTCGAAGAGGTCGCGCAGGCGGCTCCCGCGACGTGGTTCCAGGCCTATCTTCCGGGCGACGCCGAGCGCCGTGGCGCCCTGATCGAGCGCGTGGCGCAAGCCGGATACCGCACCTTGGTCGTAACCGTGGACCTGCCGGTCTGGGCCAATCGGGAAAACAATGTGCGCAGCGGATTTTCCACGCCGCTGCGTCCCAGCCTGCGCCTGATCTGGGACGGCTTGACGCGGCCGCGCTGGCTGTTCGGCACGTTCGCACGCACGCTGCTCAAACACGGCATGCCGCACTTCGAGAATTCCTACGCGACGCGCGGCGCACCTATCGTATCGTCCAAGGTAACGCGCGACTTCACCGCGCGCGATCATCTTAGCTGGGCCGACTTGCGCGTCATTCGCCGGCAGTGGCAAGGCAATCTGGTGGTCAAGGGCATCCTGAGCGTGGATGACGCCCTGGCCGCGCGCGAGCATGGCGCGGACGGCGTCATACTCTCCAATCACGGCGGACGGCAGCTGGACGGCGCGATCTCGCCGATGCGCGTCTTGAAGACGGCCGTTGAAAATCTGGGCCCGGATTATCCGGTGATGATAGACAGCGGCTTTCGCCGCGGCTCGGATGTGCTGAAAGCGATCTCGCTGGGCGCGCGGATGGTGTTCCTCGGCCGGCCTTTCGGCTATGCGCTGGCAGTGGCCGGCGCGCACGGCGTGGCGCACGCGATCGGCCTGCTGCGCGAGGAGATCGACCGCAATATGGCGATGCTGGGCGCCAATGCCTGCAGCGAACTGGGGCCCGACACGTTGGTGCGCATCCGGTAGCTCGCCGCTCTTTCAGCCCAGTATCTCGCGGCGCACCTTGCGCAGCACGTCTTGCAGCGCGTCCGTCGCGATCCCGCTGAGCACGATGCGCATGGCGTGCGGCACGCGCATGGACGTGGCGAACGGCTCGGACGTGGCCACAAGTATGCCTTGACGCTCCAGGCTGGCCGCGACCTGGTCTATCCGCATGTCCGGCGGCAGGCTCAGCCATTGGAAGTAGGACGATGGATGGCTGTGGACATCGACGCCCTTCAAGACGCGGCGGGCCAGAGTCTGTCGGCGGCGCGCGTCCTTGCGCTTGCCGTCCTCCAGCCGATCGACGGTGCCGTCGTCTATCCACAGGCAGGCCAGTGCGATGCTCAGTGACGAGGCCGTCCAGGTCGAAACCCGGATGGCGTATTGGACATCGGCGATCCATTCGGGCGGCACGGCCATGAATCCGAGCCGCAAGCCCGAGGCCACGCTTTTGGATAGGCCGCAGACGTAGATCGTGCGCTGCGGCGCCAGTGTGAAAATGGGCGGCGGCGCAGGCTCCGCCAGAAAAGCATAGGCGCCGTCCTCGATGATGATGAAGCCGTACTTTTCGGCCATCGCGGCCAGTTGCAGACGGTCGGTCTGCGACATCACCAGGCCCAGGGGATTGTGCAGCGTGGGCATGATGTAGATACCGCGCACCGGGCGCTTGCGGCACAAGGCCTCCAGGCGATCCAGATCCATTCCGCCATGCCTCGGGCGCTGCGGCACCGGGACCATATCCAGGCGGGCTTGCTGGGCTAGGTTCTTCATGCCGGGATAGGTCAACTCGTCGATGGCCAGCACGTCTCCCGGCTGGAACATGGCCATGATCGCCACGGACAGGCCTTGCTGTGCACCGTTGACGATCAGCACCTGACTGCCCGGCACCCGGATGCCGCGATTGCGAAGATGTCGCGCGAACATCTGCCTCTCGTGCGCCCGCCCACCATGCGGTGCCGGATGCAGCAAGGCATCGAGGTCGCCCGCGGCCGCCATGGCCCGCAGGCCGCAGCGCAGCACTTCGTCCTGCCCCGGCAACAAGGCGTGATTCAGGCTCAGGTCGACCACGCCCGAACGCACCGGACGCTGCTCCAGCCCCATGGTACGAGCGAGCGTAGTGTCGCGCACGAAGGTACCGCGCCCCGTCTCGCCCACCACCAGGCCGATTTCGCCCAGCTCGGCATAGACCCTTGATGCGGTGGCCAGTGCAACGCTGTATTGCCGCATCAGTTCGCGCGTGGTGGGCAACTGCGTGCCTGGCGTCAATTTTCCGGAACGGATACGCGCGGTGAAATCATCGACGATGGATTTATAGCGGGGTTCGCGCATGGCAGGCAACCGGTACAGGATAAGAGACTTGTATCTAGAACATTTTGTATTTAGAACAATTTCTTTGTTGTTCTGTATTAAGAGCATACGCTGAAAGCCCGAATTCGGTACGACGCTTTCTGGAGCTGTCATGATGATCTCCGCCTCCACGCTCATCCTGTTTTCCGCTGCCAGCCTGGCATTGCTGTTGTCTCCCGGCCCCAACATGGCCTTTGTCGTCAGCCATGGCGCGGCCCAAGGTTCGCGCGCGGGACTCGCCGCCGCGCTGGGTATCGGTCTGGCGGATCTGATCTATACCGCATTGACGGCGGCCGGTCTTGCCGCGGCCATCGCCGCCTGGCCGCCTGCCTTCGACCTGATCCGCTACGTCGGCGCAATCTACCTGTTGTGGTTGGCCCGCCAGACACTGCGCCAGTGCGCCAAGTCTGAGCCCGGCGGCACGCCGGCCAGCCAACCGGCGTTGCGCATCTTCGTCCGCTCGGCGGTCAACAGTCTGCTCAATCCCAAGGCCATGCTCTTTTACATGGTGTTTCTGCCGCAATTTGTCGAACCGGCGCGCGGCCATGTGCCCTTGCAGATTGTCATTCTCGGCTGCCTGCTCGCTGCGGCCAGCCTGATATTTCACGCGCTGCTCGGTGTGCTCAGCGCCTCGACGAGAAAACTGCTCAATGCCGGCGCGGGCAAACTGGGGTCGCGCGCGCAGGCCGTGGTCTTCGCGCTGCTGGCCCTGCGTCTAGCCCTGCTGTCCAAATCCACTTGAAACGGGAGGTACCCACCATGGCACTGCCGATGTTTTTCAGTTTCTTCTGGAGCCGCATCTCGCCGCGCTGCCAGGCGCACCCGCCGCATGCAGAGAAGGATTTCATGGAGCTTTCCGTCACCCAAGCCCACGATCGGCGCGCCATGCAGTATTTGCGCGATGCGCGCGACATCGCCGCATTCGAGGCCCGCATACGCTCGCTGCATTCGCAGAATGGCTGGTGGTGATGCGATACGGCTACGGGCCGGCCGAATGCCCGGCCGTTCAGACGGCGGCCAAGGCCGCGATCCGGCGCGCAAGGTCTTCGATGCCGGAATCCGTAAGGTCTTGCGCGCGCACCTGCACCGCCTGGTCCAGGCGCTGGTAATTGCGGTTCTGCGAACGCGCATAGAGCGGGTCGTAATGCAAAGCCATCATTTCCCCGAACAAGGCCGGCAGCGCCCGCTCGCGCGACCAAGCCTGCCAGCGGCTCAGCGTCTCGTTAGGCAGCAAACCCTTCAGACCGCCGATCTTGGCGCACAGGCCTTCGGGGTCGTCACCCAGCCAAGCATAATCGCGCAGCAGATAGTCCAGGCGTGCCTCCAGGGAAACCAGGATCTCCACCACGGGGCTGGTCCTCAGACGGGACACCAGGGATTCGGGCAGGCTCAGCCGTCCTATCTTGCGGCTTTCGGCTTCAACCCATACCGGCCGCGCAAGATCGAAAGACGACATAGCCGCGTGCAGCAAAGTCTCGAACCGCTTCTGCGAAGGCTGCTCCACGCCGGGAATGGAGCCCAGCACCGAGCCGCGATGCCCGGCCAGTCCCTCGAGATCCAGCACTTGCTCGTCCAGCCGCGCCAGTTCATGCAGCACGCGCGTCTTGGCGCTTCCCGTCGGACCGCACAGCACCCGTAGCGGCAGCGTCACGGCCAGGCCTGCGCTGCTGGCAATGACATGCCCGCGCCAGGCCTTGTAGCCGCCCTTGAGCTGCTGCGCGTCCCAGCCCACCAGGCGCAACCAAGTCACGAAACTGCCGCTGCGCATGCCGCCGCGCCAGCAGTAGACCAGCGGTCGCCAATTCTTGGGTTTGTCGTGAAATTGTTCGCGCAAGTGGCGGGCGATATTGGCGGCCACCATGGCGCCACCGACACGCCTGGCCTCGAATGCCGATTGCTGAACATAGAGCGTGCCCACGATGCGGCGCTCTTGGTCGTCGAGCACCGGGCAGTTGATGGCGCCCGGCACGTGATCGAGCGCGAATTCAGCGGGAGAGCGCGCATCGATCAGGGCGTCGAACCCCTGCATATCATGCACGGTAATGGGTGTATTGTGGCTCACGCTGGGGATTATAGGGTCCCGTTCCCGCACGGATGTCTGTCAGGGTCTAGGTGCCCGGCGCGGCCGTCGAGGCCACCTGCGCGCCGGCCGTTGCGGACACGGCGGCGTTGGATGCCCCTGCGGCTGGATGCAGGGCGGCCCAGGCGATCACGCAGACCCCGAGAATGCGCATCGCGATGCGCAAGGAGGGAAAAATTTTCATGGAACTGCCCGCATGCGACGAGTGGGGATGCAGACGATTCTAGGCAGAGGCGCGCAGCGCAAGAACGAATCGATGATTAGATCGATATGACCGGCCTGCGAATTTGCTTATGCCATGGAACCTCATCGTACGGCCAAGGTTCCTACATAGGAGGGGCGATGCCGCCTTGGCCAGCGATGACCGAACGGGCGATCAGCACGCCCTTTGCGCCGCGGGTCGCGAACACTAGTACGGCCACGCCGCGCTTGAGCAGGCTGCGTTTGCCCGGCGCCAGGTAGACCACGGGCACGTCGGGCGACACCGCCACTGTCTGCTGGCCGCCCTGGTACTTGACCACCATGGACATCCTGGCGCCCTGCCCTGCGGCGGTGGCACCCACCGTGCCGTTGACCATGCTGCCGTTGGTCATGTATCCCACCGTGCCATTGGTCATCGTGCCCGCCACGCCGCCGGCACTGCGCCAGGGCCTGAAGCCTTCGCCCGAGCCGCGCAGGCTGGGAGCGAAGATGTGTACCTCCAGCGCCTTGAGCGTGCCGTCGGAGCGCTGCGTCGCCGCCGTGCCGATGAAACTGTCAGGTTTGATGTCGGCCAGACTGGCGCGTGACACCGACCGTATCGCTGCATTGGCCGGCACCACCAGCGTGACCGGCCTGCCGTCCTCGGCCTGCCTGAGCGTCAGCGTGTGGACGCCAACCTGAGCAATCGTGCCGCGCACCTTCAGCGCGGGCGTCGCGGACTGGGCCTGTGCCGATACGGCGGCGGCCAGCGTGGCCGCCGCCGCCAGGCTGCGTAAAAGGTAAATCATGGGGTGCTCCCGAGTCATTCCCACGCCGTAAATGAAAAGGATAGTCAGGTGATGTTCCGCTCCCGCACTGACAGCCGCATGACATGCATCCGCAAGGCCATCTTCCGCTGGACGCCAGGAGGACAAAATCCGACAATCCCACTGTATGCAAAATCTGTTGCGTACGAAGCAAAAAAACCATGAATGACGAAATCGCACTTCCCCGCCACACCATCTTTCTCTATACCGAGGGAGATAATGGCGGCCGCCTGATCGAATCCGCCGTCATCGGCCTCGTAAACGATTATTCCGGCGACAGGCTGCTCGTGGTCCGGGATCCGTATAACGACTTGAAATTCGTATACCGGGTCGACTTCGATACCAGCAATATGGAGGCCGTCGGCGTCGTCCACTTGACCGAGGAGCAGTTCGACAGCAAGGCCAGTGTCGAGATCGAGCATCTGTCCTATCGCCTGGGGTCCGCCGAGCAGGCCATCAGGCTGCTGCGCAAACGTACGCAATGGATACAGGACAAGAGTTCCGCCATGTCGGTGCTGCTCAACTACACCGCCTCGCGCCGCCAGAAGCTGTCGACCCCGCGCAGCATCGACCGAGAAAAGGTCGTGCTTATTCCGCCCGACACGCCGGTCCAGACTCTCGAAGAGATCATCAGCATCCGGAACGCCGCAGCGGCCACGGAAGCCTTGAGTGGCCCGGACTTCAACACGCTGGGGCAGGATTTCACACGGCATTTTCAAGAGAAAGGCAACCACTGACGGCGTCTTTCTGACACGTCTTGCGCGCTACACTGCACTTTCGGCGCCCGCATCCGGCAGGCGCGATCTACGTCTGCCGTCATGTCTTTCTCGGACTCCCTTTTTCTCGCTTGCCAGCATCTGGCCCCGCATCATCTGATCTCGCGCCTGGCTGGCCGACTGGCCTCGAACCGCACGCCCTGGGTCAAGAATGCGCTCATCGGCCATTTTGTCCGCCAATACGACGTGAACATGGGCGAAGCGCAGATCGTAGAGCCGTTGGCCTACGACAGTTTCAACGACTTTTTCACCCGCGCCCTCAAGCCCGGGGCACGGCCTTTGGATGCCGAGCCAGGGGCAGTGCTCAGTCCGGCCGACGGCAGCATCAGTCAGGCCGGGCGTATCGTCGCAGGCCGCATCTTTCAGGCCAAGGATCACTACTTTGACCTGATCGATCTGCTGGGCGGCGATGCCGGCCGCGCCGCGCCGTTCGCAAACGGCAACTTCGCCACCATTTATCTTTCGCCGCGAGACTATCATCGCGTGCACATGCCGGTTTGCGGCACCCTGCGCGAAATGATTTACGTGCCCGGAAAACTGTATTCAGTCAACCCGCTCACCTCCCGCAACGTTCCAGGTCTCTTCGCGCGCAACGAGCGCCTGGTCTGTATATTCGATACGCCCGAGCATGGGCCCATGGCGCTAGTGCTGGTAGGCGCCATGATCGTGGGTTCGATGCAAACCGTCTGGGCCGGCCGCATTGCGCCGCATCAGCCCGATGTCATCGCTACCCGCTATGACGGCGAAAAAGCCATGCAATTGGCGCAAGGTGCCGAAATGGGCCGTTTCCTGCTGGGTTCGACCGTGCTTGCCCTGTTCGGACCCGATTGGGTGGACTGGACGGACCTGGCCGCGCCGGGCGGTGGCGTGCGCATGGGCCAGGCATTAGGCCGAGCCCGGTCCTATTGAGCGAAACGCGTCCGCACGTACCCGGCCATGCCTCGGGCCAGTTGTTCGTCGCCCAGGAATACCTCGCCGATGTTTTCGTCGCGCAGCATCCGCATCTCGTCTTCGCTTTGCGCGACCAGAACGATCTCTATTTGCGGGTTGAGCGTGCGCGCCGTATCGACCATCTTGCGCATGCCCACCACATCGGACACGGTCGCCACCAGCATGGCGGCGTGAGCGATATGGGCCTGGATCAGCACGCCCGGCTCGGCTGCATCGCCCAGAACGGCCGCCTGGCCCTGCTGGCGCAGGTCTTCGACCACCTCGCGACTTTGGTCGGCCACCACGATCGGAATGGCATGCGCGGTCAGCTCGGCGGCGATGTGCCGTCCCACCCGGCCATATCCGACGAGTACCACCTGTCCATCCAGATTTTTGCGCGCGGTGCTCTCAGGCAATTCGGCATAAGGATCGCCGCTGGCTTCGAGCTTGCGGGCCAGTGCGCAGCGCGCCAGGATCACTCTGCGTAGCGGTTCGATCACGGCAAAAAGAATGGGGTTGAGCGCGATGGAAAGAATCGCTCCGGCCAGCACCAGGCTCATGCCTTCGGGCGGTAGCAGGCCCAGCGCCACGCCCAGCCCGGCAAGAATGAAAGAGAACTCGCCGATCTGCGCAAGACTTGCCGATACTGTCAGCGCCGTCGTCAGTGGATAGCGCAAGAGCAGCACCAAGGCCAGAGACACGAGCGACTTGCCGAGCATGATGATCAGTAGCACGCCCAGCACATGCAGGGGTTCCCTGATCAGGATGGCCGGGTCGAACAGCATGCCGACCGCAACGAAGAAAAGCACCGAAAAGGCGTCGCGCAGGGGTAGCGACTCCTGGGCCGCGCGATGGCTGAATTCCGATTCGCGCATCACCATACCGGCAAAGAAAGCCCCCAGTGCAAACGACACGTGGAAAAGCTGCGCCGCGCCATAGGCGATGCCGATGGCCACGGCGACGACCGCCAGAGTGAACAGCTCGCGCGAGCCGGTGCGCGCCACCTGCCACAGCAGCCAGGGCAGCGCTCGCCGCCCCACGGCCAGCATCAGTGCGATGAACACGGCCACTTCTAGCAGTGTCTTGCCTAGGGTCAACCACAAGGCCGTGCCGGTCGCGCTCTGCTCCAACACATGGCCGCCCAGCACGCCGGCCAGAGGCGGCAACAGCACCAGCACCAGCACCGTAGCCAAGTCCTCCACCACCAGCCAGCCCACGGCGATGCGGCCGTTCTGTGTCTCCAGCGCGCCGCGTGCCTCCAGCGCCTTGAGCAACACCACGGTGCTGGCGCACGACAGCGACAGGCCGAAAACCAATCCGCCGCCCCAGCTCCAACCCCACCACCAGGCGATCAGCATGCCCATCGCGGTAGCCAGCGTCATCTGCACCACCGCGCCGGGAACGGCCAGACGCTTGACGTCCAGCAGGTCCCGCAACGAAAAATGCAGCCCCACGCCGAACATCAGCAACATCACGCCGATTTCCGACAATTCCGAAGCCAGCTTCACATCGGCCACGACACCCGGCGTAGCCGGACCTATGAGAATGCCTGCGAGCAAATAGCCCACCAGCGCCGGCACCTTGATGCGCTCAGCCACGAATCCCAGAACCAGCGCCATGCCGAAGCCTTCGGCGAGAGTGGTGATCAGGGGAATGCTGTGATCCATTCGGCCTCCGTTGAATTTCCGCATCATAATGGGTTTGTCTTCACTTCCATCCCTGTCATGACCGAACGTCAACTCTGCGTGCTGGCCGCGCTATGCATGATCGTCGCCGTCGCCGCCGGCGCCTTCGGCGCGCATGGCCTCAAGGGCCGCATCGATGCCGACATGCTCGGCGTCTGGCAGACCGGCGTGCAATATCACCTCATCCATGCGTTGGGTCTATTCGCCGTGGCCTGGCTGCGCGCCCGCCATCCGCAGGCCCGTCTGCTCTGGGCCGCGGGGTGGCTGATGTTTGCCGGCATCGTGCTGTTCTCGGGCAGCCTCTACATGCTCGCCCTGACCGGCATCCGCTGGCTCGGTGCGGTTACGCCGCTGGGCGGCCTGGCCTTCCTGCTGGCCTGGGCCATGACGGCCTGGGCGGTATGGCGTGCTCCGCAATGAATCGGTGACATGTGCGCCGTCCTGCAAGCGACCGCCCGAGGGCGTACCATACCGGGCAGCATGTTCATGCCACAGGAGATAGATCATGAAGCTGTATTACTTGCCCGGCGCCTGCTCGCTCACCATTCACATCGCGCTGCAGTGGATAGGCAAGCCCTTTGAAGCCCAGAAAATGGACCGCCAGGCCATCAAGGCCCCGGATTACCTCAAGATCAACCCCATGGGCTCGGTGCCGGCGATCAGCGATGGCGACTTCGACCTGAACCAGAACCTCGCCATCCTTTCCTACTTGTCCGCAAAGCACCCCGAGGCGGGCCTGCTGGGCGACGGAACACCCCAGAGCCTGGCCGAAACCATGCGCTGGCTGGCCTTCATCAACTCCGACCTGCATCGAACCTTCAGCCTGGTTTTCGGTCCCGCGCGCTTCGTGTCCGACGCGGCGGCCCAGCAAGAACTCGCGGCCTCGGCCGCCAAGATTCTGCTCGGCTACTTCACCATGCTCGACGGCCGTCTCGAAGGCCGCGACTATCTGACCGGCGCCAAGCGCACCGCTGCGGACGCCTATCTCTTCGTGGTGCTGCGCTGGGCCCAGGCCATGAAAATCGACCTGTCGGGCCTGGCCAACCTGCCCAAGTTCAACGCGCGCATGAAGGCCGATTCCGGTGTCGCGGCCGCGCTCAAAGCGGAAGGACTGGAATAAAACAGAATCGCCGCGCCTGTGCGGCCAGCCTGTCCTTGAAACGAGGCTGGCCGCATTGCCCTTCGTTCAATGTGCCGTACGGGCTGCCCGCTGCCTGAACAGCAAGACCGCAGCCAGCATGAAAGCAAGCAGCGCGGCCGATGCCCAATAACGGCTCAGCGCTAAACCTCCCGCGTTCAGTGGCTTGTCCAGAAAATCGCCGACCACCGCGCCCAACGGGCGAGTCAAAATAAACGCGGCCCAGAACAGCAATGTCCGGGACACGCGGGTCCAGTAGTAGGCTGCCACGAGCAGCGCAAGCAGTCCGCCGAACACGAGGGCCGCTCCGGTATAGCCAAGGCCAGCCGTATCGGCAGTCCAATCGCCCAGGGCCGTACCCAACGTCTGGGAGAACATGATCGTTACCCAATAAAAGACTTCCGCCTTGGGCGAACTGACGGTGCTCACCGATACAGAGCCGAGGGTGCGATGCCAGACGAACAGCGAGCCCAGCAGCAAGGCAAGCAGAAGGCTTGATCCGCCGGCGTATCCGATTCCAAGCGATCGGTCCGCGAAATCAGCCATGGTCGTGCCGACCGTGGTGGTGGCGATGATGGTGATCCAATAAAGGAAGGGATGGAACTCTTTGGCCCTGACCTGCGCGGTGACTGAGGCCAGAAAGATCGCCGCGAAGATGCCCGTGCTGAGCAGATAGCCCAGATTCATGGACATCGAAACCGCATCGCCGCCGGTTTCGCCGAGCGTGGTGGCGGCGATCTTGATAAGCCAGAAAACCAGCGTAATTTCGGGAACTTTGGCCAGAACTTGTTCAGTGGATGTTTTCATTTTCAGTAAATGTTTTCATTGGAAATAAGTGCGTTCGGGAACCAGTCTGTCCGGCCAAAATTAGCTCAGGCATAGGTTGCCCCCGGCTCTGCCGGGATGCCGGCAGGTGTTTGACATTTACTGAATTAGCCAAGTGTGGGGTTGCGGTGTTAGATGGCTTAATGGCACTGGCCCCAGCATGCGTTATCTTGCGTTTTGCGAGACGGCTGCCTATTTGCCGAAATCTTCGGCCAACTCCCGCGAGCGGTGTGCCGCCGCTTGCACCGCGTTGCGTACGATGTCGGCAAACCCCGCTTGTTTGAAGACCTCCAGGGCCGCCGCCGTCGTACCGCCCTTGGACGTCACTTTCTCGCGCAGGATCGCCGGCGTGTCGGCGGACTGTCCCGCCAGCTTGGCCGCGCCGGCCACCGTAGCCAGGGCCAGCTGCCGCGCCTGCGCCTCGGTCAGCCCCACTGCCTGCCCGGCCGCGGCCAGGGCTTCTAGCAGCAGGAACACATAGGCCGGGCCGCTACCCGAAACAGCCGTAACCGCATCCAGGCCTGCGTCGCCGTCCACCCACACCACGTCTCCCACCGACTTTAGAAGGCGGGCCGCCAGCGAGCGGTCGGCCTCGTTCACGCCCGGCATCGCCGCCAGGCCCGTTATGCCCGCCCCTACCAGCGCGGGTGTGTTGGGCATGCAGCGCACCAGCCGCTGCCACGGTTGGCCCGCCTCGCCGAGCCAGCCGGCCAAGGTGTCGGCACGGATGCCGGCCGCGATACTGATGACCAGGGTATCGGGCGCCAGCCAGGGTCGGCTTTGCAATACCGCCTCGCGCATGTGCTGAGGCTTGACCGCATAGACCCAGGCCTTGCAGCGACGCAGCGCCTCGTCCGGCCGGACCGCCGTGGTCATGCCGCGTGCGCGCCAGGCCTCGTGCCCGGCTTCGTTAATGTCGAGGACGTGGATGTCGCCGGCCGCGCAGATCTTGCCCGCCAGACCGGAAGCCAGAGCCGCGGCCATATTGCCGCCGCCGATGAATGCGAGAGTGAGGTTATCCATAGTGAAAGAATTCTAATACCCGCCCTGTTTATCCAGTAATCCCGAGTTTCCATTCCGTAAACCCGATTTTATTCAAATTAAATTCAGTAAATTTTAAGCATTAAGCCTCAGAATGCCGCTGAAACGCCTGTTGGCGCGGCGAAAAAAGTCCATTGACAGCCCAGCGCCCCGGTGTGAAAGTCACGCCGTTGTCATAAACAATTCATAAAGTGCCAGCCTGCATCGGGACCCGACCGGGCCTAGGCACAAGCTCTCGCCGTTCGCGCCGCAACCCGCGCCGCGCCGGCCATCACAAGGAGGAAGTTGCAATGCGATTCTCACGTCTGGCCACCGCTCTGGCCATCGCCGGCGCGCTCACCGCCACCTCGGCTCAGGCCGTCACCGAAATCTCGTTCTGGCACGCGATGGAAGGCCCGCTTGGCGACCGCGTGAACGCCATTGTCGCCGCCTTCAACAAGGCCAACCCCGAATACGACGTCAAGTCTGTCTATAAAGGCAGCTACAACGAAACCATGAACGCCGGCATCGCCGCGTTCCGCGCGGGCAGCGCCCCCGACATCCTCCAGGTGTTCGAAGTCGGCACCGCAACCATGATGGCCGCCAAGGGCGCTGTCGTGCCGGTACAACAGATGTCCGAGAAGGCCGGCGATCCGATCAACCCCAAGACCTTCATCGGCGCGGTGGCGAGCTACTACTCGACCAACGACGGCAAGCTGGAGTCGATGCCCTTCAACAGCTCGACCGCGGTGTTCTACTACAACAAGGACGCCTTCCAGAAAGCCGGATTGGATCCCAATAAGCCGCCCAAGACCTGGGAAGAACTGGCTGCCGACGGCGCCAAGCTCAAGGCTGCCGGCATGCAGTGCGGCTACACCACCAGCTGGCCCTCGTGGATCCAGCTAGAGACCTTCTCGGCCTGGCACAACATCCCCTACGCCACTGAAAACAACGGCTTTGGCGGCCTGGGCGCGCGCCTGGCCATCGACAATCCGCTGGTCCTGCGCCACATGCAGAACCTGGCCAAATGGGCCAAGGAAGGCATCTTCATGTACGGCGGCCGCGGCGACGATCCCAACGCGCTCTTCGTAAGCGGCAAGTGCGCCATGATCACCGGGTCGTCGGGTCTGCGCGCCAGCCTGGTGCAGAACGCCAAGTTCAAGTTCGGCATCTCGACCCTGCCCTACTACGCCGACGTCAAGGGCGCACCGCAAAATGCCATCATCGGCGGTGCTTCGCTGTGGGTCTTCTCCCACAAGTCGCCCGAGGTCTACAAGGGAATCACCAAGTTCTTCAAGTACCTGTCCAGCCCCGAGGTCGCGGCGCAATGGCACCAGGCCACCGGCTATGTGCCCGTGACCAAGGCTGCCTATGAGCTGACCAAGCAGCAAGGCTTTTACGACAAGAATCCGGGCACCGAGGTGGGCGTGCAGCAGTTGAACGTCAAGACCACCGCGCAATCGCGCGGCGTGCGCCTGGGCTTCCTGCCGCAGATCCGCGACATCGAGGATGCCGACATCGAGAACATCGTGTCGGGCAAAATGACCGCCAAGGCTGGCCTGCAGGACATGACCAAGCGCGGCGACGCGCTGCTCGCGAAGTTCCAGCAAAGCGTGAAGTAAGTGCATCGCGGGCGGGTTTTCCCAACGGGAAGACCCGCTCGTTTTTTAATTCTATTGATCGAATAGGCGGCTTGTTTTTACGGTTATGCTTGCGGCAATCGGGTCGCCGGCCCGCCCTGAAACCCGGCTTATCCCATGGAAAAACGCGTCGTTTTCGGCCACAAGACCTTGCCTTATCTGCTGCTGGCGCCCCAGTTGCTGGTCACGTTCATCTTCTTCTTTCTGCCCGCCGGCGAAGCCATCTGGCAGTCCACGCAGTTGCAGGACGCATTCGGGCTTTCGACGCAATTCGTCGGCCTGGAAAACTTTACCGACCTGTTCTCGCAGTCGGCTTACCTCGATTCATTTGAAACCACCGCGGTCTTCTCCGTGCTGGTGGCCTTCATCGGCCTGTCCCTGGCATTGCTCCTGGCCGTGATGGCCAACCGCGTGATCCGCGGCGCCAGCATCTACAAGACCCTGCTCATCTGGCCCTACGCCGTGGCGCCCGCGGTGGTGGGCGTGCTTTGGCTTTTTCTGTTCTCGCCTTCGGTGGGCATTCTGGCCGTGGCGCTCGAGAGCCTGGGCATTCCCTGGAATCCCCGCCTGGACAGCACGGACGCGATGATCCTGGTGCTCATCTCGGCGGTCTGGAAACAGATCTCCTACAATTTCCTGTTCTTCCTGGCAGGCCTGCAATCGATCCCCAAGTCGCTGCTCGAAGCGGCCGCCATCGACGGGGCCTCGCCCGCGCGCCGCTTCTGGAGCATTGTCTTTCCCCTGCTCTCGCCCACTACCTTCTTCCTGCTGGTGATCAACGTCATCTATGCCTTCTTCGATACCTTTGCGGTGATCGACACCACCACGCAGGGCGGCCCAGGCACGTCCACCGAAATCCTGGTCTACAAGGTATACAACGACGGCTTCAACGGGCTGAACCTGAGTTCGTCGGCGGCGCAATCGGTCGTGCTGATGGTCATCGTCATCCTGCTGACCATCGCGCAGTTCCGCTATATCGATCGCAAGGTCCAATACTGACCTCCTGCTGGCTCCCAGCCCACGAACTAGATTAGCCTCCCATGGTAGAACGCCGCCCCTGGCTCGATTTCCTGGCCCACGCCATCCTGATCATCGGTTTGATCATCGTGGCCTTCCCGCTGTACGTGACCTTCATCGCGTCCACGCAGACCGCGCAGGAGGTCGCCAACGCGCCGATGTCGCTGCTGCCCGGCTCGCACATGGTCGACAACTACGTCACCGCGATCACCGCCAACTCGGCTGGCGCCGCGCCGGTGGGTCGCATGCTGTGGGTGAGCCTGATCATGGCGCTGTCCATCGCCATCGGCAAGATCCTCATTTCCATCGTCTCGGCCTACGCCGTGGTGTACTTCCGCTTTCCCGGCCGCAAGCTGTGCTTCTGGATGATCTTCATCACCTTGATGCTGCCGGTCGAGGTGCGCATCGCGCCCACCTACCAGGTCGTGGCCGATCTGCATCTGCTCAATAGCTATGCCGGCCTGGCCCTGCCGCTGATCGCCTCGGCTACTGCCACTTTCCTGTTCCGCCAGTTCTTTCTCACTGTTCCCGACGAACTGGTCGAGGCGGCGCGCATCGACGGGGCTGGCCCCATGCGCTTTTTCTACGACATTCTGCTGCCGCTATCCAAAACCAGCATCGCGGCGCTGTTCGTCATTCAGTTCATCTATGGCTGGAACCAATACCTCTGGCCGCTGCTTATCACCACCAAGGAAAACATGTATCCCATCGTGGTGGGCATACGGCGCATGGTCGCCGGCGGCGACGACGTTACGCAGTGGAATATCACCATGGCTACCGCCATTCTCGCCATGATCCCGCCCGCGCTGGTCGTGATCCTTATGCAGAAATGGTTCGTGCAGGGCCTGGTCGACGCCGAAAAATAATCATCTGAGCGCTTACCCATACTCATGTCCACCCTGAGCTTCAAGAACGTCAAGAAGACCTACGCCGGCAACATCGCGGTGATTCACGGCATCGACATGGAGATCGCCGATGGCGAATTCATCGTCATCGTCGGTCCTTCCGGCTGCGGCAAGTCCACGCTGATGCGCATGGTCGCCGGCCTGGAAGGCATCACCAGCGGCGAAATCCAGATCGACGGCACCACGGTGAACGATCGGGAGCCCGCCGACCGAGACATCGCCATGGTGTTCCAGAACTACGCGCTTTACCCGCACATGAGCGTGTTCGACAACATGGCCTACGGCCTGAAGCTGCGCAAGCTACCCAAGGAAGAAATCAAGCGGCGCGTTGACACCGCCGCCGAGATCCTGGAGTTGTCAAAGCTGCTCGACCGCCGCCCGCGAGCCCTTTCAGGCGGCCAGCGCCAGCGGGTGGCCATGGGCCGCGCCATCGTGCGCGAACCCAAGGTCTTCCTCTTCGACGAGCCGCTCTCCAACCTGGATGCCAAGCTGCGTGTGGCCATGCGCCTGGAGATCCTCAAGCTGCATCGGCGCCTGAAGACCACCAGCCTGTACGTCACGCACGATCAGGTCGAAGCCATGACGCTGGCCCATCGCATGATCGTCATGAACCAGGGCGTGCCCGAGCAGATCGGCACGCCGATCGAGGTGTTCGAAAAGCCCGCCTCCGTCTTCGTGGCCGGCTTCATCGGCTCGCCGCCCATGAACCTGATGCAGGTCCAGGTGGCCGGCGATGGCACCATGCAGACCGCAGATGGCGGCCTACCGCTGGACATCCCGCCGACCGGCGTGCCGCCCGCCGTGCGCGGCCGCAAGGTGATCCTGGGCCTGCGGCCCGAATACATGATCCTCAATACCCGCGGCATGTCAGCCGAGGTCGAGATGATCGAGACTCTGGGCTCGGAACAATTGGTGCACTGCCGCTACGGCAACGACCAGATGATCGTGCGTTGCACGACCCGACAACTGACCGAAACGCCGCTGCAGGCGGGAGCGCGGCTGGACCTCGGACCCGACGGACGGCATCCCATGCACTGGTTCGAAATCGACAGCGGCAAGCGCGTGGCCAATCTCTGAGCCTTCACGGGGCACAGACCACACGGTTGCGTCCGGCGCGCTTGGCCCGGTACAGGGCCTCGTCGGCCTGTTCAACCAGGCTGTCGCTTCTGCCGCTTCTGTCGCTCAGATCGCTCGGAGCAGCGCAGCTCAGGCCGCAACTTATGGTGACCGTAACCGAGACATGGTCCAGCATCGACAGCGCCGCCTGCACCTGCACCCGCAAACGCTCAGCAAGCGCCTGGGCTTCATCCAGGACAGCCCCTGGTAACAACACGGCAAACTCTTCCCCGCCATAACGGGCGATCAATCTTCCCGGCCCATCTGCGTGCTGAATCAGCAGTTGGGCCAAGGCTTTCAATACTTCATCGCCGTAGGGATGCCCATACGCGTCGTTTATCCGCTTGAAGTTGTCGACATCGATCAAAACAAGAGACAAAGAAGTGTTATCGCGACAGGCTCGCTGCCATTCGCTCTTGAGCGCCTCGTCAAAACGGCGCCGATTGGACAGTCCCGTCAAGGCGTCAGTGATCGCCAACAATTCCAGCCGCAACGAAAGGCGTTCCAGCGCGTCTTGCTGCCGCTTGAACGCAGTGATGTCGACGTGCGTGGAGTATCCCTGGCCATCCGCTCGCGTGCTGATCTGCTCCAAAACGCGCACCCAACGACGACCTGGCAAGGCAAGCTCGTAAGGCGCGCCGGAAAAGCGGCGCCGCTCCCGCAGCACGCGCAAACCCTCCCGATACTCTTTCGAAGGATCGGCATCCTGCCACGCAGCTTCGTACAGTGCCTCGAAACGCCAGCCTTGCACATTCATCGAAAACGGCAGTCCATACAAACTATGAAATCGCTGGTTCGCCCATAGGGCACGGTCTTCCTGGTCTACTGCCAAGGCACCATCGGCTAGATTTTCCAGAACGTCCGCGGCATCGATGGAACTATCGGATCGGGACGGTCTATGTCTCTCGATAGACTCCAGGGGCGCCGTTTTTCGCCATACTCTGATGCGTCCAATGCTGCCCAGCTCCAACGAGGCCACACGCATTCGCAAGCCGCAATGATCGAATTCGAAAGCTTGCTGCTGGGCAAGATGGCGCGCGACGCCTTCTTCGACATAACGCTCCAGCATCGGGGCTTCCTCAGGCGACAGCCGTGTCCGGTAGAAGCGCCTCAAGTTTTCGCGGTAATGCTCCCCCACATAGACATGCCCGGCGTGTTCTGGAAAAAACGTTAGAAAGCTATTGTTCCAAAGCACCGCCTGATCTTGATCATCGAATACGCAGAGGGCGACTTCGATTTGATCGAGTACGTTGGCGATGACTCGCAACGCAATCAAGTGGATTTTCAAATGCGATTCAATGTGAGTTAAGCCGCGCGGGGGGCGAGGACGGGTATTTTCTATTTACTTTTTATTATAGCCAGCATCAACTAGGAAAATTACGTCTTGAGCAAGACGCGGACGGCCCGCATTGCCATCGTTACAGACTCGCACAGGTCGTCTGCCATGGCGGCACACGCAACGCATCGGACAGGAACTCGATCAGGCAGCGCACTTTGAGCGGCAACTGCTTGCGACTTGGATACACCGCATAAATACCGAGTTGGACTGATCGATACTCTGGCAGCAACCTGACCAGCCGGCCTTCCTTTACATCCTGGTCGATCATGAAACTGGGCTGCAATATGATGCCGCCGCCCCGCAGCGCGATCGCGCGACAGGTGTCTCCGTTATTCGAATGCACGCGCACGCGGGTTTTCACCGTGGTCTCGCCGTCCGGCCCGACGAAGCGCCATTCGTCGCGGCCTGCAAGATTCGTATAGGCCAGCACGGGATGCCCGCCTAGCTCGCGCGGATGACTGGGCGCGCCGTGGCGAGCCAGGTAGTCAGGCGAAGCGCATACCAGCATATCCGTGTGGGTCAGCTTGCGGCTGATCATGGACGAATCGGGTAGCGAGCTGATCCGGACCGCCAGGTCATAGCCTTCGTCGACCAGATCGACGGCGCGGTCATTCAGCGTGACATCCAGATCAATCTGCGGATAGGTCGCCATGAAATCGCCCCACAGGGATGCGAGGTGCAATATGCCGAAACTGACCGGCACATTGACCCGTATCAATCCGCTGGGCGTATGGGTACGGGAACTGGCCTCGGCCTCTGCATCGTCAATCGCGCCGAGTATGTCGCGCGCCCTCTGGTAAAACAGGCGCCCCTCCTCCGTCAACGACAGCCGCCGGGTGGTTCGCTGCAGCAGCCGCACCCCGATCCGCTGCTCGAGAGAATCGACATAGCGCGACACAGCTGCCTTGGACACGCGCATGATATCGGCCGCGCCGACGAAGCTTCCGGCATCGACAACAGCCACGAAGGCAGCCATTTCCAGGCTACGATCCATCAATTGTCTCGATAAATGGGATTATTAATCCTATAAATATTAATTTATTAAATAATTCATCGTCAATAGAATGTACGGATCCTTCCAACACGGAACATCATGAAAGTTACTGTCGTCGGTACCGGCAATATGGGTTCGGCATTCGTCAAACAATTGACCAAGGCGGGGCACGAAGTACGCGTCACCGGGCGCAATGCAGCCAAGGCCCAGGCGCTGGACGACGGCCCCGCATTCGCCGATGGCCAGCGCGGCAGCGTCTTTTTCGCCGGCGACAGCGATGCGGCCAAGAGCACGGTCAAATCGCTCATCGACAGCCTCGGATTCCGTGCGGTCGATGCCGGTGGTCTGAGAAATGCGCGCTATCTCGAACCGCTGGCGGGCCTGAATATCTACTTCGGGTATGGCGCAGGCGTGGGTACCTCGATCGCGCCGAGCTGGATCGCCAAATAAGGGTCCGCCGCACAAGCATTACCCGTATCACGACTCACGCCGGCTCAACCGGCAACCGTATCTCGACCAACCAGGAAACATCATGATCGACACCCGCACCGCTCCTTATTCGGCTCTCGTCCTGCGCATCGCGCTGGGCGTCATGTTCATCGCGCACGGTTTGACCAAGCTGCTCGTTTTTACGCCGGCCGGCACCGCAAAGTTCTTCGAATCGGTCGGCTTCGCCGGCTGGTTTGCCTGGCCTATCATCCTGTTCGAAATCGCCGCAGGGGTACTGCTGCTGACTGGCGTTTATACGCGCCTGATCGCCGCGGTCGCCGCCATCGAGCTATTCACGGCCTCGACGGTCCATTTCGGCAATGGCTGGATGTTCACCAACCCGAAGGGCGGCT
Organism: Bordetella sp. FB-8; assembly: GCF_000382185.1. Classification (NCBI taxonomy): domain Bacteria; kingdom Pseudomonadati; phylum Pseudomonadota; class Betaproteobacteria; order Burkholderiales; family Alcaligenaceae; genus Bordetella; species Bordetella sp. FB-8. The sequence goes on along the minus strand of NZ_KB907784.1, from coordinate 3,207,415 downwards.
GGGAGTATCCGGTGTTTCTGGCAATCGCAGCGTTGGTCCTCGCACTGCTCGGCGACGGCGCCTTCGCTTTGAAGCCGACAATACGCAATATCAATACCTGACGCGCAGGTAGATATTCCGGGGCTCAGGCCCCAAGCAGAATCCGCACCACCTGCCTTACGCCGTCTTCCCAAGACGGCAAGGCCAGGCCGAACGTGGAACGCAACTTGCCCGTATCCAGGCGCGAGGATTTCGGGCGACGCGCCGGCAGCGGATACGCCTCGGTTGCAATGCGCTGGATCTGTTCGGGCTGCACTTTCAGCGGTGCGCCGGCATCGCGCGCCAAGCGTCCAATCAGCACGGCATAGTCGTACCAGGTGGTCTCGCCCCGGGCCGCCAGGTGGTATGTGCCGTAAGGAAACGGCCGCTCTCTGGCCGATTCCGACAAATAACGCCCCAGCATCTGCGCCGTCGCATCGGCGATCAAGGCCGCACCCGTGGGTGCGCCTGTCTGGTCGCCCACCACGCGTAGCGCGTCACGTTCGCACATCACGCGCAGCATGGTCTTCAGGAAATTGGCGCCCTGCACACCGTATACCCAGCTGGTGCGCAGGATCAAATGGCGTTCGCAGGCTGTGCGTACCGCTTGCTCGCCCACCAGCTTGCTGTGCCCGTAGGCGCCGGCCGGATCGGTGGCGTCGCTCTCTCGGTAGGGCGTTTCCTGCCCGCCGTCGAACACATAATCGGTGGAGTAATGCACCATCAGGGCACCCTGCGCCTGAGCCTCGGCGGCCATCACGCCCGGCCCCTGGCCGTTGACTTGCAAAGCCAGCTCCGGTTCCTGCTCGGCCTTGTCCACCGCCGTATAGGCGGCCGCATTGACCACGATATCCGGACGCTCGGCGCGTATCGCTGCAGAGACCGATTCCGGATCGGCCAGATCGCAGCGGCTGCGATCCACGGCCGCCACCTCACCCAGCACCGCCAGGCTGCGCTGCAGTTCGAAACCCAATTGTCCGTTGCAACCCGCGAGCAGGATTTTCATCGCGCCGGATCCTCAGGCGCCGTACTGGCGCGAGACCCAATTGCGGTAGGCGCCGCTGGTCACACCCTGCACCCAGGCCTGGTTGTCCAGGTACCACTGCACTGTCTTGCGTATGCCGGTCTCGAAGGTATCGGCCGGACGCCAACCCAGCTCGCGCTCGATCCGGCGCGCATCGATGGCATAGCGGCGATCGTGTCCGGGCCGATCTTTGACGAAGGTGATCAAATCGCTGTGCAGGCTGCCTTGGGGCAGCGGTCGAAATTGATCGAGCAGTCCGCAGATCGTCTTGACCACATCGATGTTGGCGCGCTCGTTCCAGCCTCCGACGTTGTAGGTTTCACCCGGTTTGCCAGCCTCGAGCACGCGTCGTATGGCACTACAGTGGTCTTTTACGTAAAGCCAGTCGCGCACTTGCATGCCATCGCCGTACACCGGCAAGGGCTTGCCCGCCAGGGCATTGTGGATGACCAGCGGAATCAGTTTTTCCGGAAAGTGATAAGGCCCGTAGTTGTTGGAGCAATTGGTGGTGAGCACCGGCAGGCCGTAGGTATGATGCCAGGCCCTCACCAAGTGATCCGAGGCCGCTTTGGAAGCCGAATACGGGCTGTTGGGCGCATAAGGGGTCACTTCGGTGAAAGGCGGATCCTCGGACTCGAGCGTGCCGTATACCTCGTCGGTGGAGACGTGCAGGAAGCGAAAGGCGTCCTGCTCGGCGCCGGACAAGGTCGGCAGATAGGCCCGCACCGACTCCAGCAGATTGAAGGTGCCGATGACATTGGTCTGCATGAATTCAGCCGGGCCGTGGATGGAGCGGTCCACATGCGACTCGGCAGCGAAATTGATAATGGCCCGCGGCCGATATTGGGCCAGCAGGCCATCCACCAGGCGGCTGTCGCCGATGTCGCCCTGCACCAGCGTGTGCCGCGCATCGCTTTGCAGCGAGATCAGGGTATCGGGGTTGCCGGCATAGGTCAGCTTGTCCAGGTTGACGATGGGTTCCTGTGAACCGACCAACCAGTCCAGCACGAAATTCGCGCCGATGAAGCCGGCTCCGCCGGTCACAAGTAGGGTCATGTCTAGAATGTCTTGCAGTCTGGAAGAAGGGTTCAAAGAATACCATTGCCCCACGCCGCGCCTTCGGATGCACAGCAGGGAAAATCAAGCCGGCACAGGCTCCTCATCGAGCATTTTCACGTTGGGCAGGCCACAAGTGCGCACTGCCTTGGTCAGTGCCTCGACCGCCGCCAGGCGCGGAAAACTGCGGCGCCAGGCCAGGACGATACGGCGCTCGGGTACCGGTCCGGCGAAAGGCACGTAGCGCAGCAGGTTCTTGGCTGTCGGGGCCTCGGCTGAGGCATCGGGCACCGCGCTCATGGGCAGCACTGTCACGCCGATGCCGGCCGCCACCATGTGCCGGATGGTTTCCAGCGACGAGCCTTCGAAGGTGCGCTGGATGCCATCGCTGGTAGCCGAAAAACGTGAGAGTTCGGGGCAGACCTCCAGCACTTGGTCGCGAAAGCAGTGCCCGGAACCCAGGAGCAGCATGTTCTGCTTTTTCAGGTCGTGCGCGTCGATGGTCTTGAGCTTGGCCATTTCGTGCGTCTGCGGCACGGCCACGATGAACGGTTCGTCGTACAGCGGCTGCACGGTCAGACCCGATTCGGGCAGGGGCAAAGCCATGATGGCGCAATCGATTTCACCCTGGCGCAGCAGTTCCAACAGGCGCACGGTGAAGTTTTCCTGGAGCACCAGCGGCATCTGCGGCGTCAGTTCAATCTGCGCCGGCACCAGCCGCGGCAGCAGATAGGGGCCGACGGTATGGATCACGCCCACCCGCAGGGCGCCAGCCAGCGGATCATGGCCCTGGCGTGCGATTTGCTTGATATTGGCGCTTTCTTCCAACACTTTCTGCGCCTGGACCACGATGCGCTGGCCGATAGGTGTGACACCCACTTCGGAGCCGCCCCGCTCGAACAGCGTGACGCCCAACTCGTCCTCAAGTTTGCGTATGGCGACCGACAAAGTGGGCTGGCTGACGAAGCACGCCTCGGCAGCCCGCCCAAAGTGGCGTTCTCGCGCGACGGCGACGATGTATTTGAGCTCGGTAAGCGTCATGGCGAAGGCGAAGGCGAAGAGTTGGCGAAATATCAGGTACGCAGAAAATCTTCGCGCCCGCGCATCCAGCGCGCCAGATGCGCAGCCACGGCCTGCGGATCGTGTTTGCGCAGCCATGCAGCGACCTCGCGGGCCTGCTCGGCGATGGCCGCATCCAGCTCGATATCGGCAAAGCGCAAAAGCGCGAGACCCGACTGGCGCGTGCCGAGGAATTCACCCGGACCACGCTGCGCCAGATCGCGCCGCGCGATTTCAAAGCCATCGCTGGTCTCGAACATGGCACGCAGGCGCTCGCGCGCCACCTGCGACAAAGGGTGCTGGTAAAGCAGCACGCACACCGATTCGGTCATGCCCCGTCCCACTCGGCCGCGCAACTGGTGCAATTGGGCCAAGCCGAAGCGCTCGGCGTGCTCGATCACCATGAGCGAGGCATTGGGCACATCCACGCCCACCTCGATGACGGTGGTGGCGACCAGCAGATCGATCTCGCCTTCGCGGAAGGCGCGCATGACCTCGGCTTTTTCGGCCTGCGCCAGGCGGCCATGCACCAGACCTATGCGCAGGTCGGGCAGGTCAGTGCGCATGGCCTCGTACGTATCGACAGCAGTTTGCAGCTGCAGGGCTTCGCTTTCCTCGACCAGGGGACATACCCAATAGGCCTGCTGGCCTTGGCGCGCGGCCTGGGCGATGTGCATGAGCACCTCATCACGGCGCGCATCGGCGACCAGCTTGGTGCGCACCGGGGTGCGGCCGGGCGGCAGCTCGTCGATGACGGACACATCCAGATCGGCGAAGAAAGTCATGGCCAGGGTGCGCGGGATCGGTGTCGCGCTCATGTGCAGTTGGTGCGGCGCGAGCCTGCCCTCCTCGCCCTTGCGGCTCAAGGCCAGCCGCTGACCCACCCCGAAGCGGTGCTGTTCGTCGACGATGGACAAACCCAGATTGTGAAAGGCCACGTGATCCTGCACCAGGGCCTGCGTACCGACCACCAGTTGCACGGTGCCCTCGGCTGCGGCGGTCGTGGCTTCGCGCCGCACCTTGGCAGGCAGGCTGCCGCTCAGCCAGGCAATCCTGACGCCCAGGGGCACGAGCCACGCCGACAGCTTGCGATAGTGCTGTTCGGCCAGGATCTCGGTCGGCGCCATCAGCGCCACCTGCGCACCGTTATCGATGACCTGCGCCGCAGCCATGGCGGCCACCACGGTCTTGCCGCTGCCCACGTCGCCCTGCAGCAGTCGATGCATGGGATAGGTGCGGCCCAGATCTTCGGCGATTTCGCCGCATACGTGCTGCTGTGCCCGAGTCAGATCGAAAGGCAGTGCCTGGCACAGTCGCTGCATCAGGTTGCCGGCTTGCGCGGACAAGGGCATGGGCTTGGCCCGCTTGCTCCGTCTGCCGGCCCTGGCCGCCGCCAGGGATAATTGCTGCGCCAGCAGTTCGTCGAACTTGATGCGCCGCCAGGCCGGATGCGCGCGCTCGATCAGATCGGCTTCAGCCACGCCGGGCGGCGGCGCGTGCAGCAGGCGGATGGACGGCTCGAAAGCCGCAAGATCGTAGCGTTCGCGCAAGCTTTCGGGCAGCGTGTCGGACAGGTCGGTCTGCCTGAGCGCGGTGTCGATGGCCTTGCGCAGCGTGGGCTGCGGTAGTCCCTCGGTGCTGGGGTAGACGGGCGTGAGCGCCAAGGGCAGCGGCGCATCGGCATTGCTCATGCGCGGATGCACCATCTCCAGGCCCCACAGACCGCCGCGCACCTCGCCGCGCGCGCGCAACCTACGCCCCGCGGTGAGCTGCTTGTGCTGACTGCCGTAGAAATTCAACCAGCGCAGCTGGAGCTCGCCGGTGTCATCGACAATGACCGCGGTCAGCTGGCGGCGCGGGCGATACTGGATTTCCGAGCGCAGGATATCGCCCTCAACCTGCGCCGGAAACCCCGGCCGCAGGCGCGCGATGGGCGTGATGCGGGTTTCATCCTCGTAGCGCAGCGGCAAGTGCAGGACAAAATCCTGCTGCTCGCGCAGCCCCAGGGCGTGGAACTTGCGCTCGATGGCGATCGCTCCCGCTTCGGCCGCGCGAGGCTTGCGACTAGCTACCGTTGAGGGCACCATGGGTCTGAGCGCGGTCGCGTGGGGCTGGATTGCCGGTTCGATGGCGGGCCTATGGCCTGCGTCTGGCCCGAACCCGGATCAGATCACCAAGATCGCCTCGACCTCGAACTGCGCGCCCTTGGGTAGGCTGGCCACCCCTATCGTCGAACGTGCCGGGAAAGGCTGTGGAATGAGCTCGGCCATAATGGCGTTGGCAGCGGCGAATTTGCCCAAGTCTGTCAGGAAAAGCGTGAGCTTGACGACGTTATCCAGCGTACCGCCCGAGGCGGCGACCACGGCCTTGAGGTTGGCAAAAGCCTGACGCACTTGGGCCTCGAAGCTTTCGGCTACCAGCTCGCCCGTGGCGGGCTCCAGGCCGATCTGGCCCGACAAGTACACCGTCTTACCGCCCGTGGCCGCAACGGCCTGGGAATAAGGGCCGACCGCAGCGGGCGCGGCGTCGGTATGGATGATCTGCTTGCTCATGGGGTATTCCTCCGGAGGTGCCTGTCGGAGCACGGCACATATGCGTAGCCTATCAGAATTTTAAAAATCATAGCTGCTTGCCGTGCGATCGAGGCCTTCATCGCCCGCGATACACGCGCCGCTGCTCGAACAGGCAAATGGCGGCGGCGACAGCGACATTGAGCGACTCCACGGCTGCGCTGTCGTGAGGAATCCTCAGGCGCAAAGCGGCAGCACAGAGCAGCCCGGATGCCACACCCTGCCCCTCATGGCCGAAGACCCAGGCGCAGGATCGCGGCATATCTTGGGCGTAGAGGTCGGTCGCATCCTCGAGCGCCGTGGCAACCAGAGGCACGTCAAGGCGCGGCAGCAGGGCTTGCAGATCCTGCTGCTCGTGAATGGCCAGCGCGAAGTGCGCACCCTGGCCACTGCGCACCACCTTGGGCGACCATGCGGATGCCGTGCCGTGGGATAGGAACACCCTGCGCACCCCCGCCGCTGCGCAGGTGCGCAGCAAGGTGCCGACATTGCCGGGATCCTGGATGCGGTCGAACAGCACACAATTCTCGGCGATGCGCTCGGGTAGCCCGGGCTCGGGCGGGCGCACCAGAAAGAGCACGCCCTGCCCGCTCTCCACACTGGCCAGTTCGCGCATCAGGCGCGCATCCAACGCGACGCAGACCGATGCGGGCAATTGCCCGGCCAGCGCCTGCAAGTCGGGCCGCTGCCGCTTTTCCTCGTCGAACACGGCGTACTCGGGCGGGCCATGGCGCTGCAGCCAGACCTGGCACAGATGCACTCCGTCAAGCAGCACCGGCTCGCCGCGGCGGCCCGAAGCACCGGCCAATTTGCGCAGTGTCTTGACCAGCGGATTATCGCGAGAGCTTATGGATTTCATGGCCGAACGCCGTCACGCCTGCAGCAAGGCTTTGACCGGCGCGAAGCTGCGGCGGTGCTCGGGACACGGGCCGTGCTCGCGCAGCAGGCTCAAGTGCTGGGCCGTGCCGTAGCCCTTGTGCTTGTCGAACGCGTACTGCGGATACAGCGCGTGCAGACGCATGAGATCGGCGTCGCGCGCCGTCTTGGCCAGGATGGACGCCGCGGAAATGGCGGGCACCTTTGCATCGCCCTTGACGATAGTCTTGACCGCGCACTGCAGCCGGGGCGGCTGATTGCCGTCGACCAGTGCCAGCTGCGGCGCGACGGCCAGGCCTGCGACGGCGCGCTGCATGGCCAGGAGCGTGGCGCGCAGGATATTGAGATCGTCGATTTCCCGAACGCTGGCGTGGGCGATGCACCAGGCTAGCGCCCGCTCGTAAATGGCCTGCGCCAGCTCTTCGCGCCTGGCCGCGGAGAGCGCCTTGGAATCGGCCAGGCCCTCAATAGGGCGAGAAGGATCGAGAATGACGGCGGCAGCGTAGACGGCACCCGCCAGCGGGCCGCGGCCCGCCTCGTCCACACCGGCGGTGGCGAAGGCGTCGATGCCGTCAGTCGGATCGAATAAATCGGGTTGCATGCGCATGCCGCGCAACTTACCATGATTTTCCAGGCTCGCTGTCCCAGTTTAAAAGGGAATACCATGAACAGGATTCATCAGGGTATGGGAATTTTGCTGATCACGCTTGCAAGCCACGCGTCATACGCCGGTGGCGCCAGGCAGAACCGAGGCAGCGATCCCTTCTTCCAGATTTCGCATGCGGTCGCGGATTGCCCCACGCCATTGGGGCCGTTTTACACGAAAAAGGAATGGACCACCCGTGTGCACTACCGCGTCGAGGACGGCAACAGCTGTTGGTGGGAAGGACGCTGCAGATTGTCCAACGCCTACAAATACGATCACGAAATCGTAGAGGCGGTCCAGCGGCGCCTTGCGTTCATCAACCGCACGACAGGCTGGCGCGAGCATACGGCGCTATGGCTGACGCTGCAGCGCCGCTTTATCATCGTGCAGGGCTGCGTATCGGCGAACTTCGACAAGAAGAAGTTCCTGTTCGAACTCGCCAAGACGGCGGACGTGCAAAAGGTGATCGACGAGACCACGAACAATCCTAAGGCCTCGACGCCGCCATACAGGACGCTCGCGCATCCCGACGTATTGCCGCCCGAGCCGCATTAGGAAAATTTTCCCCGACGGCGCCCGATAGCATCACGTCGGCACGGCGACCTTATATCCGGCCGTCTGCAACCGCGGCGATGGCCTCGGCGGCCAAGGCCGGGGTGTCGCGCAGCAGATCCTGATGCAAGGCGGCGAATTTCGCTTCAAGATTCGCCGCGCGGGCGTCGTCGGTCAATGCCGACCAGGTCGCCTCCTCCAAGGCTTGCGGCGTGGCGTCGTCCTGCAGAAGCTCGGGCACGACAAAGTCGCGCAGCAGGATATTGGGCAAGCCCACCCAGGGTAGATAAGGCCGCTCCTGCTTGGACTTCCAGGCCATGATGCGGCGCATCCAGGGCGAGAGCACGTAGGAAATCACCATGGGCCGCTTATAGAGCGCGGTCTCCAGCGTGGCAGTTCCGCTGGCAACCAGGACCGCGTCGGCGGCTTCCATGACAGACCAGGCCACCGGTTGCGCGGCTGCCGCGCCCTGTCCGGCCAGGTCCTGCGCCATGACGCAGCGCAGATTGGGTACGGGATATTGCGCCAGCAGAACCTCGAATTCGGCGCGGCGCGGGGCGTTGACCATGGGCACAATGCATTGCAGCCCGGGATCGCGGCGCACCAGCCCCTGGGCGGCCTGCAAAAAGCGCGGCCCCATGAGGCGGATCTCGGAAGAACGGCTGCCCGGCAGGATGGCCAGCACACGGGCCGACGCGTCCACGTTCAAGCGCGCACGCGCGCCAGCGCGGTCGGGCTTCATGGGAATGGTCTGCGCCAGCGGATGGCCCACGTAGGTGACGGGGATGTTTTCCTTGCGGTAGATATCTTCTTCGAAGGGAAACAGCACCAGCATGTGCGAGACGGACTCGCGGATCTTGTGGATGCGTTCGTAGCGCCAGGCCCAGATCGAAGGCCCCACGAAGTGTACGGTAGGCGTACCGGCCTGGCGCAGCGCGCGTTCCAGGCGCAGGTTGAAGTCGGGCGCGTCGATGCCCACGAACACCGCAGGGGGTTCGTTCAGAAGGCGCCTTCTGGTGTCGCGATAAATGGACAACAGGCTGGGCAAGCGCTTTAAGGCATCGACAAAGCCGAACACCGTCAGCGCATGCATGTCGTGCCAGGATTCGAAGCCCTGCTCGATCATGCGCGGGCCGCCTATGCCACTGATCGCTATGCCGGGAAATCGTTGATGCAGGCCGGCAATGACGCGACCCGCCAGCAGATCGCCGGACGGCTCGCCGGCCACCATGCCGATGGCGCGTGCGGCCGTCATATTCATGGTCGAATGATGCCGCGCCTGGAGCTTTCGACGAATTCCAACAGTGTCTGCAATGCGTCGAACGCCTCGGGCTCGGCCTGCATCTGCGCGCGGAACTGGAGGCACGCTTCATCCAGCGTGAGGCCGCGGCGATAAAGCGATTTGTACGCATCACGCAGGGCCGAGATGGCGATCAGGCTGAAACCGCGCCGCTTCAGACCTTCGACGTTGATGCCAGCCGGACGGCACGCGCCGTCGTTGCCGGAGGCCAGCACGAAGGGAGGAACGTCCTGTACCAACGAGGTGCCGCCGCCCACCATGCTGTGCGCGCCGATCTTGCAAAATTGATGCACGCCCGTCATGCCACCGACAATGGCCCAATCGTGCACTTCGATGTGGCCGGCCAGCTGCACCGAATTGGCCAGAATGGTGTTGTCACCGATACGGCAATCGTGCGCGATGTGCACGTAGGCCATGATCCAGTTGTCGCTGCCGACCACGGTCTTGCCGCCATCCTGCACCGTACCGGTATTGAAGGTGGTGAACTCGCGCACGGTGTTGCGGTCGCCGATGATGAGTTCGGTCGGCTCGCCACCGTATTTCTTGTCCTGCGGCATGCCGCCGATGGAGCAAAAACGGTAGAAGCGGTTGTCGCGGCCGATGGTGGTGACGCCGTCGATGACGCAGTGCGAACCCACATCAGTACCGGCGCCTAGGGTTACGTCGGGTCCGATGATGCTATAGGGTCCCACGCTCACCGTAGGGTCGAGCTTGGCGGCGGGGTCGACGATGGCGGTGGAATGGATGATTCCGGACATTAGCTTTCCAGGCTGCGGATCGCGCACATCAGCGTGGCCTCGGCCACCTCCTGGCCATCCACCAGCGCAAGACCCTTGTATTTGCAAATGGTGCGGCTCAGGCGCTCGGCCTGGACTTCCAGGCGCAGTTGGTCGCCCGGCACGACAGGCCTGCGAAAGCGCGCTCCGTCCACGCCCACCAGGTAGTAGGCCATCTTTTTAGTGTCCAGACACTGGCTGCCGTCTTCGCTGGCGAACGAAAAAATCGCCGCGGCCTGAGCCATGGCCTCGACGATAAGCACGCCCGGCATCACGGGAAGATGCGGGAAATGGCCTTCGAAGAACGGCTCATTGATCGAAACGTTCTTCAGAGCCACGATGGATTTTCCCGGCACCATTTCCAGAACGCGGTCGACGAGCAGCATCGGATAGCGATGCGGCAGTCGCTCCATAATCGCCTTGATGTCGAGTTCCATGCTGAATTTTTTCCTGAGTACGAGTTCGAAGTTGTTGTTGCGCCGCCATGGCGATGGCGGCGATGCGGCGCCGCGGTCAGGTCGCGCCGCTGCCTTTCTTTTCGAGCGCCCGCAAGCGTTTGCGCAAATCCGCCAGATGCGGAATCACCGCAGCGTTGCGCTGCCACTGGGCGTGCTCCGAGTAAGGATACACGGACGTATAGTGACCGGGCTTGGCGATGCTGGAGAAAATGCCTGTCTTGCCCGACACCGTTACATCGTCGGCGATCGTGATGTGGCCTGCTATAGCCGAGGATCCGCCGATGATGCAGCGCTCACCGATGACGGCGGATCCGGCCACCGCCACGCAGCCGGCAATGGCGGTATGCGCCCCGATGCGCACGTTGTGCGCGATCATGATGAGGTTGTCCAGCTTGACGTCGTCGGCGATCTGGGTGTCTTCCAACGCGCCGCGGTCGATGGTGGTATTGGCGCCGACTTCGACATCGTCGCCCAGTGTGACTCCGCCCAATTGGGGAATCTTGCCCCACGCGCCCTTGCCCCGGGTCGGATCCGGCGCAAAGCCGAAGCCGTCGGCTCCCAGCACCACTCCGCTGTGCAAAATGGCACGCGCGCCCACGGTCACACCATGGTAGAGCGTGACGCGGGCATGCAATCGGCAGTCCGGCCCTAGACTGGAGTCCTGCCCGATCACGCAGCCCGGCCCAAGGATGGTGCCTCGGCCGATCTGAACCCCCGACTCGATCACGCAATGCGGCCCCACGCTCACACCATCTTCGATATGCGCATCGCAGGCCACGACTGCGGTGGGATGCACGCCGGGGGGCGGCAGAGGCCGACGCGCTGCATCGAACCACTGCGCCAAGCGGGCATAAAGAAGATACGGCTGATCGCTGACTACTAGAGCGAAAGGCAACGGCGCATAGGACTTGAGCAGATCGACGGCCTGCTCCGGTACGATGACCGCAGTTGCCTTGGTATTCAGTAACTGCGATTGATAGCGCTTATTGGTGAGAAAGCTGATTTCGCTAGAACCAGCGCCCGACAAGGTGCCGATGCCGCATACCTGGGGCAGGCCTTGACCTGCCCTGCCGGCCGAGTCCGTCGATACGATCCGCCAGTTCAGGCCTTGCGTGTCGGCACCCGCCAGAAGTTCGTCAAGAGTGGGCGCGTGCGCTGGATCCAGTAGAGCCGACATGAAAAAACCGCAAGGCGATCGCTGTCAGGCGATCAGTTCAGGGCCTTGATCACCTGGTCGGTGATGTCGACACGCGGATTGACCGTGACGGCGTCCTGGATGATCAGGTCGTAGTTCTGCTGCTCGGCGATCTTCTTGATGGCCGCGTTGGCCTTGGCGACAATGGACGAGAATTCTTCGTTGCGGCGGCGGTTGAAGTCTTCCTGAAATTCCTGGCGCTTGCGCTGCAAGGTCGCGTCCAGATCAGACAGCTGGCGCTGGCGCACGGCACGGTCGGAGTCGGACAGCACCGGGCTGTCTTTCTGGAACTGCTCGACCTTGGCACGCAATTGGGCGGCCATTTTTTGCAGATCGGCGTCGCGCCCCTTGAATTCGGCTTCGATCTTGGCTTGCGCAGCCTTGGCGGGCACCGATTCGCGCAGGATGCGCTCGGTGTTGACGAAACCGATCTTGGTACCTTGGAGCGGAGCGGCAGAAGCCGAGGCCGCAGACGGCGCCGTGATCGTCGTCGCGGCCTGGGCTGCGACCATGGCGGCCGAGCCTGCCATCAGAGCGGCGGCCACAGTCAAGGCACCGCGACGCACGATGCGGGATTGGGTCATGCGGACAAAGTCAGACATTGAAACTCTCACCTGAAAGTACATGCCGCTTCAAGCGGCAAAAAACGAAATCTGCCTGGGGCAGTATTGTGCCATGCCCGAAGGCATGGCCATGAGGTATGAAGCAAAAATCAGAAAGCCGTGCCGATCTGGAACTGGAAGGCTTCTTTGTTGTCGCCTGGCTTGGAATTGAGCGCCTTGCCCATGGATATCTGCAGCGGGCCGATGGGCGACTGCCACGATAACCCGACGCCCGCCGAGAAGCGCCAGGCGCAAGGATCGCTAATGGTGAACCCATAGGAATTCGAGTAGGTACCGCTTGAACAGCCGGTGCTGCCCGGGATCGAACTGGTCGGCGCCACCTGGCCCGCATCGGCGAACAGGAACCAACGCAGCGTGCCTTCGTGGCCCGTTCCCGGCACCGGCAGATACAACTGCACACTGGCCGCCAGCATGCGTTGGCCGCCGAGATAGTCGCCCGTGTTCTGGTCGCGCGGCCCCAACGACGAGGACGAATAGCCGCGCACCGAACCCAGACCACCACCATAGATGTCCTTGATTACCGGGAACGGCTTGCCGCCGTAGGCGAAGCCGTAATTGGCCAGGCCGTTGAAGGCCAGGGTATACGAACGGCTCAGGGGAATGTAGTACTGCTGCTGCGCGCTCAGCATGCCGTACTTCAACCCCACTGTGCCGACGTCGGCGCTCAGCTTGGTGTATGCGCCGCGGGTAGGCGACAGCGCGCTGTCGCGCGTGTCTTTGGACCAGCCTGTGTTGAGGATGAGCGCATTGGTGGTCGTGCCGTAAGTATTGACATAGTTTGTATAGGACAAGGGCGAATTGTTCCCGTACAGACCGATGGTGTTGCGTTCGACGGTGGCGCCCATGAAGATGCGATCGGTGTCGGTGATGGGCACCCCGAAGTTCAAGCCTGCGCCGAGGGTACGGACCATGTACTGGCCCGAGTCGGCGAGCCAGGGACGGGTCAGACGGTAGTAGACCGATACCGTACGACTGATACCGTCCTTGGTGAAGTACGGATCGGTTTCAGACAGCACAGCCGAGGACTGCACGCTGCTGGTACCGACGTTGAACGACACGTTGTGGCCGCTGCCGAAAAGGTTGTCCTGGCTGATACCTGCCTGGAAAATGGCCCGGTCCGCCGAACCGTAGCCCACACCCAGATTCACCATGCCGGTGGGTTTTTCCTTGACGTTGACGTTGACGTCGACCTGATCGGGCGAGCCCGGTACGGGTTCGGTCTTGACACCGACGCTGGTGAAGTAGCCCAGGCGGTCGATGCGGTCGCGCGATTGCCGGATCTGGTTGGAGTCATACCAGGCCGCTTCCTGCTGGAGCATTTCACGGCGGATGACCGTATCGCGGGTACGCGTGTTGCCGGCCATCTGGATACGGCGCACGTACACCCGGCGACTGGGGTCGATGTAGAACGTGAGGTCGGCTTCATGCTTGGCCCGGTCCAGCTGCGGGCTGGGATTGACGTTGGCGAAGGCATAGCCCAGTTCACCCAGATAGTCGGTGATCGCCTTGGCCGTCTTGTTTGTCTGCGAGGCATCGAACACCGTGCCTGGCTTGACCGTCACCAGTTTTTTCAGCTCGGCGTCCAGGCCCAGCATATTGCCAGCCAGCTTGACGCTGCGTACCTTGTAGGGTTTGCCTTCGTGGATGGAAATGGTGATGTAGATGCTGGTGCGGTCGGGCGAAATCGTGACCTGAGGCGGCTCGTTGGAATATTCCAGATAGCCGTGGTTGAGATAGAAGGAGCGGACCCTGTCGACATCGGCCTCGAGCCTTTCGCGCGAGTATTTGTCGGTATCGGTATACCAGGTGAACCAGCCCGGCGTGCTCATGTCGACCTGGTCCATCAACGTGCTGGTGGAAAAGGCCTTGTTACCCACGAAATGGATGCCGCGAATTTTGGCTCGGGCCCCTTCGAAGATGTCGAAGGCGATACCCACCCGGTTGCGCGGCAGCGGCGTCACCGTGGCGTTGACTTCGGTACTGTACAGGCCTTTGCCGAGATATTGCTGCTTGAGTTCAGTCTCGGCCTGATCGAGCGCGGATTGATCGAAAATTCGGCCTTCGGCAAAACCCACCTTGGCCAATTCGGCCACGATGGTCTTGGATTCGAACTCATGCATGCCGGAGAAAGTAATGGACGCGACCGTGGGGCGTTCGGCGACCGTCACGATCACCACGTTGCCTTCGGTGCCGACATTCACATCGTTGAACAAATTGGAGGCATACAGCCGGCGCACGGATTCGTCCGCATCCCGCTGCGTGAATTTCTGGCCCACTTTGAAAGGCAGATAGCCAAATACCGTGCCGGCGTCGACCCGCTGCAGGCCCTGGACGCGGACATCCTTGACGACGAAAGGTTCGAAAGCCTGCGCCCAGGCCGGCATCAAGAGTACGGCCCCGACAAGCAGATACCTCAGCAAATACCTCAGCGACGGGTGGAGCACTCGCTGAAACAGCCGGCGACAAAACATAAGCTGACGTATCCTTAGATGGGCGGTAAACCGAGCATTTTATTCGATTAGCGCCTAGGTGAACAGGCGGGCGAAATCATTGAAAAGCGCCAGCCCCATCAAACAGACCAAAAGGCCCAGGCCAGTCCGCTGTCCGATCTGCATCCAGCGCTCGGGCACGGGGCGTCCACGAACCACTTCAAGCAGGTAATAAAGAAGATGGCCGCCGTCCAGCAAGGGTATGGGTAGCAGATTGAGCACGCCCAGGCTGATGCTGATGAGCGCCAGATAGGCCACATAGGCAGCCAGCCCGATGCGTGCTGACTGGCCCGCATAGTCGGCCATCGTCACTGGGCCGCTGAGATTGCGCCAGGACACGTCGCCCACCGCCATGCGACCCATCATGCGCAATGACATCCAGGCCGTCTCCCCGGTGCGCCGCGCACCATGCCAGACGCTATCGAGCACGCCATAGCGCACAGTGACCATGGGCACGTCCCCGCCCAGCATAATGCCGATGCGCCCTACTTTACGGCCGTCGATCTCCTCGGGCCGCGGCACCACGTGCAGTGAAATCGGAACGCCGCCACGCATGACGGTCATGGGCAGCGAAACCCCCGCGTGCTGCTGGATGTAGGCAACAAGAGCGGACGCATCGAGCGTTCCGGTCAAGTCGCCCACGGCGGTGATCGTATCCCCGACCTGCAATCCAGCCGCCTGGCCCGGGCTGCCGGGGCCGACCTCGCGCACCACCGGAGGCGGCTGCTCCAGACGCAGCCCCGCCCACGCCAGGGGATCGCCCTGGGACGGGTCCAGACGATTGCCTGTCTTGAGCACCAGCGTGCGCCGCTGGACGCCGCCCGCGGTCGGTCGCACATCCAGCACGGCCTGCCCTCCCGAGGACAGCACGTCCAGCAGCCGCCAGCGCGCGTCGTTCCAGGACGCCACGGCATGGCCGTCTATCGCAAGGATCCTATCACCCGCCATGAAGCCTGCCCGCCCGGCCGGACTGCTGGCCTCGGGCTGGCTCAGTATGGGCGCGGGCATCCGCGTACCCGCCATGTCCAGGGCGGCATAGAACACGACCGCCAGCACCAGGTTGAACAGGGGTCCCGCAACCACGATGGCCATGCGTCGCCAAACAGACTGGTTATTGAAGGCACGCCCGGCCTCGGCCCGGGACGCATCCGGCGGCGGATCGTCCTGCATCTTCACGTAGCCGCCCAGCGGGATGGCCGAGACGGCCCATTCCGTGCCATGCCGGTCAGTACGGCGCAGCAACACCCGGCCGAAACCGATCGAAAAGCGCAGGACGCGTACACCGCAAATGCGCGCCACCCAATAATGGCCCAGTTCGTGGAACGTGATGAGAATGCCAAGGGCGACGGCAAAGGCGATTAGCGTCAGGAACATGTTTGGCGAAGCAAGGTTTTGAGACGTCGGAGTTGAGTACGCTTGGGCGGCGATTGTTGGGCTATTGACTCACCGAGCACGCCCACCGGGCAAGCACCGAAACTCCCGCAGTCCTGAGGCCGGCACCTAAAGAAACCAGAAACAAACCCAGAAAGTTCAGGCAAGCCCTAGATTGCCGGAATAAGCGCGCACCGCAGCATCCACCGCCAACACGTCTTCAACAGAACCCAGCGTAGCAGATGGTCGACCCGCCTGCCACTCGAGCGACGCTTCGATGACCCGGGAGATCCAGGTATACGGCAGACGACCCTCGAGAAAGGCCTGCACCGCCACCTCGTTGGCCGCGTTGAGCGCGATGCAGGCGTTCTGGCCGGCCTGAAGTGCGTCGAAGCACAAACGCAGACACGGAAAGCGCGTGAAGTCCGGCGTATCAAAATCCAGCCGCCCTGCGCGGGCCAGATCGAGCATTCCCACACCGCTTTCGAGCCGGTCGGGAAACCCCAGGCCGTACGAAATCGGCGTGCGCATGTCGGGATTGCCGAGCTGGGCCAATACCGAGCCGTCTACATATTCCACCAGCGAATGCACCACGCTCTGCGGATGTATCAGCACCTCGATGCGCTCGGGGGGCATGGCGAACAGCCAGTGCGCCTCGATCACCTCCAGGCCCTTGTTGACCATGGTCGCCGAGTCGACGGAAATCTTGCGGCCCATGCTCCAGTTGGGATGGGCGCAGGCCTGTTCGGGCGTGACGTCGTGCAGATCGTCGGGATGGGTCAGGCGGAACGGCCCGCCCGACGCCGTCAACAGCAGACGACGCACCCCCGCGGCAGGCTGCGCGGGCGCATAGGCTCGGCTTGCCGATGGTCCGTGATGCGGCAAGCACTGAAAAATCGCATTGTGCTCGCTGTCTATGGGCAGCAACTCGGCGCCCTTATCCCGCACCGCCTGCATGAACAGCGTGCCCGCCGCGACCAAGGCCTCCTTATTGGCCAGCAGGATGCGCTTGCCGGCGTGCGCGGCCGCCAGGGCGGAAGGCAGGCCTGCTGCGCCGACAATAGCCGCCACGACCATATCGCATTGCGTATCGGCAGCTGTATCGGACAGCGCCTGCGCGCCCACCCGGACTTCGGGCAGGGTGGCACCGCGCCAGGCCGCGATGAACCGTGTGCGCGCCGCGTCGTCGGGCACCACCACCACGGGAGCGCCGCAAGCCGCGGCCTGCTCGGCCAGCCTTTCCATGCGGCTGTGCGCGGAGAGAGCATGGACCCGCAGCCGATCCGGATGCCGCGCCATGACGTCTAGCGTATTCACGCCTATGGATCCGGTTGAACCCAGTACGACGACGCGCCTGGGCTGCGTTGGCTGCCTCAAGGTCAAAACAGGGCTCCCGAAATCAGCAGCGCGATAGGCACCACCGGCAGAATGGCATCGATGCGGTCGTACACGCCGCCGTGGCCCGGTAGCAGTGCGCTGGAATCCTTGACGCCGGCACGACGCTTGAGCAACGACTCGAACAGGTCGCCCATGATGGATACCGCGCCCAATAGTGCCGCAATGGGGATGGCGCCCCACACCGACCAGCGGTCGACCAGCATGTAGCCGAAAGTGTCCGGCCACCAGGCGCCAACCAGCGTCACCAAGACCGCGCCCAGCAAGCCGCAAAGCGCGCCTTCAACCGTCTTGCCGGGGCTGACCTGGGGAGCCAGCTTATGGCGGCCAAACTTGCGGCCGCCGAAGTAGGCACAGATGTCGGCGGCCCATACCAGCAGCAGCAGCGTCAGCACGAACAAAGGGCCGAATGCCAGATACATCACGGCAAGGACGATCCAGGCCGAAACAGTGGCCAGCACCGCAAATATCGACCACCCCACGCTGGCGGGCGGTACGTCCGCCCGGCCGCGCACCACGGCCGTGGTGGCGCAGACCAGCCAAACCAGGCTGACGACGATGACCAGGGCGCCACTGGCCAGGAGTTCCTGAGGCAGCACGCCGCCCGCAGGCGCACTCCAGACCCAGGCAAGGGCCAGCAGAAAGCAGAAGACGACGATGGCCACCAGGCGCGGCACGATCGCCGGTACGCGCGCGGGCAGCGTCAACCGCAGCCATTCCCAGCAGGCGCAGGAGGCGGTCAACGCAAGCAGCGCCAGTATCCAGATGGGTTGTGGCGCCGCCACGGCCGCGGCCAGGACGGCGAGCAGAACGGCGGCGGTAATAATTCGCTGGCGTAACATCGCTAGGACTCTTGCGGGTGGCTATGAAGGAAGATCACTGAGGGAATCGCCGGACGGTCAACGCGCGGCCAGCACTTGCGCGCTGGTCCGGCCGAAGCGGCGCTCGCGCCCGCCGTACCACGCGACGGCCTCTTCCAGGCAGGCGCGATCGAAATCGGGCCAGTAGGTGTCGGTGAAGTACAGCTCGGTGTAGGCGAGTTGCCAGATCAGGAAATTGGAGACCCGCTGCTCGCCGCCTGTGCGGATGAACAGGTCGGGTTCGGGCGCCCAGGGCATGGACAAATGCGCGGACAACGCGTCCTCGTCGATGTGCTCGGGATGCTCGGCCAAGCCGGGATTGGCGCGCAGCATGCCGCGCATGGCCTGAAGAACGTCCCAGCGGCCACCATAATTGGCCGCAATGGACAGATTTAGCTGATCGTTATGCTCGGTACGCGCTTCCGCCTGATGGATCAGCTCCTGCAAACGCGGCTCGAAAGGCGAAAGATCGCCCACTACGCGCAAACGTACACCCTGTTTTTCGAGCTTGACGACTTCGCGCTCGAGCGATTTGACGAACAGCCGCATCAGGAGCGATACCTCGTCGGCCGGACGGCGCCAGTTCTCGGAGCTGAACGCGAACAGCGTGAGATAACGCACGCCCAGGCGGCCGCAGGCCTCGACCGTGCGGCGCACGGCCTGCACGCCTTTGATGTGGCCGGCCGTGCGCGGCAGATGCCTGCGCGTGGCCCAACGGCCATTGCCATCCATGATGATGGCAATATGCCGGGGTACACCGCTGGTCTGCGGTACGGCGAGAGTGGAGCTGGTGGCCATGGTGTATCAGGGCACGCCGGCGTCGCGGCAGACGCCGCTTACACCGTCATGATTTCGGCTTCTTTCTGCGTGACCAGCTTGTCGATATCGGCCACGAAGCGATCGGTCATTTTCTGCACATCGTCTTGTGCGCGGCGCTCATCGTCTTCGGAAATCGTCTTGTCCTTGACCAGCTTCTTCAAGCTGTCGTTGGCCTCGCGGCGCAGATTACGCACGGCAACCTTGGCGTCCTCGCCTTCGCTGCGCGCCACCTTGCTCAGGTCCCGGCGGCGCTCTTCGGTCAGCGCGGGCATGGGAACGCGGATGGTGTCGCCCAAAGCCATGGGGTTCAGGCCCAGGTCGGATTCACGTATGGCCTTTTCGATGGGCTGCAGCATGGGCTTTTCATAAGGCTGCACGCTGATCGTGCGGGCATCGACCAAGGTCAGGTTGGCCACCTGGCCCACCGGTACCGGCGAGCCGTAGTACTCGACCTGCACGTGATCCAGGATGCTGGGGTGTGCGCGGCCGGTGCGCAGCTTGGCCAGGTTGGACTTGAGGGTTTCCAGCGACTTGGTCATCCGGCTGTCGGCGGATTTGCGAATGTCTGCAACGCTCATGGAGTTTCCTTCTTTTATACGTGTACCAGCGTGCCTTCGTCCTCACCGGCCACGACCCGATTGAGCGCGCCCGGCTTGTTGATCGAAAACACCTTGATGGGAAGTTTCTGGTCGCGACACAGCGCAAACGCGGTGGCATCCATCACTTCGAGGCGGCGCACGATGGCTTCGTCGAAGCTGATGCGTGTATAGCGCGTGGCGGTCGGATCCTTGTTCGGATCGGCGCTGTAGATGCCATCGACCTTGGTAGCCTTGAGCACGATCTCTGCGCCGATCTCGGCGCCGCGCAGCGCCGCCGCGGTATCGGTGGTGAAAAAGGGGTTGCCCGTGCCGGCCGCGAAGATCACGACCTTGCCTTCCTCGAGATAGCGCAGCGCCTTGGGACGGATATAGGGTTCGACCACCTGCTCGATGTTCAGGGCTGATTGTACGCGTGCATCCACGCCCTGATGCTTGAGCGCATCCTGCAAAGCCAGCGAGTTCATGATGGTGGCCATCATGCCCATGTAGTCTGCGGTGGCGCGATCCATGCCCTGCGCGCCCGGGGCAACACCGCGGAAGATGTTGCCCCCGCCGATAACGATGGCCAGTTCGATCCCGGTGGATGCGACCTCGGCGATTTCCTGGGTCATGCGCACGATGGTGCTACGGTTGATGCCGAAGGCATCCTCGCCCATCAGGGCTTCGCCGGAAAGCTTGAGGAGAACCCGGTTGTACGATCTGCTGCTGGTCATAGGCATGCCCCTGGGAACGGTTCCGACGAAAGTGTAAGACAAGAAACGGGCCGGAGCGGGGCACCGGGCCACAAGCCCCTGGCGCCCCCGCGCCGGCCCGCGGTAATGCCGTTTATCAGGCTTGCCCGGCAGCGGCGGCGGCCACTTCGGCAGCGAAGTCGGTGACCTTCTTCTCGATGCCCTCGCCCACCACGAACAGCACGAACTTGCTGATCGATGCCTTCTTTTCCTTGAGCATCTGTTCGACGGTCTGCTTGTCGTTCTTGACGAAGGGCTGCGACAGCAGCGTGACTTCCTTCAGGAATTTGGCGATCGATCCGTCGACCATCTTAGCGACGATATCGGCAGGTTTTCCCGACTCGGCGGCCTTGGCTTCGGCGACCGAACGTTCGGTGGCGATGTCGGCGGCGGGCACGCCGTCGGCATTCAGGGCCTTGGGCTTGGTGGCGGCAATGTGCATGGCCAGGTCCTTGCCCACTTCATTGTCGCCGGCGAACTCGACCAACACGCCAATGCGGCCGCTGTGCACATAGCTGGCCAGCGCGTCGGGCGTCTGGATGCGTTCGAAGCGGCGGATGCTCAAGTTTTCGCCGATCTTGCCGATCAGGGCGGTGCGGGTCGACTCGACCGTACCTTCGCCAGCGGGTCCCACATACGGCAAGGCCGACAAGGCGGCCACATCGGCAGGGTTGCGCTCGGCGACCAGCTTGGCCAGGCCGTTGACGAAAGCAACGAAATCGTCGTTCTTGGCGACGAAGTCGGTTTCGCAATTGACTTCGATCACGGCGCCCTGCTTGGCGTCGGCCGAAATGTACAGACCGATCAGGCCCTCGGCGGTCACACGGGTGGCGGCCTTGCTGGCCTTGTTGCCCAGTTTGACGCGCAGGATCTCTTCAGCCTTGGCCAGGTCGCCGGCGGCCTCGGTCAGGGCCTTCTTGCATTCCATCATGGGCGCGTCGGTCTTTTCGCGCAGTTCCTTGACCAGGGCAGCGGTAATTTCAGCCATGTTTGCTCCAAATTTCGTAAGACATGCCCCGGTCTGGCCGGGGCAGAAATGATACTTCGGGGGTCAAGCGCCAACGGCTGTCGCGGCGCCAGATCCTGGCGGCCTATCCCTCAGGACCGGCCGCCGGACCTGACAGGCTCAGGCCTGGTTGTCCTGCACTTCGACAAACTCTTCCTGGCCTTCGATTTCCTCGACCAGACCGCTCAGGTTCTGCTGGCGGCCTTCGATGACCGCATCGGCGATGCCCTTGGTGTACAGCGCGATGGCCTTGGCCGAGTCGTCGTTGCCGGGGATGATGTAATCCACGCCGTCGGGAGCGTGGTTGGTATCGACCACGGCCACGACCGGGATGCCCAGGGTGCGGGCTTCAGCCACGGCGATCTTGTGATAGCCCACGTCGATCACGAACAAGGCTTCGGGCAGCGTGGTCATGTCCTTGATGCCGCCGATCGACTTGTTCAGCTTATCCAGTTCGCGCTGGAACAGAAGACCTTCCTTCTTGATCATGCGCTCTGCGCCACCCTCGGCAACGATCGCTTCCATGTCCTTCAAACGCTTGATCGAAGCCTTGACCGTCTTGAAGTTGGTCAGCATGCCGCCGAGCCAGCGGGCATCGACGTAAGGCATGCCGGCACGGGCGGCTTCCGAGGCGACCAATTCGCGCGCGGCGCGCTTGGTGCCTACGAACAGGACATTGCCGCCTCGGGCAGACAGCTGCTTCACGAACTTGGTGGCATCAAGGTACTTCTCAACCGTCTTTTCCAGGTTGATGATGTGAATCTTGTTGCGGCTGCCAAAGATGTAGGGGGCCATCTTCGGGTTCCAGTAACGGGTCTGGTGACCAAAGTGGACGCCGGCTTCGAGCATTTCACGCATAAGGGACATAATGTTCTCCTAGGGTTTGGACTTGCACGCTCGCCAGCACCCATACGCCTACTGTTGAATCGGCAACGGGCACCCTGGTTGGCAAGGTGCGGGATTTGGCGCCAGGCTTTAGGGCTTTATCTGAGGGATAAACCTTGGGCCATGCGCCGGAAAGCCTATAATTCTACTATTTTCCAGGGCAATCCCTCAAGTGGATTGCCTACGGGCCTTAAACCCCGTTCCGAAAACCGGGACAAATCGCCAAAATTCAGCTGGACACGCCATGGCAATCGAACTCATCACCGACCCGGCCGACCTGGCCAAGATGCGCGCCGCCTGCCAGGACGCCGCACTCATCCTGGATTACCTCACGCCCTTCGTCAAACCGGGCGTCACCACCGGCGAACTCGACCGCCTGTGCATGGAATACCTCACCGACGAACTCAAGGTGAAGTCGGCCACCGTGGGCTATGCGCCCCCTGGCTACCCGCCCTTCCCGGGCGCGATCTGCACCTCCGTCAACCATGTGATCTGCCACGGCATTCCGGGCGACAAAATCCTCAAGAACGGCGACTCCATCAACCTGGACGTCACCATCATCAAGGATGGCTGGTTCGGCGACACCAGCCGCATGTACGCCGTGGGCGAACAATCGATCCTGTCGCGCCGTCTGATGGAAACCACCTTCGAATGCATGTGGAAGGGCATCCAGCAGGTGCGCCCCGGCGCCACGCTGGGCGACATCGGTCATGCCATCCAGAGACACGGTGAGGCTGCCGGCTTTTCCATCGTGCGCGAATACTGCGGCCACGGCGTGGGCCGGCGCTTTCACCAGGATCCGCAAATTCTGCACTACGGCAAGCCGGGCATGGGTATCAAGCTGGTGCCGGGCATGATCTTCACCATTGAACCCATGGTCAACGCCGGCCGCAAGGAAATTCGCAACCTGTCCGACGGCTGGACGGTGGTCACGCGTGATCACAGCCTGTCGGCGCAATGGGAACACTCCGTCCTGGTGACCGAGACTGGCTACGAAGTGCTGACCGTCTCGCCCGGCGTGCCGCAGCCTCCGGCCTTCATCACCGAGCCTCTGGCCGTTCCCGCCCTCGCCTGATTCCGCCCCCGCCGTTCGCATGAGCTTCACCGAGCTTGCCCAGATCAAGTCCCAGGTACAGGCGGCGCGCGCCGCCGCCATTGCCCGATTCCGCGACCACGGCCGCGCCGACACGCTGCTGGCTGACCTGCGCCGCGCCGTCGACCAGGCCCTGCGCGACCTGCTGACGCTGCGCCCATTGCCTGCAGGGGCTGCCCTGGCTGCCGTAGGCGGATATGGCCGCGGCGAACTCTATCCGCACTCCGATGTCGACTTGCTCATCCTGCTGCCGCAGGCGCCCTCATCCGCCGACGAAGCCGCCGTCGAAGGACTCGTCGCATCGCTCTGGGACCTCGGCCTGGAACCCGGCCACAGCGTGCGCACCATTGAGGACTGTGAACGCGAGGCTCAGGCCGACATCACCGTGGAAACTGCGCTTCTCGAGTCGCGCTGGCTGGCTGGCAGCCGCAGTCTTTTCAGGCGTTTCGGATCGGCCATGGCCGATTGCCTGGATGCACGTACTTTTTTCCTGGCCAAGCGGGTCGAATTGCAGCAACGCCATGCCCGCCATCAGGAAACGCCCTACGCGCTGGAACCGAACTGCAAGGAATCGCCTGGCGGCTTGCGCGATCTGCAGGTGATTCTATGGATGGCGCGCGCCGCCAACTTCGGCCGTGGCTGGGGCCAGATCGCCCAGGCAGGCCTTCTCACGCCGACCGAGGCGCGCACGCTGCGCAGCGCCGAGCAGGCGCTCAAGCGCCTGCGCATCGAGCTGCACCTACTTGCCAGCCGCCGCGAGGACAGGCTGCTGTTCGACCTGCAGCCGGGCTTGGCGCAGGTATACGGCATCGCAGACACGGCCACCCGCCGCGCCAGCGAACTACTCATGCAGCGCTACTACCGCGCCGCGGGCCAGGTGACACAGCTGAACGTAATCCTGGTGCAGAACATTGAAGAGCGCCTCTTCCCGCGGCCCGACAGCGAAGCGATTGTCATCGACACCGATTTTCGCCAATTGCACGAGCGCTTGGACATCGTCAGCGACGATGCCTTCGAGCGCAATCCCAGCCTCATGCTGCGCGCCTTTCTGGTCATGCAGCAGCACCTCACGCTGACCGGCATGTCGGCGCGCACCATGCGGGCCATCTGGCACGCGCGCGGCCGCATCGACGCGGACTTTCGCAAAGATCCGGCCAACCATCGCCTGTTCCTGGAAATCCTGCAGCAGCCTCAAGGCATCGTGCACGAACTGCGTCGCATGGCCATGCTTGGCG
The DNA here is from genome assembly GCF_000382185.1 of Bordetella sp. FB-8. Lineage (NCBI taxonomy): Bacteria > Pseudomonadati > Pseudomonadota > Betaproteobacteria > Burkholderiales > Alcaligenaceae > Bordetella > Bordetella sp. FB-8. Next base: position 3,182,779 of record NZ_KB907784.1, on the reverse strand, counting down.
TGCTGCCCCGCTATCTTCCCGTGTTCAAGCGCATTGTGGGCCAGATGCAGCATGACCTGTTCCATGTCTACACGGTAGATCAGCATACGTTGCAGGTGCTGCGCAACGTGCGCCGCTTCACCATGCCCGAGCACGCGCAGGAATACCCGCTTGCCAGCCAGTTGGTCGCCGGACTGGAAAAGCATTGGCTGCTCTACGTAGCCGCACTGTTTCACGACATCGCCAAAGGCCGAGGCGGTGATCATTCCCAGCTGGGCGCCGTCGAGGTGCGCCGCTTCGCCAAGCAGCACGGACTGTCTGCCGAGGACGCCGAACTGGTCGAATTCCTGGTGCGCAACCATCTGTTGATGTCGGCCGTGGCGCAAAAGCGCGACCTATCTGACCCGGCCGTCATCGAAGAATTCACCCGCCAGGTGCACGACGAGCGGCACCTGACCGCACTCTATCTTCTGACGGTGGCGGACATTCGCGGCACCAGCCCGAAGGTCTGGAATGCCTGGAAAGGCAAGCTACTCGAAGACCTGTACCGCCTGACGCTGGAAAGGCTGGGCGGCAGGCGCGTGGACACCGGCACCGTCCTGTCACAGCGCCGCGATGAGGCCACGCGACTGACCCGCCTGGCCGGCCTGACCGACACCGAACGCGACCAATTCTGGCAGCAACTGGACGTGGCTTATTTCTTGCGCCACGAGCCTTCGGAGATCGCCTGGCACACGCGTCATCTCTACTATCAGAGCGCCCCGGGCAAACCCGTGGTGCGCGTGCGTCCGACCGAGCACGCGGAAGGCCTGCAGGTCATGGTCTACACGCGCGATGTGCCGCAGCTCTTTGTCAATACCTGCGGGTATTTCGACAGCAAGTCGCTCAGCATCCAGGATGCGCGCGTGCATACCACCCGGCATGGCTGGGCGCTGGACAGTTATATCGTCCTGCCACAGGAGAACGGCAGTGATTTGCGCTCGCTCGCATCCCTGGTGGAACACGAGCTGGCCGAAAGATTGACCCATGCCAACGCGGCGCCGCCCAGCGGCGCGCGTACGCGCCAATCGCGCCGCTCCAAGGCCTTCCCCATCGTGCCCCAGGCCGAACTGCAACCCGACGAACGCAGCCAGTCCTGGCGTTTGATGGTAACGGCCACCGATCGGCCCGGGCTGCTTCACGCGCTGGCCAGGGTCTTCTCCCGGAACGAAATCAGTCTGATCATGGCCAAGGTCATGACGCTGGGGGATCGCGTGGAAGACGTTTTCATCATTTCGGGTCCCACTCTGGATCGGCCGCGCGTCCAGATGCAGTTCGAACGCGATGTGCTGCAAGCGTTGGCCGGCGAAGAAACGCAGCAAGACTTCGCGCCGCTGGCCGGCCCCATGTGAGTACAATGCTTCGCACACTTTCCCGGCCCCTATCCGCATGGCCTTCTACGACTACGCCTCAGCCTTCGGACGCAGCTTCTTTCTGGCCTTCGCCACGTTGCTGCCCATTCTGAACCCACCTGCTGTCGCACCTATTTTCCTGACCTTGACCGACGGCGCCTCGCACGCCACGCGCGTCGACCTGGCTCGCCGCGTAAGCATCAATGCCACCCTGCTGATGATCGGCTCGCTCATCGCGGGCAACGTAGTGCTCGGCTTTTTCGGTATATCTTTGGCCGCCGTTCGCGTGGGCGGCGGGCTATTGGTTATTTACAGCGGCTGGCGGCTGGTGAACTCGGCCGATGCCGACACCGAAGACAAGGCCCGGATGGCCGAGGTCTTCACTCCCGAAATCGCGCGTGCGCGGGCTTTCTATCCGCTGGCCTTTCCCATCTGCGTGGGCCCGGGCTGCATTTCTACGGCCATCACCGTGGGCGCCTCGCTGCGCGGTCAGAACCCGTCGCCGCTGCTGAACGCGATTCAATACGCAGGCGCCCTGCCCGGCCTGCTGGCGGTGGGTTGGGTCCTGTTTCTTTGCCTGCGCTTTGGCGAACCCCTGTTGAGCAAGCTGGGCGCCAACGGTACGGCCATTTTCATGCGCATGTCGGCCTTCGTGCTGCTGTGCCTGGGCGTACAGATATGCTGGGACGGAGCCCACGATCTGTTCCTGGGTCTGATTCAGGATGCGCAGCATATGGCCCTGCACGCATCTTCGGCCTCATAGTGCGGATTCAAATCTCGAACTCATTACTTTCCTCAGCCCCCCATATATGAATGCCATATCGTCTTCCCGCAATCGACTGCCCCTGGTCTTGATTGCGCTGTTCTCCTTCGGCGCCCTGGCCGTGGCGCTGGTGTCGCAATACGTCTTCTTCATGCAGCCTTGCGCATGGTGCGTGTTGCAGCGCCTGATCTACCTGGTGATCGGCTTATTGGCCGTGCTCGGGCTGGTCGGCGGCCGCCTGGCTGCCAAGCTGGCCACCTTGCTGACCGTGTTGCTGTCTGCCGGCGGCATGGTCGCCGGCTGGTATCAATACAGTGTGGCCTCGCACCTGGAAACCTGCGCGCAGACCTTCGCCGACCGCTTCATCAGCGGGCTGGGACTGGATGCATCGGTCCCCACGCTATTCGGCATCTATGCCATGTGCAAAGACGCCATGGTTACGGTGTTGGGCGTGCAGTATGTCGTATGGAGCATGGCGCTCTTTGCGATCATCCTGCTAGTCGCGCTGGCGGCATTTATGAAACGCCGCTGAAGTTTTTGTGGTCAGCCCGCCCGCGGTTGCGGCATACGGGTATTTCAGCTGCGCGCAACGGTATTTTTGCGCCGGTACATTTCCTGATCTGCATGCCGCAGCAAGGTCTGCGGATCATCGCCATCGCGCGGATACAGCGCATATCCGATCGAGGCGCCAATAAATACTTCCTCGCCTGCCGGAATGTCTTCCAGTGTGGTGAGCGCCGGTTCGAGAACGGATTCCAGGCGCCTGCGCTCGCAGACTGCCTTCGCATCGTCGTCCACGTCCGGCAGCACCGCGACGAACTCGTCTCCCCCCCATCGGACGAGCACGCTACGCTTGTGCAGCTCGCCCTTGATACGCTGCGTGACTTCAGTCAGGGCGCGATCGCCATTTTCATGGCCCCATCGATCATTGAGCGGCTTGAAGCGGTTCAGATCGATGAAAAACAAGGCGAAAGGCCGCGCAGAACGCCCGTCCTCGGCCTTGCGCATGAACATGGCGAGGATATGCTGCAAGGCGTCGCGGTTCGCGCAGCCGGTGAGCTTATCGGTAAACAGGCTGTCACGCATATGGTCGAAGTTATGCGCCAATTCACCGATCTCGTCGTTGCGGTCGACGTGGATCCGCGCATTGATTTCTCCCTGGCCTACCTGGCGTACCGCATGAGCGAGCTTGCGCATGTCCTTGGCGATTCCGTTGAATAGGTACAGGCCCATGGCCAGCGCAAGGCCCAGCGCAAGCATGCCCAGCGCAAGCACCAAGATCACGTTCCGGCGAACGGCAGCGAGCATGTTTTCCTCGGGAATCGCCACCACGGCGATCCAGTTCAGGCCGCCCTTGTCCAGGATGTGCGTATACGCGATCTGAATTTTCCCGTCGTGCGCATCGCTTGCCAGGGCCGTACCCGTGGGCGCGCCAGACTGCGCAAAGATCGGCCGCAGTTTCGCATAGACGGCCTCGAACATCGGATCACCGCTTGTGCCGGCGTAAACGCGCTCAAGTCCGCCATTTGAATCGAGCCGGACATTGGATGTGTCCGACGCGGCGATCAAGGCGCCATTCGGTTCCAGGATGAATATCTGTCCGCCACGAATCAAGGGCAGCCGATCCACGAAACGCTGCAACGCATGCAGGAACACATCCGTCGCGACGACGCCTTCAAACTCGCCCGTCTTGGACAGGACACGCCGAGCGAGCGTCATCACCAGGTCGTGTTTGTCGAAATCGATGTACACCGGCGTCCAGACCGGGCCGTCGGCATGGCTTGCGAGCTTGAACCAGAGGCGGGTGCGTGGATCGAAGACCTTGGTATCGGAAAAAATTCGCGTCGGCGTGCCGGTAATGCCGTCGAGCGAGAAACGCTGGCGCGGCTGGCCGGGCTGGGTATTGAGCCGGATCTCGGCGTGGTTCCCGTCCTTGCGCAGCAGACCGATGCTCTGGCCGGCGATATTGCCGTAATACACGGGGGAGTACACCGTTGCACGCAGCGACGCCGCAGTCCATAGCCGCTTTTGCAAGCCGCTCAGATCACTGCCGATGTCAGCGGCTTCGGGCAGCCCTTCGGGGAAGGCCGCCTCGAGCACGGCACCGGAATAGCGGACATCCTGCCCGATCGCCTGGGCGATGCGATCGGTCATTTGCGCCATGAGCTGCTTGGACAGCCCGGAAACGGTCATGCTTTCAGTCCAATACCACAACACGCCAAGCACGCCCGTCAGCACTGAAATCAGCACCACGAAGGGCAGGATCAGCGAGAGTCGCAGTGAGGATCGTCTACGGTCCACGGACTTGGAAACTCAAGCGTCGCTGGTCACATGGCCCATATTGAACTGCAAGCCGCCGCAAGCTTCCTCGTCTCCGGAGCTGCCGCCGCGCGACTGGCTCAGGCGGGCCAGGTATTCGGGCGTGATGTCCCCGGTGACGTACTGGCCGTCGAAGCAGGAGGCCTCTACGCGCTGCAAGGCCGGATTCAGATCGCGGATGGCTTGTTGCAGATCGCTCAGGTCTTGATAGATCAGGCCGTCCACACCGATGGTGCGCGCGATCTCCTCATCGCTGCGCCCCGTGGCGATCAACTCCTGAGGAGTGGGCATGTCGATGCCATACACATTGGGAAAGCGCACCGGCGGCGCAGCGGAGGCGAAATACACTTTGTTCGCGCCGGCGGCGCGCGCCATGTCGACGATTTCGCGGCTGGTCGTGCCGCGCACAATCGAATCGTCAACCAGCAGCACGTTCTTGCCCTTGAACTCCATGCCTATGGTATTGAGCTTCTGGCGCACGGACTTCTTGCGCACGGCCTGGCCCGGCATGATAAAAGTGCGGCCCACGTAGCGGTTCTTGATGAGTCCTTCGCGGTAGTTCAAGTTCAGGCGCGAGGCCAGCTGCATGGCGGCCGGACGCGACGAGTCGGGAATGGGCATGACCACGTCGATATCGCCCAGGCGCATGGTGCGCGCCACCTTGTCGGCCAGGTACTCGCCCATACGCAGGCGGGCGTCATACACCGATACGCCGTCGATCAGGGAATCGGGACGGGCGAAATACACATATTCGAATACACAGGGCGAAAGCTGCGGATTGTCGGCGCACTGGCGGCTGACCACGCGGCCATCCAGATCGATGAACACCGCCTCGCCGGGCAGCACATCGCGCACGAAGCTGAAACCGCTGCCCTCCAGGGCCACGGATTCCGAGGCAGCCATCCACTCCACGCCTTCTTCGGTCTCCAGCTTGCCCAGGCACAACGGACGTATGCCGTACGGATCACGGAAAGTCAGCAGGCCGTAGCCCGAGATCTGTGCCACGACCGCATAGGCGCCACGCGCGCGCTTGTGCACCATGGACACGGCGCGAAAAATCGCATCGTCGTCCAGCGACGTGCCGCCGGCCGCCGACTGCAGCTCGTGCGCCAGCACGTTGAGTAACACCTCGGAATCGGAATTCGTATTGATGTGACGCCGATCCACGCGATAGAGCGATTCGCGCAGTTCGCGCCAATTGGTCAGATTGCCGTTGTGCGCGAACATAATGCCGAACGGCGCATTCACGTAGAAGGGCTGGGCCTCTTCCTCGCTGTCGCTGGAACCGGCCGTGGGATAGCGGACCTGGCCTATACCGCTGCTACCGGGCAGCGAGCGCATGTTGCGAGTGCGGAACACGTCACGTACCAGGCCGTGGGCCTTGAACATGTTGAAGTGGTTACCGTGCGACGTAGCAATACCTGCGGCGTCTTGCCCTCGGTGCTGCAGCAGCAGCAGGCTGTCGTAGAGCAACTGATTGATCGGCCCGCGCCCGATGACCCCGACGATTCCGCACATGGTGAGTTCCTTACTTAATTGATGCTCGAATACTGCGTGTTTGGCGGCAGCAATTGCGCCAGCGAACGAGGCAGCCGCAATGTGATCTGTTGTACCGCCTCAACTGCCAGGGGCGAGAATTTCGCCTCCTGCCACCAAGGCTCCTTAGGCAATGTGGTGTATCCGCATACCACCACCAGAGTCAGGATGATGAGCAGCCCCCTGATCAGGCCAAAAATACCGCCCAGGCCGTGATCGGCGGGGGACAAGCCCGTCACGCGAATCAGCGCGGCCAATGCCATATTGACCAGGCCCACGGCTAGCAATGTCGCGATGAATACCGCAGCATATGCCGTCCCCGCACGCAGCAGCGGATTATCTATCAGATGGACCAGCCAGCCGGAAGCGACGCCCCCCCACCATATCGCGGCAACGAACGCCAGCACATATGCAACCAGCGACAACAATTCCTTTAAAAGGCCTCGCGCCAACCCCAGTACGCCCGAGGCGGCCAGTATGCCCAGAACGGCGAAATCGAACCCGGTCACTGCGTCGCGATGAAGCCGTTGTCATAACCCAAAGCGCGTAGGCGCGCCTGGGCGGCCTGGGCTGCGTCGCGCGAGGGGAACGGACCCACGCGCAGACGATACTGGGATTTGCCGCCCGAGGTAAAAGGCTCGATATACGCGTTGGTAATGCCCGACTGGCGCAGCTTCGCATAGCGTGACTGAGCATCGGACTGCGCGCTGTAGGCCGCGATCTGCAGCACATAGTTGCCGGCGCTCTGAGCCGGCTTGACGGGTGCGGAGACGGGCGGCTTGCGGCCTTCGAGCAGCGCAATGGCGACCGATCCGTCATCGGTGCGCATCACCGGAGCAGGCTTGATTTCCGGCAGCTTGCTTTCGGCGGGTTTGGGCTGTGACTTCGGGTCCTGCTTGGCCTCGGAACGCTGCAGGTCGGCCATGGCAGGCGCTTCGGGTATGAGCGCCGCAGGCGTTGCGGCAGACGAGGCCGGGGAACTGCCTGCAGCGGGCGCAGGGTTAACTACGCCAGATGCGGGCTGAGCTGCGGGTGCAGGCGTTCCGCCCTGGGCGGACTGCTGCGCCTGGGGATCGGATACCGCAGGCTGATAAGGCGCATCCTTGCCGGGAATGCGCACCGAGACATCGTCGGCCACCTGCGCAGGACGTGAGTCCAGCACCATGGGCAAAATAATGACAGCGGCTAGCACCAGGATCACGGAGCCGGCCAGACGCCTGCGGGCGCGGGCGCGCAATTCGGCCGCCTGGATCTCGCTGGACACCGGTGGCCGCCGTACTTCGCCTTTCCTGGTCGTGGCGGATTCTTTGCGTGTGAATAAGCCCATTATGGCGCCCGATGTCTGTCGTTGCTATCCGGTTTACTGCCCGATATCCGGCCAACCGGTCAGGTGGATCGGCCTAGCGCCTGCATGACGGCGGACACGGTGAGAAAGGAGCCGAACACGAGAATTCTATCATTCTCCCCTGCCATTTCTCGCGCTGCCGCATAAGCCGCAGCCGGGTCTCGGCAAGCCTGCACGCTAGGGGCCTCGCCGTCCTCCGGCAGCGTCGCCAGTGCGGCCCGTACCTGTCCGGCCAAGGCATCGCCGGTGACGCCACGCGGCCCCGGCAGCCCTGCGCAATACCAATGGTCGATGCGGCGGCCCAGCTTGGCCACTACCCCGGACAGGTCCTTGTCCGACAACATGCCGAATACGGCATAGGTGTAGGGGTGATAGCCCATATTGTCAAGATTCTGCGCCAGCACGGCCGCCGCGTGCGGATTGTGCGCCACGTCGAGAATGACTAGCGGCTGTCCGGGCAGGATCTGGAAGCGCCCCGGCAGCATGGCCTGCGCCAGGCCCTGGCGCACCGCCTGCTGCGGCACCGACAGCCGGTCGCGCACGGACTCAAGCGCCGCCAGGGCGGCAGAGGCATTGAGCAACTGATTGGCCCCACGCAGGGCGGGATAGGCCAGCGCCGCGCGGCGCTGGCTGCGTCCGCCATAGGCCCACTGCTGACGGTCGCCCGAATAATTGAAATCACGGCCGAACAGCCAAAGGTCTGCGCCGATCTTGCCGGCATAGTCCAGCAAGGACTGGGGTGGCACCGGGTCACTGCAGATGGCTGGCCGGTCGGCGCGATAGATATGGGCCTTCTCGTAGCCTATGGCCTCCCGGGTGTCGCCCAGATAGTCCATGTGATCCAGATCGACGCTGGTAACGATCGCGCAGTCGGCATCGACGATGTTGACGGCATCCAGGCGCCCGCCCAGCCCCACCTCGAGCACCACGGCGTCGAGTCGGCTCTGGGAGAAAAGACGTAGTGCCGCCAGCGTCGTGTACTCGAAATAGGACAGGCTGACCTGGGCGCGGGCCACTTCGATGGCGTGAAACTGCGCAACCAGATCACTATCTGTCACTAATTCCCCGTTGACGCGGATCCGTTCGTTGAAATGAATAAGGTGCGGCGACGTATACAGACCCACCTTGTAGCCCGCGGCCAGCAGCATGGCCTCTAGCATGGCGCAGGTCGACCCCTTGCCATTAGTGCCCCCCACGATGAACTTGACCGCGTCCAGTTGGATATCCAGCCGCCGGGCCACTTCGCTCACCCGTTCCAATCCCATGTCTATCGGCTTGCCGTGCAGAACTTCCAGATAATGCAACCAGCCATCCAGGGAGGTGGCGGCATTGGGGGGGGCGAGGACGGACATGGGCAAGACTGCAAGGGGAGACGATCCACCATTTTATCAGTCAGGCCGACCCCGTCCCGGCCTGGGGTAGCCACGGGAAGCAGGACTTCCGAGGCTGCGCGCAGCGTGCCGTTTCATGGGAAAGGTGCCGTGCACCTTGATAATTACCCTGAATTTTCAATAATTTATGTTTATTGACAATCTCGCCTGAGTATTTGCTTCGATTTCTAAAGTTTACTTAGAACCTGCCGTAAAAAATTCCGAGAAACCGTATCAATAGCTATGCCGCGCCCACCTATATCAGGAGCGAAACATGGACATACTTTCGATCACCCCCCCCGCCGCGACACTCCCCTTGCCGCAGGTAGCCGCCACGATAGCCGCAACGGCTCAGCCCATCGCTCCGACCACTGGCGCTTCTGAAGGGCGCAGCACGGATGGTTCCACATCGCAACAGCAACAGAACAGCTCGGAATCTTCGGTCCACAAAGCCCTACAATCGGTCAACGATCAGTTGCAGGCTTGGTCCACAAAGATGAAGTTCACCATAGATCCGAACACCCATCAGGTCGTGGTTGACATCATCGACCCACAAACCGGCAAGACGATCAGCACCATCCCCTCCGAAACCATGCTGCGCGTTGCCAAGATGATCGCAAAATTCCAGGGCAACGCCGTAAAGACAGTAGCCTGACCAGGCAAACGATTCATTCTCTTGCGAGAAAAAGCGCATCTTATCCCTCTTGCCTGTCCGATCAGATACGCCCAGCATTGAGCAAAATTAACGCCGTACCGCCTGCCAAGGCAGAAGGAGCAGTTCCATGTCCACCAGCGCCATATCGAATACCAGTAACGCGGGTCTGATCACCTCGCTAGGTATCGGCTCCAGCCTGGATCTTGCGGGTCTTCTAAGTTCGCTGCAGACTGCTGAACTGGCACCGACCTCGGTTCTTATCAACCGTATTGGCAGCGTCCAAACACAAATTTCGGCTTACGGCACCTTGCAGAGCGCGATTCAAGCGGTTCAAAGCGCCGCCGCGACCCTAGGCCAGGCAAGCACCTTCGAATCCGTGAAAACCGCCGTCACGGGCAGCGATATCACCGCCACGGCCGCCACCGGCGCCATTGCAGGCTCTTACAAGGTCGTGGTGACTGCGCTGGCCCAGGCCGATCAGCTCCAGTCATCCACCGCCATCTCCAGCACAACGGCGGGCAGCCAGAGCTTTGGCAGCGGCGGATCGATCACCATCAAGCTGGCCAACGGCTCCAGCCAGACCATCAACCTCACCGGCAATAGCGACACCAGCCTTCAAGGCGTGATCAACGCCATCAACAGCGACAGCTCGGCCGGCGTAAATGCCACCGCAGTCAACAACGGCAGCGGCGGCGAATACCTGATGATCAGTGGGTCGCAGACCGGCACGACCAATGCCATCTCGAGCATCAGCGTCAGCGGCAACAGTACGCTATCGAGCGCACTGAACTACACCGCAGGCGGCTCCAGCAACAGTCTGACCGTGACGCAAGCGGCCCAAAATGCCGCCCTCACGGTCAACGGTATCGCCATCTCAAGCGGCACCAACACCGTCCAGGGCGCCATCAACAATGTCACGCTAACGCTCAACAGCGTCACGGCTTCCGGCAGCAGCGACACGCTCAACCTCACTGCAGACCCCACTGTTGCCGAAAACGCGGTAAATGCCTTCGTAACGTCCTACAACGCGTTGCAGACCACGATAGGTAGCCTGACCGCATTCAACACCACCAGCAACACGTCCAGCCCGCTCACCGGTGACAACACCACGAACAGCGCACGATCTGCGATTGCGCAAGCGCTGCAGGTCTATATTGGCACGGGCACGTTGCATTCGCTGGCCGACCTGGGCATCACCACCGATGCCCTGACCGGCAAGCTCAACCTCGATACCACCAAGTTGAATCAGGCAATAACCACGGACCCAACCGATGCTGCCGCCCTGTTCACCAGTACCAACGGCCTGTCCGCCACTATCCAAAGCGCAACCACGAACATCCTGGGCAATGCCTCGACTGGCGTCACGGGCACACTTTCCTATGCAACGAGCGGATTGCAACAGACCATCACCGCGCTGCAAAATCAGTACACATCCCTGTTGAGCACAGTCACGGGCGACATGAACCGGTATCGCTCCGAGTTCACCAACCTGGACACCCTGCTCTCCACGATGAATAGCACCAGCACCTACCTCACCCAACAATTCAACGCGATGAACAAGTCGTCGTAATAACATTTTTTTGTCATGGCTTACGCAGAACGACGGACCTCCTATACCAATCGCTCCACTCGGTCGTACGCCGATGTGGGTCTGGAAACAGCGGTATTGAATGCGTCACCCACCCGACTGGTCACGCTACTTTTCACTGGGGCACGAGCGGCGATCGCCAAGGCCAAAATCCATATGGAGGCGGGCCAGATTCCAGAGCGCGGCAAGGCCATAAGCCACGCTACGCGCATCGTGGACGAAGGTCTCAGGCAAAGCCTGAATCTCTCGGCCGGCGGTGAAGTCGCCGAGAATTTGTCCCGCCTTTACAACTACATCATTCGCAGTCTTTATCTGGCCAACTACAGGGCCGATATCGAGCAACTGAACATAGCCGACCGCCTGTTGGCCGAATTGCAGACTGCCTGGCAACAGGCAACGGATCCTCAATCGCACGCCATGGACGAGCCGCAAGCGGATCCGCCGCAACCCTGACTTGCGCCTGATTCACGAGAGCCTCATGACGTCAACGCCGGCCCCTGTGCTGGACATCTATAGGAACATTGCCCGTATCACGGCGGCGATGCTCACCGCCGCGCAGGCGGACGATTGGGGCAAAGTCGTGGATTACGGCAAGGAATATTGCCAATCCGTCGAACGCCTGCGCAGCATCGAAGCGGGAGAACTCCCCCTCGATAGCGCGGCGCGCGGCGTCAAATACGACCTGCTGGTGCAAATTCTGGACAACGACGCGGCCGTTCGCGACCTGGCCATGCCACAGTTGAAGAATCTGAGTCATATGCTTGGCCGCATACGCCGCCAGCAGTCGCTGATGCTTGCCTACCAGGGCCGGACGCCTAGCCTATGAGCGTAGTTGGGCCGCCAGCCCTGAGCAGCATACTGGTACAACGGTTGGACGCCGTGCTGGGTACCAGCATGTCGGCTTATGCCAACCTACTCAACGGCGCCCGCCCCGATGCCGTCGCGCCGCCTGCTGACCCGGAAAAAAATCCGCAGCTGGACCAGAACGGCCAGCCCATACTTCCCGAAGCCCAAGGCGATACGGCACAACAGATCGCTAACGCCAAGACGGCCGCCACGCTATCGCTGGCAGCCCGAGGACTGATCACCCGCACAGACCTCACACCTTCGGCTCCTACTACCCTGGGCGCAACCGCCCGTACGATCCTGGCGCTGCTGGCGCAATCCCCCGACAAGGCGCCGCCTAGCTTGGGCAAGGCGCCGCTATGGCCGGCCTCGAGTGGCAATCAGGATGAACCCCAGACCACCGCAGGTTCGCGTTCTGGCCAAACGCCCGCAATGCCTGCCCCAATAGGCCAGCAGACCCAATCAGCCGTGCAGCCAGCGGGCCAGCAACCCGAAAACCCGCAAGAGCAGCAGTCCAATACGCCATCGTCCTCGAACCAGCCCGCCTCCCCCGCGTCGGGATCGGCTTCATCCCGCGCCAGCCAGCAGGCATCGCCCCCGCTGGCGGCCGGCCAGACCGCTGGCACACAGTCCGCGACAGCCAGCACGACCCAGGCGGCGCAGCTTACGCAGGCGCTACGCGCAGCCTTGCAGCAAACCGGATTGTTCTACGAATCGCACCTGACGCAAATGGCGTTCGGCCAGCGCAGCGTCCAGGAACTGGCCAAGGAACCGCAGGCCCAGTTGGCTCAGGACGCCGTCATCACCCGAGACACACCCATGCCGGCCAATGCGCAGGCTTCGCAGGCTCCAACGCAGAACAATATCCCGATCGCCCCTAGCCCGTTGGCCCATAATGCAGCTGCAGCGCCACAGAACGGGGCAACCACCGGAGGGGGCGGCAGCTCCACCAGCCTGAGTCTGTCAAGCTCAGCAGCGACTGGCGGGAACCCCCTGGCCGGCATTCACCCCGGTGCCACGACGCTGGTCCACCAGCAGCTGGACGTGCTGGCCAATCAAGCCCTGGTCTGGCAGGGCCAGGCCTGGCCCGGCGCGCACATGGAATGGGAGGTGGCACGCGACCGCACCCAGGGCGGTGAACTCATGGCCGATGACCACTGGGCCACGCGCCTGCAGATCGAACTGCCGAATCTTGGCCTGGTCCAGGCGCGATTGAATCTTGCAGGAAATCAGATCGTAATGAGCCTAGTTGCACCCAGCAGCGCCGGCATACTGAGCCAGAACAGCAATGCGCTGCGGCAGCAGTTTGTCGCCACCGGACTGGCCCTGAGCCAGCTTACTGTCGACACCCAACCGCCCTCACCTTTCGATTTGTCGTGAACACCCGCTATGCCGATCCGCGCCGGGCAGCCGTGGCCGTCTCCTACGACGAAGGCCAAATAGCGCCGCGCGTCGTCGCCAAAGGCTACGGCAAGTTGGCCGACACCATCGTGCGCGTCGCGCGCGAAAACGGCCTATATGTTCATGAATCGTCAGAACTGGTCAGCTTGCTCATGCAGGTCGACCTGGACTCACACATCCCGCCCCAACTCTATATGGCCGTGGCGGAACTGCTGGCCTGGCTGTATCGCCTGGAATCGCGCGACATCGGCACGCAGACGCCGAAAACGGGATTGCCCATGCCCGACGGCACTACATCGTGATCTGCGAAATCGTGTTGTAGGCGCTGACCAGGCGGTCGCGCACCTGCACGGCAGTCTGAAAGCCGATATTGGCCTTCTGGGTGTTGATCATGACGTCGTTGAGCGACACATTGGGATCGCCCAGTTCGAACTTCTCGGCCTGCAGCTTGGCCGCCTGCTGGGCATCGGAAATGCGCTGTACCGACTGCCTCAGTTCATCGGCGAAACTGGTGGCCCCTTGGGTTGACGAAACGGTAGGCGATAATTCCGAGGGATCGGATATGCCCTGCTGCGCAGCCTGAACCAATGCCCGCATTTGCTGCAACATGCTCTCGACGCCAGATATGCCTGAAACCGCCATGGCTACGACTTCCTTGCAGAATTCAATTGAAATTCTTGTCAGAATAACGCCGCCACCGCGCCGGCATTGCGGCCAAAAACCGCCAAAATACCCAATACTTCATATGTAACACCATCGGCGTGTAACATCGCTGTCCTTCATATAGGCAGGGTGAAACAAACAACACCCGAAATACGCTTGTTTTCGTCAATTGGCGGATTCCGGCGGACACCGATAATTCATGCTTCCATACCTGAAGTCACGCTACATGCGTAACAAGTTTTCCTTGCCGCCCATGCCGTATCAAATCTTGCGCCGCGCAGCCTGCGGGAGCCGCCGATGAATCAGCAGGCTGCTCTCGGCACCACGCTCCTGGCAAGGTTTCCGGCACTTGCTCGGATCAAGGCCCTTCCCAAGCCCGTTCTGCTCGGTATTGCTGCCGCTCTGGTCGCGCTGATCGTCGTGGCCGTGCTTTGGAGCAGAGGCCCCGACTACAAAGTCCTGTTCTCCAACCTGGATGATCGCGATGGCGGCGCCATCGTGACGGCCCTGGGCCAAATGAACGTACCCTACCGGTTCAACAGCAACGGCACCGCTCTGCTGGTGCCCGCCAATCGCGTCTACGACATCCGCATGCAGCTGGCCAGCCAGGGGTTGCCGCATGGCGGTTCGGTCGGTTTGGAGATTATGGACAAGACGCCTTTCGGCGCCAGCCAGTTCACCGAACAGGTCAATTACCAGCGTGGCCTGGAAGGCGAACTGGAGCGTACCATCGAGGCCATCAACAGCGTGCAGCGCGCGCGCGTGCATTTGGCTTTGCCGCGGCAGTCCCTCTTCGTGCGCGACCGCCAGCCTCCCACGGCCTCGGTGCTGCTCAGGCTTTATCCCGGCCGCACCCTGAGCCAGGCGCAGGTGTCGGCCATCGCTTACCTGGTGGCCACCAGCGTCCCCGGCCTTAATGCCGACCACGTCTCCATCATCGACCAGAATGGCCACTTGCTCTCCAATTCGCCGGACGACGGCCGCGGCATGGACGCCGACCAGCTGCGCTATACGCGCGAGATCGAACAAAACACCGTCGAACGCATACTGACCATCCTCAATCCGCTGGTCGGTCCGGGCAATGTGCGCGCCCAGGTCAGCGCAGACATCGATTTTTCCCGCCGCGAACAAACCGCCGAGACATACCGCCCCAACCAGGCCCCCGGCCAGGCTGCCATCCGCAGCCAGCAGAGCAGCGATTCGCGCAAGAACGGCCCGGGCGCGGCCGAAGGCGTTCCGGGTGCGCTCAGCAACCAGGCTCCGGCCAACGCCCAGGCGCCCATCATCACACCCTCTGCCCAACCAGGCCAGCCCGGCACGCTGAACAATACGCAGCAAAACAGCACGCAAACCCCGCAGCAGAGTCAACCGGTTGCCCAGCAGCACGATGCGACCGTCAATTACGAGCTCGACCGCACCATCACCCACACCAAAGACCAGGTTGGCGTTGTGCGGCGCCTGTCGGTGGCCGTGGTCGTCAATGACTTGCCTGCCAAGAGCAGCAAGACTCCCAAGGCACTGCCGCCGGAAGAACTGGCCAAGCTGACCGACCTGGTCAAGGAAGCCATGGGGTACAACGCTGCCCGCGGTGATTCGGTTAATGTGGTCAACAGCGCCTTCAACGACGCCGAGCCTTCGATCCCTGTTTGGCGCGATCCCCAGACGATCGCATTGGCCAAGACCATCATCGGCTGGCTGATCTTCGCCGCCGTGCTCTTATGGATGTACCGAAAGATCAAGCCGGCGGCCGTAGACTACTTCTTCCCGCCGGTCGACGAAGAGGCCGAAAACCAGGCTCGCATCGAAGCCGAACGGGCGGCCATGGAAGCGGCCCGCGACCGCGAGACCAACCGCTACCAGGACAATCTCACCCGTGCCCGCGACATGGCGACGAAAGATCCTCGCGCCGTCGCCATGGTGCTGCGTTCCTGGATGGCCAGCCAAGATGAGCAACCTCCCAAATGAACGGCTCTGACAACAAATCCCTTGATGGCCTGACCCGCAGCGCCGTCCTGTTGATGACGCTGGGCGAGGATGCGGCGGCCCAAGTGTTTCGCTACCTGACCGCGCGCGAAGTGCAGCAGGTAGGCGGTGCCATGGCCTCGCTCAAGCAGGTCACCCGCCGCGACGTCGGCAATGTCCTGGAAGAGTTCCGCCAGGAGGCCGACCAGTTCCTGGCCGTCAGCGTGGGATCGGACGACTACATCCGCAGCGTGCTCACCAAGGCACTGGGCAGCGATCGCGCCGCAGGCCTGATCGAAGACATCCTGGAGGCCGGCGAAAGCGGCAACGGCATCGACGCCCTGAACTGGCTCGATGCCACCACCGTCACCGAACTCATCGGCAACGAGCACCCGCAGATCATCGCCACCATCCTGGTGCACCTCGAGCGCGACAAAGCCGCTGGCGTGTTGGCAATGCTCACCGATCGCCTGCGCAACGACGTGATGCTGCGCATCGCCACTTTCGGCGGCGTCCAACCTGCCGCATTGGCCGAACTCACCGACGTGCTCAACTCCATGCTGGCCGGCCAGAGTGCCAAACGCAGCAAGATGGGCGGCGTACGCGCCGCGGCCGAAATTCTCAACATGATGGGCTCGGCGCAGGAAGAGGCCGTGGTCAACAGCCTGCGAGAGCGCGATGCCGATCTGGCCCAGAAGATCGTCGATGAGATGTTTACCTTCGAGAACCTCATCGATGTCGAGGATCGCGGCATCCAGCTCATCCTCAAGGAAATCGACAACGAAGTGCTCATGATCGCACTCAAGGGCGCGCCCGAGGAAATGCGCGATAAATTCCTGCGCAATATGTCCAGCCGCGCCGCCGAAATGCTGCGCGAAGACCTCGATGCCCAAGGGCCGGTGCGCATGTCCAAGGTCGAATCCGAGCAGAAAAAGATCATCACCATTGCCCGGCGCCTGGCAGAAGCAGGCCAGATAACCCTGGGCGGCTCGGGAGACGACGCCTATGTCTGACCGGCCGTCCGTCGATGCGCATCATCTTGTGCCGCGCGGCGCCGACTGGCGCCGCTGGGAGATGGTGTCGTTCGACGAGCCGGAAGTCGAGGTCGAGCCCGATGTGCCCGTCGAGCCAGAACCCGCGGGTCCCAGTTTGGAAGAAATCATCCAGACCGCGCGCGATGAAGCCTATCGTGAAGCTTACCAACTAGGCCAGGCCGACGGCCACAAGCAAGGCTATATGCAAGGCCTGCATGAAGGTCGTCAGGCCGGCCACGCAGAAGGCCATTCCTCCGGACACGCCGAAGGCCTCGTGCGGGGCCGCGAGCAGGGCCAGCAGGAAGCCGCCCATCTGCACGCACTGGTTGGCCGTGTCGCGCAGGCCATGAGCGATATGGAAGAGCAGATGGGGCAAAGCCTCATTACCCTAGCGCTGGATATCGCGGCCCAGGTCTTGCGCGGCGAACTGGCCGAGCACCCGGAATCCATGCTGCACGCCGTGCGCGAAGTGCTGCACCTGAATCCGGCCGCGCCTCAGGGCGTGATGCGCCTGTGGGTACATCCCGAGGACATCGAGCTGGTTCGCCTGCACTTGGCGGACGAACTCAAGGACGCCAACTGGCGCGTGCTGGCTGACGAGTCCATCGAGCGCGGCGGCTGCCGTGCCGAGTCGCCTTACGGCGACATCGATGCGACGTTGAGCACACGCTGGCGCCGCGTCGCCGCCTCGCTGGGCCGCAACGCGAACTGGGATCCGCAGCATCCATGAACACGTCCGTCCATCCCGAAGCCCTGCCCGGTGCCGGCGCACAGCCGTCGTCCTTGGCCGAACGTTGGAGGACGCAGCTGGAGATCGGTTCGATCCGCACCGCCGCCACCGAACCTTGGCTGGTAACCGGCCGGATCACCCGCGCCACGGGACTGGTGCTGCATGCCACGGGGCTGCGCTTGCCCGTCGGCGCCGCCTGCCGCGTCGAGATCGCGCGCGGCCACGATCATTGGGCCGATGCCGAAGTGGTTGGTTTCGACGGCCATACGCTCTATCTCATGCCGCAGGCCGATATTTCCGGCCTGCCGCCCGGTGCCCGTGTCGTTCCGGCCGAGCCTGCCTTGCAGCGGCGCGTCCCCCTGCCCAAGAAGGCCGAACTCAACGGCAACGCCAAGCCGCAATTGGGCCGTCATCTACCTGTAGGTAATGCCCTGCTGGGCCGCGTGGTCGACGGCGCCGGCCGTCCGCTCGATGGACTGGGTCCATTGAGCGGCGCCGATCTCGCCCCGCTTACCGCCCTGCCCATCAACCCGCTCTCGCGGGCACCCATCGACACCGTGCTGGACGTGGGTGTGCGCGCCATCAACGGCCTGCTGACCGTAGGTCGCGGTCAGCGTATGGGCCTGTTCGCGGGCTCCGGCGTAGGCAAAAGCGTACTGCTGGGCATGATGGCCCGTTATACCCGGGCAGACGTCATCGTCGTGGGCCTGATTGGCGAACGCGGCCGAGAAGTCAAGGAATTCATTGAGCACAATCTGGGACCCGAAGGCCTGGCGCGCTCGGTTGTGGTGGCAGCACCGGCCGACGTTTCGCCGCTTTTGCGCTTGCAAGGCGCCAACTACGCCACGCGGCTGGCGGAACATTTCCGCGACCAAGGTCTGGATGTGCTGCTCATCATGGACTCGCTCACCCGTTATGCCATGGCCCAGCGGGAGATCGCCCTGGCCATCGGCGAACCGCCTGCCACCAAGGGCTATCCGCCCTCGGTATTCGCGCGCATGCCGGGCTTGGTAGAGCGTGCGGGCATGGGTGCGCCCGGCCCCGACGGCAAAGCCGGTTCGATAACAGCCTTCTACACCGTACTGGCAGAGGGCGACGATCAGCAAGATCCGATCGCCGACGCCGCGCGCGCCATTCTGGACGGCCACGTAGTGCTTTCCCGTTATCTGGCCGATGCTGGACATTACCCGGCCATCGACATCGAAGCCTCGATCTCCCGCGCCATGACCTCGCTCATTACGCAACAGCAGTTCAACCTGGTGCGGCGTTTCAAGCAGTCCTTCTCGCGCTATCAACGCAATCGCGATCTGATTGCGGTGGGTGCCTATGCGGCCGGCAACGATCCCCAATTGGACGATGCCATCGCGCGCTATCCTCGCCTGGAGACCTTCCTGCAGCAGGACATCGCCGAGAGCGTCGATTATGAAGCGGCGATCCAGCAATTGCGCGCCGTCACAGAAACGCGAGGAGACGCACGTGCCTAGCCATCTGCCCCTGGACACCCTGATCGAACTGGCCAAGGAGCACGCCGATACGGCTGCCCGCGCCCTGGGCCGCCTGAACCAGGAACGCCAGCATGCCGAGAAACAACTCGAGCTGCTGCGCGACTACCGCAACGATTACCTGACGCGCCTGCAGAAAATCATGCTCTCGGGCATGACGGCTTCCGACTGCCATAATTACCAGCGCTTCATCACCACGCTGGACGATGCCATCAGCCAGCAGGTTGTTTCACTTGAAGCGCTAAACGTCAATCTTGAAAAAAGCCGCTTGCATTGGCAGCACCAGCAACGCAAACTGAATGCCTTCGATACGCTGGCTCAGCGTGAGGCCCAGGCGGCGCGCGTCGTCACCGAACGCCACGAACAGCGCATAAACGACGAGCACTCCACACGGCTAGCCGGCCGGCGGCATTCTTTCTACTGAATCGAACTCATTGCCATGGAGCGTCCATGACTGCCGCCCTCAATCTTGCCACTGTGAATGCCCTTTCGGCGCCCACGACCTCACCCCAGGCTCAGGCCGCCTCGCCTGCCGTCGGTGCCGGCCAGAGCAGCAATCCCAGCTTCTCGAAAATCCTGGCCAGCCAGCCTGGCAGCGGCAATACAGCCCAGAGCCAGACTTCGAGCAATACCTCCCCGCAGGCGCAGCAGCAAGCCGACGCTTCCGGCAGCGCTGCTACGGGCAATGAACAGAACCCCCAGGCTGTCGGCAGCCAGAATGGCAACGCCGCCGCCAAATCCTCCGGTAAGGACGGCGCCAAGAGTCACGACAAGAACGACCCGAAGCAGGATGCCACCGGCATTGCAATCAGCATTGTGACCAATGCTGCGGCGCTCCCGTCCCCATCTATGCAGCAAGCCCCGCAGGCGGCGGCTGTCCAGCAGGGGACGCAGACTGCACTCAGCCTGCCGCAGCAGGCACTGGAAATCGCCGCCCAGGTTGCCGCAGTGCAGAGCCAGGTGGCAAACCGCCAGTCCCTCCCCCCTCAGGGCGCCAGCGCCTCGGGCAAAGGGGACGCCGTGTTAGGTACGGCAGCGGCCGCCAAGTCCGCCGTGGCGGCAGCCGAAAAATCCGCTATGGCATCAGCCGCCACGCCGGCTACCGCCCAGGCTCAGACGCCGGTCCTCTCGCCAGGCACCTCGCAGCCGCAGGACATGAGCGGCATGGCAGCGCCTGCCGCCGCACTGCCATCGGCCGCTGCCCAGCCTGCAGCGCCAGTGCAAACGTCCATCCAGGGCCTGCGCCGTACCGCCGCTGCCGACGTCAAACCCATGGCCTCGTCCACCAGACAGTCGCCCAGCGTTACCCGCGGCAGCACGCAAACCAGCGACGCTGCCTCAGCGGCCAATAGCGCGCAGCAACAGCAGGCGCCGCTGGTCGCACAAGCGGCAGCGGCAGCGGCAGCCGTGGCCGTGCCCCAGAACATCGCCGCGATCGCCGCGCAGGCCAGCGCCTCTTTGGCCTCCTCAACGGTTGCCGCCTCGGCACGAACCGGCCAATCGACCACGAACGCTCCATCCGGCATTACCTCCAGCCAGATCCCGGTCGTGCTCAGCCTGACTTCCACGCCGGTCGGTTCGGCCCAATGGAACACCGACCTGAGCCGCCAGATGGTGCTGCTCAGCAACAACGCGAAAAATGGCAACCAGACAGCCGAATTGCGGCTGGACCCCCCTAATCTTGGCCCTCTGCACGTCACGATCAGCCTGACTGACGGTATCGCCAGCGCCTCTTTTGTTTCTGCGCACGCCGTCGTGCGGCAGACACTCGAGTCCGCCATGCCACAACTGCAGACTGCCTTCGAACAGGCCGGACTGTCGCTGGGCCAGACCAGCGTAGGCGATCAAAACGCGCAATCCGGGGAACGACAGGCATCGGGCGGCCAGGCGGGCCGATCCGCTTCGGTGCAGGCGGTTGACAACGGCAATACCACCACGGCCGTGCTTCAAGTTTCCCCCACGCGCAACATCAATGCCTTGGTCGATACCTTTGCGTGACGAAATTCCCGCCGCAATAGACTGAGGTACCCCGCTTTCGACCTGTTTTTCGCGTGCCTTGGAGCCGCGGATTTCGGGCAGAATGCCTACATCCATCCGTATTGGTTCAGTTCTCGCCCGTACCATACGCACTTAAATCCGATGGCCACGACACTAAAATCCCCTCCCAAGATGGCTGATTCCTCCTCCTCAGGTGGCATGGGCCGCATTGTCCGCCCATTGATCTGGCTGCTGGTTCTGCTCATCGTGGCCGCGCTGTGCATTACCGGCACCTGGTTCTACCTGCACTGGCAATCCAGCCGCCAGCTCAATCCCGTCCAGCTGGCGGTGGGCCAGTCTTCGTCCCCAGCCAAGGTCCAGTACACCAAGCCTGCCCAGGTCGCCCAGATCCCCGCGCCCATTTTCATCAAGCTCGATCCGTTCACGGTCATGCTCGAGAGCAAGGACTCGGAACGCATGCTGTTCCTCGGAATCACCCTGAGGCTGGGCGATGATCAATCGCGCGACCGCATCGAAAAATACATGCCTGAAGTACGCAGCCGCATCCTGATGATTCTGTCCTCGTTGACGCCTCAAGACGTCCAGACCCCGGATGGCAAGGCCAAGATAATCAAGGAGATCACCGCCGCCGTCAGTAAGCCCTTCGCGCCTATTCCCGACGGGCAGAATGTTTCCGGCGTTCTCTTCACGGATTTCGTGGTGCAATAAGCATGGCCTATGAGGCGTTTCTTTCCCAGGATGAAGTCGATGCCTTGCTCGCCGGCGTTACTGGCGAGGAGCAGAGCAATGCTCGGGTCGCCGACAGCGATGCGCCGGGAACCCGTGCTTACGACCTGAGTTCGCCCGAGCGCGTCGTGCGTCGGCGCATGCAGACGCTGGAGCTCATCAACGAACGTTTCGCGCGCCATTTGCGTACCGTGCTACTGAATTTCATGCGCCGCAGCGCCGATATAACGGTCAGCTCCATCCGCATCCAGAAGTACGCCGATTTCGAACGCAACATCCCTGTACCCAGCAACCTCAACATGGTTCTGCTGCGACCTTTGCGCGGCACGGCCATGCTGTCCTACGATGCCAGCCTGGTCTTCCTGGTGGTTGACAGCCTGTTCGGCGGCGACGGCCGTTACCACATGCGGGTGGAAGGCCGCGACTTCACGAGCACCGAACAGCGCATCATCCGGCGCCTGCTCAACCTCACGCTCGACAGCTATGGCAGAGCCTGGGAATCGGTTTATCCCGTCGAGTTCGAATACGTCCGTTCCGAGACGCATACCAAGTTCGCCAATATCACAGGCGGCAACGAAGTGGTGGTTATTTCCCATTTTCGCATCGAATTCGGCGCACAAGGCGGTGACCTGAATATCTGCCTGCCTTACTCGATGATCGAGCCCATCCGCGACATTCTCACCCGCCCTATGCAGGAAACCGCACTCGAGGAAGTGGATCAGCGCTGGACCCATCAGCTCACGCGCCAAGTGCGCAGCGCCGATATCGACCTGAGCGCGGAGTTCGTCAGCATTCCTTCCAGCGTACGCGAGCTACTGGCCATGAAGGTCGGTGATGTCCTGCCTATCGAAGTACCCGAGTCCATTATCGTCAACGCCAACGGCATACCGCTCATGGAATGCGGCTATGGTGTCTTCAATGGACAGTACGCCCTGCGCGTTCAGAACACAATCCCACACGACGACTCCGATTACAACGAGGCCTTAAAACATGGCTGATCAAAACGACCAGTCCGATAATCCCGGCGCGACTGCGCCTCCATCATCGGGTACCGACGACTGGGCTGAGGCTTTTGCCGAGCAGGCGGCAGGTTCCGCCGCGCCTGCTCAGTCCGTCGCATCGGCAGAGGACGACTGGTCTGCGGCTCTCGCCGAGCAAGCCCGTTCCGTACCGCCTACGCAGGCCGACGGATTGCGCGCTGGCACAGACGCTGCGCCTTCGCCAGCGGCCGCACCGGCCGCCCAGCCGGCAGCCCAATCCTTGTTCAAGCCGCTCGCCGGCGGCGAAGGCTCCGGCAGCGGTACCGATATAGACTTGATCATGGACGTCCCCGTCCAGCTCACGGTCGAGCTGGGCCGCACACGCCTGACCATCAAGAACCTGCTGCAGCTGGGCCAGGGATCCATCGTCGAACTCGAGGCATTGGCCGGCGAACCCATGGATATCTTCGTCAACGGCTATCTCATCGCACAAGGTGAAGTGGTCGTGGTCGAAGAAAAATACGGTATCCGACTGACTGACATCATTACGCCGTCCGAGCGCCTGAACCGGCTCAACAGCCGGCGCTAAGCATGGCGACTACTCTGCCGTCCGTCGCATTTATCACCCTGCAAAAGGTCCTTAGCCGTTTTCGGACGCCGGGACTCAGACCGGCATGATGCAAGACGCCGTCCTGCGCACCACGCTGGGCCTGATTATGGTCGTAGCGGTGATTCTGGCCATGGCCTGGATGGCACGGCGCACTGGCCTTGTTTCCCGCCAAGGCGGCAGCGCCGGTTTGAAGCTCGTCTCCCGCCTATCGCTGGGTCCTCGCCAGAACGTGATCGTGGTCCAGGCGCAGGACACCTGGCTGGTACTGGGCCAGACCGCAACCAACATTACCGTCCTGCATACCATGCCGGCACAGGCCGCGCCCGAAGCGCCTGGACCTGACTCCCGTTCCGATTTTCCCCAGGCATTGGCCGCGAAACTCGGCAAGGCGCTCAAGCGTCCCTAAGCCGAAACCCGCCCCACCATCTCCATGCTGCCTGTTTTTTCACGCTCCGGCCCGATCGCCTTGCCGCTGAACCCGCGCCGGCGTCCAGCCTGGATGCGCTACGCCCTATTGGCTTTGATCGGCTTGGCTCTGTTTCCCGGCACCACGCTGGCACAGGCTACCCTACCTGCCCTGACAGCCACCCCTGGTCCAGGCGGATCGCAGACGTACTCGCTCAGCATGCAGACGCTGCTGCTGATGACCTCGCTCACGTTCCTACCAGCGGCCTTGCTGATGATGACCAGCTTCACACGCATCATCATCGTGCTGAGTCTGCTGCGCACAGCGATGGGCACGCAGGCCACGCCACCCAACCTGGTGCTGCTGGGCATGGCGCTCTTCCTGACTTACTACACCATGTCGCCGGTGTTCGACAAAATCTACACCGATGCCTATCGTCCCTTGTCGAACAACACCATCACGTTCGAGACCGCGGTGGACCGGGCCAGCGTACCGTTGCGTACCTTCATGCTGCACCAGACGCGCGAAACGGATCTCAGACTCTTTGCCGATCTGGCCAAAACACCCGCGATGAACGATCCCAGCCAGACGCCCATGAGCATTCTGGTCCCGGCCTTTGTTACGAGCGAACTGAAGACCGCGTTCCAGATCGGTTTCACAATCTTCATACCCTTTCTAATTATCGACATGGTGGTGGCCAGTACACTCATGGCCCTGGGCATGATGATGGTGCCGCCCGCCACGGTCGCCCTGCCTTTCAAACTCATGCTATTTGTGCTGGCTGACGGCTGGCATTTATTGATGGGTTCGCTCGCCAAGAGCTTCTATCAGTAATTTCTGGGAGAGAACCGCGATGACCGCCGAAACTGTCATGACCATGGCCTACCAGGCCATGAAGGTCGCGCTGGCCATGGCCGCACCCTTGCTGCTTATCAGCCTGGTGGTGGGCTTGGTGATCAGCGTGTTCCAGGCCGCGACGCAGATCAACGAAATGACTTTGTCGTTCATACCCAAGTTGCTGGCCATCTGCGCCGGCCTGGTTGTGCTGGGTCCGTGGCTGACTGGTCTGATGGTCGATTACCTGCGCCAGATCATCACCCAGATCCCTTCCCTGGTTTCCTGATCCGCCGGGACTGCACGGTCGCCCGCGCACGGCTGCGCCAATGATTTCCTTTACCTCGGATCAGCTCAACGCCTGGGTAGGTCATTTCCTCTGGCCTTTCATGCGCCTGCTGGGGCTTTTCCTCGTTGCGCCGGTATTTTCCCATGCATCGGTCCCCAATCTGGTCAAGATCGGCCTGGCCTTCGTGCTCACGGTAGCCATCGCCCCGGCCATCGGCCACATCCCAAAGATCGACCTCAATTCCTGGGATGCGCTGCTGGTGATCGTGGAGCAGACGGTGATAGGCCTGGCCATGGGGTTCGTCATGCAACTCATCCTCGCCGCGGTGGAAGTCGGCGGCGAGTTCATAGGCCTGCAAATGGGCCTGTCCTTTGCCCAGATATTCGACCCGGTCAATGGCGCCAACACCGCCGTTCTCTCGCAGTTCCTGAGCATCATCACGACCATGCTGTTCCTGGCCTTCGATGGACACCTGCTCTTGCTGTCCGCGCTGGTACACAGCTTCAATAGCCTGCCCATAGGCCTGGGAGCTCTGGATCGCAACGGCTGGGGCGTCATCATCCAGTCGGGAGCGAGCATTTTTGCATCTGGCCTGCTGCTTTCCCTGCCACTGATCTGCGCCCTGCTGGTCATGAACCTGGCTATGGGCATCCTCAATCGCGCCGCGCCGCAACTGACGGTGTTCTCAGTAGGTTTTCCCGTCACCTTGATTTCAGGCCTGGTGCTGCTGACCAGCGTATTGCCGCACTCGGGCGCCTACTTCGAATCTTTGTTCCAGCAAGGATTCGACACCTTGGACCTGCTGCTCTCGAAACTGGGCGGCCATTGAGCAAGCGCAGCCCCGAAGAAAAACGGGCCAGTTGCCAACTGGCCCGCTTTTCGTTAACGCGGCAGAACGGTCCTACGACGCCAAAATCGGCGCACCGCCATGCGGCAACGGCGATCCAGGCATATCTATCACTTCGCCCGTACCAAGCTTGAATATCGCAACGGCTTGGGCCAATTTGCCCGATTGATCCTGCAAAGAGCTGGCCGCCGCGGCCGCCTGCTCCACCAGCGCCGCATTCTGCTGCGTCGTCTCGTCCATCTGCGTCACGGCGCGGTTGACCTGGTCGATTCCACGCGCCTGCTCCTCCGACGCCGCCGAGATTTCGCCCATGATATCGGTCACCCGTTTGACCGAGGCCACGATCTCCTGCATGGTCGCCCCCGCGCGCTCGACCTGGCTCGAGCCCACCGTCACCTTGCCCGCCGAATCTTCGATAAGCTGCTTGATCTCCTTGGCTGCCTGCGCGCTGCGCTGGGCCAGGTTGCGTACTTCGCCGGCTACCACGGCAAAACCCTTGCCCTGCTCGCCCGCGCGCGCCGCCTCCACCGCCGCGTTCAAGGCCAGGATATTGGTCTGAAAGGCAATGCCGTCGATCACCGAGACGATCTCGAAGATTTTCTTCGAGCTGGTCGAAATAGCCTGCATGGTGCCGATCACTTCCGATACGGCCGAGCCGCCACGCACCGCCACCTCCGAAGCGCTGGCCGCCAGCTGGTTGGCCTGGCGCGCGTTCTCGGCGTTCTGGTTCACAGTGGAGGCCAATTCCTGCATCGAGGCCGCAGTTTCCTCCAGCGACGCTGCTTGCTCTTCCGTAC
The DNA here is from genome assembly GCF_000382185.1 of Bordetella sp. FB-8. Lineage (NCBI taxonomy): Bacteria > Pseudomonadati > Pseudomonadota > Betaproteobacteria > Burkholderiales > Alcaligenaceae > Bordetella > Bordetella sp. FB-8. The sequence continues at coordinate 3,156,208 of NZ_KB907784.1, read as the reverse complement.
GCGAAGACAGGTCGGTATTACCGGAGGCTATCTCCTTGGAACCATTGTCGATCTCTTCCACGCCCCTGCGCACCGACGCCACCGTGCGGATCAGACTTTCCTGCATGCGCTTGAAACCTGCATACAAGACGGTGATCTCGTTACGACCGCGCACCGGGATCTTGCTCGTCAGATCGCCTTCCGCCACCTTGTTGAATAGCTGACCGGCCGATACCAGCGGTTTGACGACCAAGCTGTTGAAAATTCCGCGAGCCAGAATCGCCAGAATCAGCGACAGCAGAATCGCCATACCCACCGCGATCAGCCCTTTGCGCAATTCCTCGGCAGCCTGGTCTGTCAGCGCCTGCTGACGCGCCTCGATATATTTGCTGAAATTGGCGATCGATTGAATGAACGCAGCGCTGCGCGGCGTGCCATAGGTATCGTTCACCATATAGAAAGTGGAGAAATCCTGATGATTCAAGGCATCGACCATGGGATCCACGCCATCGTCGATATAGGCGCGATAGTGACGCATCAGATCGATGGAAAGCCGGTGCCCGGTATTGTCCTGCAGCATGTTCTTCTGGAACTGGCCAAAGCTCTTGCGTACACCGTCCAGCAAAGCAACCGCCTCGGTCATGGCCTTCTTTCCCGACGCCGTGGTGTCGTCCGTGCCGCCCCAGCCCGCCTCCTGCAAGTAGCGTGCCGACACCATCAGTCCGACGCGGGCCTGCAGCATATTGCTGTTGATGGTGGACACCGTGCGCTCGCGCGCAGTTAGGTCACCGATATTTTGCACGGATTTATAGTTCTGCTGCAGGTAATAGGCACCCAGCCCGCCCACACTTACCACCAGCACGAAAAACAGTGCCATGATGATGAGCAGCAAGGTTCCCACGTGCACGTTGCGCAGGCTCAAGCCCTGAGACGTGGGACGCTGGGCTGAAGATTTGACGCGAGGCTTCTTGCTCCCCTTGCTGTTCGACTCGGTAGTCACAACGGCTCCTTTTCAATATCGCGCGGCTCTTGATCCGCTGTCTGCTAAGCATCCGCGTCGGCAAAAACGCTCGCGTAGCGGTTCCAATGGTTAGGTGATGAGATTTACTTGGCGGCGGGCGGCGCTACCGGGACGGGTATGGAGTACGTCTGTAGAGTATCCATGCCCGGCGGCGGTCCGGTGACACCCGAACCCAGGCCAGGACTCGCACCCGTCGCCGCGGTAGCGCCGGCCATGGGTTGGACCTGCGCCGCCACGGGCTGCGCTGCGGGAGCGGGAGCGGCGGGAGGAGGCACTCCGCCTGACAGCTTCTGCTTTGTCGCCGGTGAGATCAACAAATTGGTGCCGTCGACCAGGCGAACGAAGCGTCCATCTGGGCCAAACAGCAGCATGGCCTCCTGAGTGCCGTACGCGCCGTCCGTGAGCAGCGTCAGGTGAAAACGCCAAAAAGCCAGGGTCGTGCCGTCGCTTTGCGGATAGATCCGCTCAGGCGGCGCATTTAGCAGATACACGGCTTGAGCCATGGTGGTCTGCCCCGGCTTGAAATCGGCAAGCGCCGTGGAATCGAAACCGTGCCCTGTAGCGACGCACCCCGCCAGAACCAGCAGCATCGCGGCGGCAAGCGCCGCCAAGCCATGACCCATCGCACCACCTCGATACGCCAAGCGCACCCTAAAAAGATTTCTGATCATCCGTATCCGCGGCAGTAGCCTTGCGCAATGCACTAAGGTTTCGGAATGCGGCCAACAGCCCAGTATGTATTTTCAGATTGGCGAACATCGATTTTTCAGGCCTTGACAGGGCAGTGACTTGGCATTTTTCTAATCTGAAACGCCGACCTCGCAGCAGGCCGGCGGCAGGCTGACATTACAGGCGCAACCAAGCGGCCCAATAGCTTAGCCGGCATTCATGCTAAACAAATTGGCATTCTGAACCACCGAGAACGACTGAATTGCCGCCTGCAGGGCCACCTGGCGCAATTGCAGGCTGCTGGTGGCCGAATACATATTCACATCCAGCAAATTGCCCAGTTGCTGGGTATCGGACAGGCCCAGTTGCGTGCCCGTGTTGCCCAACGCATCGACCTCGTTCATGCGTGCACCGATTGAGGTGATGACCGTCTGCACGTTGTCGTAGTTCAGCTGGATCTGTTTATTAGCCGACGCTAGTGAATTGGTAATCGCCGCCGCGGCAACCGCGTTATTGTTGGACGGCACACTCAGCACATTGATCAGGTTGTTCAGGGTCTGGAACATATCCATGTTCGAACCCACCCCGTTCTTGGGCGTATCCAGCGTAAACGTATCCCCCGCCTGCGGTGCTCCCGAGACTGAGAATGAGACGCCACCACCCGGCATCGAAATCGTGGCGCCACTAGTATAGGCCTGCCAGCTCGTCGTCGTCGCCGGACCGCTGGGATTGCCCGGATCAATCATGCTGACCGTATAGCCCAGTTGGCCGGCATTGGCGCCGGTACCGGCGCTGAACGTGACCGTAAAGTTCTTGCCTACATTGTTGGTCGACGAAGGAACGCTGACCGAGGCCGGCACGAAGATGCCGGTACCCGTGTTGCTGCTACCGGCCTGCGTGATATAGGCCTGCGTGCCAGGTGTAACGCGATTGAATACATCCGTGCCCACATCGCTGCCGGCCACTTGCAATGATTGCGACACCTGAATATTGCGCTGGCCTTGGTCGCCCTGATAGGTCACAACGCCCGTCGCCGAATTCAGTTGATATGGCTGAGTTGCGCCCTGGTATCCCGAGAAGACATACTGACCGTTGCTGTCGGTGGTATTGGCCAAGGAGACCAGTTGGCTGCGCAGGTTGGTCAGCGCGGTCACAATGGACTGGCGATTGGAGTCCCCCAACGTGGAGTCTCCCGCTGCGATGACGTTTTGCAGCACGCTCTGCATAGTCGTCGTCACCGAGTTCAGGGCATTTTCCTCCGCCCCCAGCGAATTGGTGACTTGATCCTGGTTCGACGCAAAGGTGGAATTCATCGTGGCGTCTTGCGACAGAACCACCGCCTGCGCCGCAGCCAGGGGATTGTCGGACGGCGTCTGCACCGCCAAGCCGGACGAAAGCTGGCTTTGCACCTGTGTCAGCTCAGACTGCTGGTTCAGAATGCCGTTCAGAGAGTTCTGGTAGAACTGCGAGGTGCTGATGCGTGTCACCATCATCGTGCTCCGGTAAATATCTGTCTATTCCGCTTGGCTTGATCACAAAGGATCAGCCGACCGCGCCCAGGATCGCGTTAAAAATCGTGCTCGCCACATCCAGGATCTTGGCACTGGCCTGGTATTGCTGCTGGTATTGGGTCAGATTCACATACTCTTCGTTCAGATTCACGCCCGACACCGACGACACCGCAGAGGTTTGCTGTGTGACCAGCGCATTCTGCGCTGTCAAGGACGAATTCAATTGCTGCGTCTGGACACCAACATTGTTGACCAACTGCGCATACAGACCGTTCAGGCTCACGGTGCCGTTGTTCAGCACGGCGGCCGTCTGCAGCTTGGCCATGGCCAAGCCGTTGTTGCCGTTGGTCGTGCCGCCGACTGCATCGGCCAATGCCAGTTGGCTGGGACTACTCAGTGTCGAGGTCAACAGACCGGCAGCGTTACGCGTGGGCTGTAGTTCCCACTTGTCGCCAGCAGCGGGAGTTCCGGTAGTCGAGACACTCAGGCCGTCAAAAACCAGATTGCCTTGCGAATTCGGCGACAGATTCATCAGCGTCCCGTCGGATTCGCGCGTCACCTGGTAACTGGTGCCGCCGCTGTAGACGATGCTGTAATCGCTAGACTGAAGTTTACTGGCATCGACATAGCTGGCTGAAAGACTCGCCGTGCTCGTGTTATGCGTGTTGCTGATGGCTGGAACCTGAGCCATGCCATCAGGATCTATCTGCCAGGAGTCACCGCTGGCGGCATTGCCGCTGACCTTGATCACCATACCGTGAAAGACAATGTCGCCCTGGGCATTAGGGGTGAACGCCGTACCACCCGTCGCATTGGTCACCGCATTGCCGCTAGGGTCGTTTACCGTATAGGCGGTGCCGTTATAGGTGACTTTGTAGTCGCCGTTGCCCAAGACGTTGGCCGTCAATGTCGGAGCGCTGGCGGTTGTCGAGCTGGCGGTCAGCGAAGGATCGGTGGTCGAGTTGGTCGCCGCTGCCGTAATCGACGAGCCTGTACCGCTGGACTGGAAGGTCCAGGAATCGCCCGAGGTGACCGTACCGGCCCCGGCGGTGACCTTGAAGCCGTCGAAAGCCAGCGTGGTCGTGCCGTCGCCGTTCACGGTCGTCGTGGATGCTACCGCACCGGACGGGCCCGTCACCTGCCATGTGCCGCCGGTGTAGGCGATGTTGTAGCTTATGTTTTGCTGACCGTTGGTCGAACTGGCCGTGACCGTGGGCGTGGTCATACCGAAAGGCTGCATGGTCCACGAATCGGGGCTAGTAGCTGTCGCACGCGGATCGTTGCCGCCGGTCACGGTAACGCTGAAGCCGTTGAAGTTCAGCACCGTATTGCCGCTGCTGTCGGTCGTCGTGGCCACCGTTACCGCGCTGCCGCTCGGATCCTTGACGGCGTAGCTGGTCCCGTCGTAGCTGATGCTGTATTTCCCACTCTGAGCCGTCATGTTCAAACTGGCCGAGCCGCTATTGGCGCCGGCGACGATATTGGACGAGCCCAGACTGAAAATATTGGAACCAGGGTTGCCGTTCAAATCCAGGCCCTGCTCCTGCTGGCCGTTCATCGTCATGGCCAGGCCAACCGCGAACTGTCCGAGCTGGTTTTGTATGGCGTTCAGTTGCTGGCGGAAAGCCATCAAGCCGCCTACCGAGCCGCCCGTGACCTGGCTGTCCTTCAGTTCTACTTGAGTCTGACTGCCGTTAGGACCCGGGATGCTGTAGTACAGCGACTGGGCGGTCGGATCGGACGAAGAAGTCGCCGCCGACAGCTTGTATTCGGTCGTACCGGAAAGCAGGGGCTGCCCGCCAGCCAGCGAAATACTGACCGTGTTGGTGTTGCTCTGCGTATAGGTCTGTATCCCGATGAGTTGGCCCAGATCGGATATCGCCTTATCTCGCTCGTCGAGCATGTCGTTGGGCGGCTGCCCCCCAGACTGACCATAGGCCGCGGATATCTGCTGGTTCAACTGATTGATGGTGCCAAGATCGCTGTTGATCTGCTTGACCGTCGTGCCCAACTGCGTGTTGATGCCTTGGCGCTGGTTCTGCATCTGCTGGTCGACCAGATTGACCTGCGCCACCAGGCTGCTAGTCTTGCCCACCATGTCCTGGCGATTTGCCGCGTTGGACGGATCGCTCGCGGCCGCATTCAGGCTGGAGAAGAGATTTGTCAGCGCCGGCTGGATACCGGAAGTCAGCGTCGCCGAAGTGCTGGTCGTGCTCGTAGCCAACAGGCCGTCGATCTGCGAAAGCTGGGTGTACTGGGTGTTGTACTGCGAGGCCAGGCTTTGCGAATTCATCAGCTGGGTGGACAGAAAACTGTCGTACTGGCGCTGGATGGTGGTGATATTCACGCCCATGCCAATATAGCCGGAACCCGTGGCGAGCGCGCCCGCGGTCTGCTGAACCACGACCTGCCGGTCGTAGCCCGGGGTGGCCGAGTTGTCGATATTGTGGCTGGTGACTTCCAGGCCGGTCTGGGCGGTGTTCAGACCGGAAAGTGACAGGCTGTACAGACTCATGCGATGCCTCGCGTATAGACGCTATGGATGACGATAATTACGGCAGGCAATTGGCAAAAATTAAACTGAAAATTAAAATATTTATATTAATCAAGGCCTTGACCCGCCAGAAGGCAAACCCGAAAGTATCGAGGCCCGCATCTGACCCATGATGCGGATGAGCTTGCTGGCATAGTTCGGGTCTGTGGCGTAGCCTGCCCGCTGAATGCGGTGCGCGGCATCGTCGTCGCTGGCTGCCTGCGTTACATGGCGGTAGCGCGGATTGTTGCTGATGAATTGAGCGTAGTCATCGAAGGCTTCCTGGTACGAGTCGTAGGAGCGGAAAGTCTGCACCATTTTCCGCGGTACGCCGTCGACGTACTCGGTGGTGGTAGCCTGAACCACCTTGCCCTTCCAGTTGGGGCCGGCCTTGATTCCAAACAGATTGTGGCTGGACGTACCGTCCGTATTCAAGATATCGCGCTTGCCCCAGCCGGACTCCAGCGCCGCCTGGCCCAGGATCAGACTGGCGGGCACGCCGCTCAGTTGGGAGGCAGCGTTGGCCGCGGACGACATGCGCGCCACGAAACCGGCCACGTCGATCGAGGATCCGTCTTCATCGACCGTCGCGCTCTGATCACCACCCTGGTTTGCGCGCAGCATGGCCAGGATATCGGTAAGCCTGCGACCGGACTGCAGCGGCACCGGCGGCGTCGACGCATTTACCAGCGCCATCGTGCTGGGATCGACGACCTCGTTTGCCGCCTGCGCCGCCGCGGGATTTTGCCGCTGCATCTCGGCCAGAAGCGACTTGGCCAGACCGATACCGCCGGACTGGGCCAGGTTCAAGCCCATCTGCTCGTCGGCCATCGATTGCCACATATCGTCCGCCTGGCTATGAAAGAGCGGATTCTTCGGCGTGGATTGACGCATCTGCTTGATCATCATCTGCAGGAACAGCGCCTCGAACTGCTTGGCCACCTGCTTCTGCTTGGCTTGAAGGTCGCCGGCTCCGGTCTGCTCCACGGCGCGCTTGAGCTGGGCCAGTTGGCCCATGTCGAAGATGGATGTCTGTTGCTGCCCCATGTCCGACGACTGGCGGCTAAAGATGTCTGCCAGACTCATTACCGCTCCTCAGATGATCTCGAGGTCGGCGCGCAGTGCCCCGGCCGCCTTCATGGCCTGCAGGATGGCCAGCAGATCCTGCGGCGTGGCGCCCAGCGTATTGAGCGCGCGCACAACATCGGCCAGATTGGCGCTGGAGTTCAGGCGCCTGATTGGGCCGGTGCCCTGCGATACCTGGATCGACGCGTTCTGCACCGGCGTAGTCTGGCCGCCGGCCAATGCATTAGGTTGCGATACCGCATTTTGCTGGTTGATCGACACCGACAGGTTGCCGTGGGCCACGGCCACCTCGTCTATTGTTACATTTTGGTTCATCACCACCGAACCCGTCCGGGCATTGATGACTACCCTGGCCCGCGCCGGCGCGCGCGTGATCTCCAGGTCTTCCAGGCTCGCCACAAAAACGGGAGTCTGGGAGGGATCGGCCGGCGCGCGCACCCGCACCACCCGACCGTCCACCAGGCTGGCCGAACCCGGATACCGCCGGTTGATGGCCGCCGCCACGTTCTCGGCGGTGCCGAAATTGGTATGGTGCAACTCAAAGTAGATATTGCCGTCCTGCGCGATGCTGGTGGGTACGGCGCGTTCGACGGTCGCACCGTCGTTGATGCGCCCCCCGTTGAGCGTGTTGACCTGCACGCTGGAGCCCGCGGCCGAAGCGCCCGCGCCGCCTATGAGGATATTGCCCTGGGCGATCGCGTACACCTGATTATCCGCGCCCTTCAGAGGCGTCATCAGCAGCGTTCCGCCGCGCAGGCTCTTGGCGTTACCCATGGCCGAAACCACCACGTCTATGCCCTGGCCAGGGCGGGCAAAAGCCGGCAGGGTCGCAGTCACCATCGCAGCCGCCACGTTCTTGAGCTGCATATTGCTGGCTGGCACGGTCACGCCCAGCCGCGACAGCATATTGATCAGGCTTTGCTGGGTGAAAGGCGTTTGGGTAACCTGGTCGCCGGTACCGTCCAGCCCCACCACCAGGCCATATCCCACCAACTGGTTGCCGCGCACACCCTGCAGATTGGCCAGATCCTGCAGGCGTTCGGCATCAACCGTCCCCGACACCAAGACCGTCGCACCCAGGGCAAGCGCGCAGAGACGACGCAGCATGCGCACGAGCAAAAAACGAAAGGCTTGCGGCGTAAGCATCATCATCAATACGGCGAGAACAACAAGAAGAAACGCTGCAACCAGCCCATGGTCTGAACTTCGTCCATCACACCCTTGCTACGGAACTCGAGTCGCACATCGGCCACTTGCGTAGACAAAATGCTATTGGTGGTGCCATTGATCAGACGCGGATCGACTACGCCCGAAAATTTCACGAACTCGCTGCCGCGGTTGATGGCGATATCCTTTTCTCCGGCGACCTGCAGATTGCCATTGGGCAACACACCAATTACCGTCGTGGTAATGGTGCCGTTGACGGTATTGTTGGCACTGCTGTCGCCCTTGCCTTGGAAGGCGTTCGTTCCGGAATTGGAACCCGTCCCGGTGGCCACGCCGGTCGTAAGATTGGCCAGACCGTTCAGAAAGCCGGGCGTGCCGACCGCTCCCTGCGTAACCGAACCGGTGCGGTTGGCATCGGTAACCACGTTCTTGGTCGCCGCCGTGTTCTCTCGCAACACCACCGTCACCACATCGCCCACATTGCGCGGCCTGGAATCCTCGAACAGAGGGTAGCTGCCGTAGACCGTGGGCTGGTAGATCGCACCATCCGTGTCCGTGGACGCCATGGGCCGGGAAGGCGGCAAGGCCGAGGTCGGCCCCGTCACGACAGGTTCGGGAGGAATGGCGCCGCACCCGGCCAGCAACAACAAAACAAGCGCCGCCAGAAAGCGCGCCATCGACACGATCGGACCACCCAACGTCGAACCACCCATCTGTTTACATCTGCGCAAGACGCTGCAGCATCTGGTCGGACGCCGTAACAGCCTTGCTATTCATATCGTAAGCGCGCTGCGTGGTGATCATGTTCACCAATTCTTCGGCCACATTGACATTGGAAGTTTCCAGGTACTGCTGGGAGATCGTGCCGGCGCCGTCGATACCCGGCTGCAGCACATTGGCCGCGCCTGATGCATCGGTGGCCAGATAAAGATTCTGACCCATGCTTTGCAAGCCGGCCGGATTGATGAAGGTGGCCAGTTGAATCTGCCCCACCTGCGCGCTGGTGGTCGAACCGGGCTGGGTGACCGACACGGTGCCGTCGTTGCCGATGGTCATCGTCAGGGCGTTGGCGGGAATGGTTATGGGCGGATTCAGCGGATAGCCTGATGCGGTGGTTAGCTGGCCATTCTGGTCCGGCTCCAGCGTGCCGTCGCGCGTGTAGGCCGTGGTTCCGTCGGGCATGGTCACCTGCAGGAATCCCTTGCCATTGATGGCGATGTTCAGGTCGCTGCCGGTATTGTTCAGATTGCCTTCGGTGAAAATTTTTTCCGTCGCTGCGACCTGAGCGCCGGTACCCAACTGCAGGCCGGTAGGCAATTGGTTCGACGCTCCCACCTGGGCGCCCGGCTGGCGCAACGTCTGGTAGATCAGATCCTGGAAGACTGGCCGCTCTTCCTTGTAGCCGGTGGTCTGGACGTTCGCCAGGTTGTTGGCGATCGTATCCAGGGCAGTTTGCTGCCCCTCCAGACCGGTTTTGGCTATCCACAGTGAACGCATCATGGTGCTGCTCCTGGCGCCGTCGTGAACGACGCATATTACGATTGAAAATCAGGCGATCGAGAGAATACCGTTGGCCTTGTCCGCATCCGTCATCGCGTCGCTGATGACCTGCATCTGCATTTCGAAACGGCGTGAATTCTCGATCATTCCGACCATGGCGGCGGTCGGATTGGCATTGCTACCTTCCAAAGCGCCCGAAACCACGCGCAGCGCCGGATCGGACGGCAACGCCGCGGCGGCCTGGCCGTTGGCCTGCGGCGGCATGCGGAACAGGCCATCGTCGCCGCGCGTCAACTGCTTTTCCGGCGGATTGACCAGCTTCAGGCGGCCTAACGTGATCAGACTGTCGGGCGTGTCCCCCGCCCCCAGCGCGGTGATGGTGCCGTCCGAAGTAATGGTCAGGGAGGCCTGGTCTGGCACATTGATAGGCGCGCCCTGGTCGGACAGCACCGGCTGACCCTGCGACGTCTGCAGCAGGCCATTGGAGCCTACCTGCAAGTCGCCGTTCCGGGTATAGGCCTCCCCCTGCGACGACTGCACGGCCAGCCAGCCTTTTCCGTTCATCGCCACATCCAGCGCGCGGCCCGTCTCGTGGATGGCGCCCAATTGAAAATTGCTGGTCGGCGTGGTCGCCACCGTCGTGACTCGCGTGGGCAGCGACACATTGTCATAGACCGGCACCGACCGGTATACGGACAACTGTTCGCGAAAACCCGGCGTGTTCGCGTTGGCCAGATTGTTGGTGATCGACGCCTCCTGCTCGGTGATCCGATTGGCGCCGCTCATAGCCGTATAGATGATGTGGTCCATCGCTTTCCGTACTTAAGGCTTCGCAGAATCAACCCGGTCCATATCCGCCGTCAGCCCATATTAATGAGTTGCTGCACCACGGTATCCTGCGCCTTGATCGTCTGGGCGTTGGCCTGGTAGGTGCGCTGCGCGATAATCAGATTGACCAGCGCGGTGCTCAGGTTGACGTTGGATTCCTCCAGGGCTTGGCTCTTGAGCGATGCCAGGCCGACGGTGCCGGGGGCGCCCGTCGTGGCTTGACCGGAAGCCTGAGTTTCAGACCAGACGTTACCGCTTCCAGGCGACAATCCTTCAGGATTGTTAAAGCGCGCCAACGCAATTCCGCCTACCACCTGGGTCAAGCCGTTGGAATAGCTGGCCACCAGGTTGCCATTGGAGGCGATCGTGACGCCCGTGTAATCCCCGCTGGCGTTGCCGTCCGCTGTGATGTGAGGGCTGAAGCTGCTGCCGTACTGCGTAACGTTTCCACCACCATAATTGACAGCGATTGCCAGCGGCTGCGCAGGCGAAGTGGTTCCGGCGGGAAAGGTATAACTGACGCCAACTGACGACGTGGGGCTAATGAGCGTGCCCGACGAGTTGAATGTCAGAGCCTGGGCACCACCCGCGACCCCGCCTACGGTCATCGCGTTGCCGTCCAGGTAGTAATAGACGTTGTAGATGCTGTTGCCGCCCGACGCGGCCGATTTCACGTAATACTGAATCATCTGGTGCGAATTACCCAGGGAATCGTACACCGTGGTCGGAATCGCGTTGGTATAGGTCGTTGAATCGTTCGGGCTGAAAGTGCTGGGCACCGCAGACGCCACACTGTTGGGAATCGAGGAGGAAAGCACGCCCCCGGCAGCCGTCGTATAAGTGCCGCCCGCAGAGTCCGTAAACGAGATTCCCGCCGCTGCCGCCGTGGTGGCAGCGGCATCCGTATAGAGCGTGGTGGTGGTTCCGCTGACCTTGTAGTAATAGGCCGTGCTCGTAGTAGGTGTAGGAGCGGTTTCGGTCAACATAACCGAGCCGACGCCGTTGGTGCCAAATGGCGTTGCATTGGCATTCAGGTTGGTCTGCACGCTCACCGACGCGCTCGCCGTGGGCAGCATATTGCCTTGTGGAATCTTAATCGGCTGCAGGTTTGCGCCCACGGAGGCGGCGGTAAATGTGCTGTTCGCCGGATAGCCCATGACCTTCATGCCATTGCTGGCATTGACCAGGTTGAAATTGCTGTCGACGTTCAATTGACCGTTGCGGGTGTAGTACGTATTTCCGCTGGAATTTTGCACGACGAAGAAGCCTTGGCCGACGCCGCTGATGGCGACATCGTAGAGTCCACCGGTGGTGTTGATGTTGCCCGAGGAATAGTCCTGGATAACGTTGGCAACCCCCACCCCCAAGCCAACCTGCGAGGAGGCATAAACGTCGGAAAAGGCAATCGAAGCGCCCTTGTAGCCTACCGTCTGGGAGTTGGCGATGTCATTGCCGATCACGTCCAGGTTTTGCGACGCGGCATTCAGGCCGCTAAGTCCTTGTCCGAAGCCCATGTGTGTCTCGCTGTGAAGATATTCGCAAAGTGACGGCGCGGCTCAGGCCGCAGCCGCGCCAGGTATTAAACCGAAATGCTGTCGTTGATAGTTGAGAAGACCTTGTACACGCCCGATAGGCTAGTCGTGCCGGCCGTACCCAGGTTCAGCACCGGGCCGTTGGAACCATAGGCCACGCTGCCGACTTGGCCGTAGGTCAGCGGATCGGCCGTGACCGCGTTGCCGCTGGCGTCGGTGGCTGTGACGTTAAAGGAATACGAACCGTTAGGGGCCGCGGCGCCACCGCTGGTCTGGCCACTCCAGTCATAGCTGTAGATGCCCGCGTTCATCGAACCCAGGTCCACGGTTTTGACCAAAGCACCGCTGGAATTGGTGATATTGACTTTCACGTCCGCGGCCGCGCCTGACAGGTTGATGCCGAAAGGCGTGGTCACCGCAGTGCCGGTGGTCGAGTCCGTGCCCAGCAGGATCGAATTTCCCTGCACCAGCACACTCTTGCCGATGAAGGAGGTCGCGCTGATCGACTGTGACAGCCCCATCTGCGAGCTGATTGACTTCAGCGTCGTGTTCAGGTTACTGATGCCCTCGACTGTGGAAATCTGTGCCAGCTGCGAGGTCAGCTGCATATTGTCCATCGGGCTGGTGGGATCCTGGTTCTGCAGCTGCGTGGTCAGCAGCGTCAGAAACTGGTTTTGGATGCTTTGGGCACTGGAGACATTGTCCGCCGCATTCAGCGCCGATGTGACGCTGCCGGCGCTGGTCGCCGCTGAAGTGGTCGTCATGAACGCGATCCTCGATTAACTGGGTGAAATCGTCACTGGCCGATGGTCAGTGTCTTGGTCATCAGGGTCTTGGCCGTGTTGAGCACCTCGACGTCGGCCTGATACGAGCGCGAGGCGGACAGCATATTGACTGTCTCGGCCACCGGGTTGACGTTGGGCATGGTGACATAGCCCTGGGCATTGGCCAGGGGATTATTCGGGTCGTAGACGAGTTTCATCGGGGATGGATCCTCCACGACACCTGCCACCTTGACGCCACCGATCTCCTGCCCAAGAGGCTGCCCTGCGGGCGGATCGACCTGGAATACGACCTGCCGGGCGCGATACGGCTTGCCGTCGGGGCCGGCGGCGCTGTCGGCGTTGGCCAGGTTGCTGGCCGCCACGTTCATGCGCTGAGACTGCGCAGTCATCGCCGAACCCGCGATGTCGAAAATACTAAGAAGTGACATGGATCAGGGCTCCGGGATCAGCTGGGCTGGATCGCTTGCAGCATGGTTTTCATGTCGAGAGACAGCAATTGCAGGCTGCTCTCGTAGTGCATGGTATTGTCAGCGAACTGGACGCGCTCCATGTCCATATCGACCGTGTTTCCGTCGATACTGGGCTGATAAGGCAATCGATACATCATATCGATGTCAGATGGCATGGACGCCTTGCCGGGGATATGCCGCGGCGAAGTCAGCGTCAGGCTGGTGTCGGCCAGCCTCATGCGCTGATCCATGGCATTTTCCATGGCCGTCTTGAAGTCGAAGTCCCGGGCCTTGTAGTCGGGCGTATCGGCATTGGCGATATTGGAGGAAAGCACCTCCTGGCGCTGCTCGCGCAATGCGATGGCCTGCTGCAAAAAACCGAAGTCTTGGGATAGTCGGTCGATCATGCCGTTGCACCTCGGCCGTTGACGATGAGAAGATCATAGGTTTCGGCCATCCTTAATAATCAATCAAATAGACCGTTATTTGTCATTCAATTCCGTTCTTGTGCAACGGCATGCGCTTTTACAATTTCCACCATGACTTGCACTCGCGCGCGATCCCGGCCAACCTGGTTTGACCCGCCCCCCGTGTCGGGGTGGCCAGCCCTGATACTTGGCGCCTGCCTGCTCGTATCGATCGCCCTGCCATGCCGCGGCCAAGCCCAGGCGGTCCATGTGCAGCAGGACCCGGCGGCCTTGAGCGCCGCCGCTGAAAAGTACCTGCGTACCCAGCTGGCATCTATCCCGGGCGTACTGACCATCGCCATGGATCCCCCACAGGTCCAGAATTTGACCGCGTGCGCCGAACTCTTCCCCTTCGTGCCTGAACCCATACACGTCCGCGCCAGGATGTCGGTAGGCGTACGCTGTGCCGCGCCGCAGGCCTGGACCACCTACGTCCAGGCCACGGTAAGCATTGCGGGACACTACTACGTGGCGGCGCATCAGCTGGGCATGGGCCAGATCCTGCAGGCGAGCGATCTGGTTGCCCACCAGGCCGATCTGGTCGCCCTGCCCCCCGATGTCGTTCTCGACCCGAGCCAGGCCATCGGGATGAAATTGGCTTCGGCCATGATGACCGGGCAGATGCTGCGCACCGATAATTTGCGCAGCGCTATGTATATACAGCGTGGACAGTCTGTTCAGCTTGTCGTCGATGGCAGGGGGTTCCGGGTCAGCAGTGAAGGCAAGGCCATGAGCAGCGCCGGCCCGGGCGAGCGCATCCAGGTACGCATTGCCAACGGGCAGGTCATAAGCGGAACCGTGGGACGTTCGGGAGAGGTGAACGTGCCGCTATGAAATTAGTCCGGTCAGATATTTACCTGTAATAAAATTATTCGACTTGCAGCGCTATATAACTGCCGGTCCATCACGCTAAAGTTGTCCAGCTAGCCGCCGTTACAATAGGCATGAACGGATGGCGGTTGAAAATTGCTGCCAGCGCAGCACTCACCGCGCAGCCCCGGAGAACGCCTTGAAGATCACGAACACAACTGCCGCTACGCCCGCCGGGGTTGTTACCCGCACTGATGCCGCCCGCACCTCCGGCGGTAATGGCACGGAGTCGGCCACACCCGCCGGTAGCAGTTCCCAAGTCGACCTGAGTCCGGCTTCGCAGCAACTGCTGGCCCTGCAAAACAACCATAACGACATAAATACGCAGCGCGTGCAGACCATTCGCGATGCCATTGCGTCCGGTCAATATACAGTCGACCCCAGCCGCATCACCGACGGCCTGATCGCCAGCATCCAGGAATTGCTGAAGTAGCTCGCCTAGCCTAGACTGGCGGCATACCCATCTTTTGCATGACCCGCCATGATCACATCGCTGCAACAATGTCTTGAACGCGAAGCTGAACTCATAGAAGCGTTCATCGCCGCTCTTGCAGACGAAACGTTGGCCTTGCTCGACCGCAAGGCCAACGAAGCCCTGATAAAGGCCGCCCAGACCAAGGAGGCCTTGGCCCTTGATCTAGTTGAGCTGAACCGACAACGAGACGAAATACAAGCTCAGATGGGCCTACCGGACGGCTATGCCGGCACCGAGCAGGCAGTTGCCCAATTTTCCGAGCTGGCAGAGTTGTGGGTTCGGTTGCTGCGCCTGACCAAAGTCGCCCGCGACAAAAACGAGCACAACGGCATACTCGTGCGAAGCAGCCTTCAGCATACCGAACAGTCGCTCGATGCCCTGCACAACATCACGCTGAAGGTCAACCGCTCCCAGACCTACACCGCACAAGGCCGCAGCGGCCAGGCGGGATACGGCATACGAAGCATCGTCGCCCGCTGAAAGGGGCACGCTTGCGCATTCCCGATTACATCGGGAGGCTGTGGGCGCCCTATTCCGCCATTTCCAGCATGGCGTAGCACTTTAGGAGCGCCGCGGGAAGCAGCGTCGCGAAGGCCTTGCGGCCGCCGTTCAAGGCATGCAGCAGATGGCGTACGCTGGCGGCCTCGGGAGCGTTGAGCAATTGCCAACAGGCCGTGCCCAGCTGACAGGCATACAGCGCCTGGCGCGATAGAGACTGCGCTCCGGACGGGATGGACAGGATTGGCCACGCCTGCACCATACTGCGAAATGCCGGCTTGGCCTGCTCCGCCAACAGCAGCCAACGCGCAATGGTGCCCGCGTCGGCCTGCGATGCCTTTACATTGGTCAGGCCGTACAGATAATGTGCGACCTTTCCGCTGCCAGCGTCGATCAGTTTGGCGCTTACCATGCGCAGCAGCTGCGTATCCTGCCCCCGCACCGGCAGTTCGATCTCGGTGCCACCGGCCCAAAGATCGAAAACGCCCTCCCCGGATTCGAACTGGCGCGCGCTCACCCGTCCGGAAGGGACGTAGCCCAGACTCTTGGCTACCGCCGACAAAGTAGTCGAGGTGTAATCCTGCATCACGCTCGATGTCGCCATGCCGCGGGCCACCCACGACACGCCTTGTTCCGAAAGCATATGGCACAGGCCGGCCGTAATCGCATCAATCAGGTGCACCTGCGGCACACCACTCATCTCGGCGTCCAGGATCCTGACGCGCGCTGCCAGCGCATCGGCGGCATTGTCCGATATCGCGTTTTGCTGCGCATAGGCGGCGTGCGCGCCATGCGGCAGCATTAGCTGCGGTACCGGCGCCGCCAGCGCCACACCGCGATCACTCATCAGCAGCGTGGTGTGCAGCGTGCCGCTGGGCAAGTCGGTTCCTTTCAGCGAAGCCTTGCCATGCACGGCCAGCACATAGCGCTCGCAGCTGCGCGAGTAGACTCCGCGCACCAGTTCCATGCCGGCCTTGGCAATAGCCTCAGGGGCCGGCAAGACATCGCCCGACGCGGCCTGCCGCCAATTGGCGCGCGCCTGGGCACAAGCGGCGTCGGAGTCCAGCCACTCCATCGCTTTTTCCAGTTCGACTTCGGCGCCGGCCTGCTGCGGCAACAATGCGTTGGCCAGCATCTGCCTGCGACGTACAGCATCGCTGTTGCGCGTCTTGCCGGTCGCGCGCAACAGCGATGCCATGTCTGCTTCGCTGGGCGCGTACAAGGCCGAGGACTGGCTGGGCGTTGCCAGGGCGCGATCGACCAGCAGTCGCGCGTCTGCAAGCTCCATGTCCTCGGGCACCTTCTGGCCGATGGAGACGTAATGGATGGGCAGCCGATGACGTATCGCCGTGTCCAGGGACGAACCAATGCGCGTGGCCTCGTCGAGTTTGGTGATGATGCAGCCTGCCACATCGTCGCCAGCGCCGTTGCGATAGGAATGAGCAACCTCGTCCAGCGTGTCGCCCTGGCTGGCGGCATTGAGCACCAGCAAGCGGCGCACCGGCCGGTCAGCCGAAGTCAGGAGCGCCGCCTGCAGCGCCACGTTACGATGCCGCTGGCTGATACCTGTCGTGTCGATCAGGATGAATTTGCGGTTGCCCAGCTGGCCCAGGGCCTGTTTGAGTTCGTCGGCGTCGCTCACCGAATGCGCGGGCACGCCCAGTAGGCGGCCGTAAATCTGCAGTTGCTCGACCGCACCGATACGGAACATGTCCGTGGTCAGCATCGCCACCTGTTCGCGTCCCGCCCGCGCCACGCAGCGCGCAGCCAGCTTGGCCAGCGTAGTGGTCTTGCCCACGCCCGTGGGGCCGACCAGAGCGTAAACACCGCCGTCGCGCAGAAACTCGTCTTCACTGCGCAGCACAGGTAAATGCGTAACCAACTCGTTGCGCGCCCAGGTCAATGACGCCTGACGATCGCAGCCGGCAGGCATGCGTTCGATCAAGGCTCGCACAATGGGCATACTGAATCCGGCTTCGAGCAATACGCGGAACAGCATGGCGTTGACGGGTTCGGCGCCCGGACCATTCGAGCCGCCCCACAGCAGCCCGTCCATGCGCGACTCGAACGAGCCGCGCAAAGCATTGATCGCCGCCTGCACCTGCATGCCTGCCTGATAGCTTGCGTCCAAAGGCGCAGGCTGTGGGTGCACGGCGCCGGGCATCGGCGCGTCGGGCATCCGAGCCATATCCGAGGCCGGCGTGGCGGTATCTTTCTTTGCGGCAGACCGCGACCTGGATTTCTTCGGTACAGGTTTTGGCACCCCCAGCCGCGGCGTAGGTTCCAGTTGACGCATGTGCGGCAGGTCCGCAGCACTAGCGGGTTTCTGCTGCAATGCTTTTTTCGCCTTAGTTTTTGCAGTGGAATCCGGCGCTGTGGCTGGCAACTCTTTGGCATTCTTGCGCGCAACCGTTGGTTCCGAGCTTTCCTGCGCCGCACCCTGGCCTGCATCAGGCTGCACAGACTTTTCGGCTTGTATCTGCTCGTCGTCCGATTCCTGCAGCATCGCAGGCCGCTGTTGTCTTGCCGCAGCCGCGGCGGCCGCATAGGCGGCCGCCATGGCCGGTCGCATCATGAGGCGCGGAGCAGGCGGCGCAAAAGCAGGAGGTTGCGGCAACTGGGGCTGCCGGTAATCGGGCGCCGCCGCGTCAGGCGCCTGGACAGAAGACGCACCGGAAGATGGCCGGCGAGCCATCTCTTGGGCGTGCAGACTGCTCGGCGTATCCAGCGTCGCCACGATTTCCACGTTGCCATCGACTAGGCGATTGGAGACGATGAGTGCGTCCTCTCCAAGCGCTTCGCGGACCTGGCGTAGCGCGTCTCGCGTGGTCGCGCCTACAAATCGGCTCAATTTCATTCGCCCGAACCTCCGATCAGGGCCGTGACACGGACCACACGCTCATCGGGAATTTCCGCATTGGACAAGACGCCCAACTGCGGCAAGTGATGCCGCAGGAAGCGCGACAATGACGCGCGCAGCGGTGGCGGCACCAGCAGCACCGGCGCATTGCCCTGCGCCTCCTGACGCGCCACGCAGGCTTCGGTTTCACGCAGCAGCGTCTCGGCCAGACCGGGTTCGAGCCCGCCGCTGGTGGTCATTGCCTGCATCAGCACACGCTCGAGCTTCACGTCCAAACCGATCACGCGCAAGTCGCCATCTCCCGGGAACCACTGCTGCGTAATGGCGCGGCCCAGCGCGCGGCGCGACAAGGCGATCAATTCGCCCACGTCGGGCTGCCCGCCTGTATTGGCGGCCAAAGCCGTCAAGCGAGGCGCATGTTCGTTGATGGTATCGATGATGGTACGCATATCGCGTATCGGCACCTCTTCGGACAAGAGCCCCTGGAGCACTTTCTGGAACGTGGTGAGGGAGATGGTCTTGGGGACAAAATCCTCCACCAGTTTGGGAGATTCGCGGCCCAGCCGCTCGATCAATTGCTGCACCTCCTGGCGACCGAGCAAGTTGGCGCCATGGCGATGCATCAGATGATTCAGATGGGTGGCCACCACCGTACTGGCATCGACAACGGTGTAACCGGCCACCTGCGCCTGGTCGCGCAAGGCCACATCAATCCACAGCGCCGGCAGGCCAAAGGCCGGATCGGTAGTGGGAGTGCCCTTGATCTGCTGGCTCACGCCCCCCGGATCGATGGCCAGCCATTGGTTGGGAATCGACATGCCGCGGCCGACTTCCACCCCGGACAGCAAGATGCGGTAGTCGTTGGGCTTGAGTTCCAGGTTGTCGCGAATATGCACGACCGGAGGCAGGAAGCCCACGTCCTGCGCGAATTTTTTGCGCAGACTGCGGATGCGATGCAGCAGTTCGCCATTCTGAGCATGATCGACCAGCGGAATCATGCGATAGCCCACTTCCAGGCCGAGCTGATCAACCATGGATACATCGTCCCAGCTGGCCTCCGCCGCCGCAGCCTGAGCCTTGGCCTCGGCTTCCTGCGGCGCCTGGCTCGTGGCGGCAGCCTTGGCCAGATCGCGTTTGTACACGCCCCAGCCTATGCCGCCGAGCACCAAAGCCAGCGTCAGGAAGGCAATGTGCGGCATATTGGGAATCAAGCCCATGATCCCGATAATGCCGGCAGTCAGGAACAACACACTGGGATTGGAGAACAGCTGTCCAAGCAACTGCTCGCCGACATCCTCGTTGGTCGATACCCGCGACACCACTACGCCGGCCGCGGTCGAGATTACCAGCGCCGGGATCTGCGCCACCAGGCCATCGCCGATCGTCAGGAGCGTATAAGTCTTGCCCGCTTCGGCAATGGGCATGCCGTGTTGGGCTACGCCCACGATCAGGCCGCCTAGGATGTTGATCACCATGATGAGCACGCCTGCGATCGCATCGCCGCGCACGAATTTGCTCGCACCGTCCATAGAGCCGAAGAAATCAGCCTCCTGGGCGATTTCCACGCGCCGACGGCGGGCCTCTTCCTCGCCGATCATGCCGGCGTTCAGATCGGCGTCGATGGCCATCTGCTTGCCGGGCATGGCGTCCAGGGTGAAGCGTGCGCCGACTTCAGCGATACGTCCCGCACCTTTGGTGATGACGATGAAGTTGATAATGGTGAGAATGACAAAGACGACGATGCCGACTGCGAAATTGCCGCCCACCAGGAAGTGTCCGAAAGCCCCGATGACCTTGCCCGCCGCGTCCGGGCCGCCATGACCGTGCAGCAATACCACCCGGGTCGAGGCCACGTTCAGCGACAAGCGCAGCAGCGTGGCAAACAGCAGCACCGTAGGGAATGCGGCGAAATCCAGCGGTTTGCGCGTGAACATCGCCACCAGCAGGATCATCACCGCCAGGGAGATATTGAAAGTGAAAAGCAGATCCAGCAGGAACGTGGGCAGAGGCAGCACCATCATGCCCAACACCATCAGGATCAGCGCAGGACCAGCCAGGAACCGCGCGTTCGCGGCACCGTTGGCTCGCAATGCGGCGAGCAATGCGCTCATTCTTACTAGACTCCTTCAGGCGCGGCCGATCGGGCCTGCGCAATGTTCTGCGGATCGAGTTCGTCGGGCACCGCCAACGAGGCCGGCGGCCGGGGTTCGAGTCCCATTCCGACGCGCCAGCTGCGCAGCTGGAAGACCCAGGCCAGAACCTCCGCGACGGCGGAGTATAAAGCGATCGGAATCTCCCGCCCCAAATCGACGTGCTGGTAGAGGGCGCGCGCCAAGGGCGGCGCCTCCAGGATGGGAATGCGGTGCTCGGCCGCCAGTTCGCGGATGCGCTCGGCGATCTGACCGGTGCCTTTGGCTACGACCTTGGGCGCACCCTCCTGCCCGTCGGTGTAGCTCAGTGCCACGGCATAGTGGGTAGGATTGGTCACCACGACATCCGCATTGGGCACCGCCGACATCATGCGCCGGCGCGCCGCGGTCCGCTGCTGCTGACGTATACGGGACTTGATTTGCGGATTGCCTTCTGTGTCCTTGTTCTCCTGCTTGACCTCTTCCTTGGTCATGCGCAGCTTCTTGAAGTAGCTCCACAATTGCCAGGGAACGTCCAAGGCCACGATCAGTATCAAGGATGCCACCACCAGTGCGGTGCACAAGGCCACGAGTGACATGCTCCTGGCGATGGCGGACGCTGGCGAGGCGTTGGTAAGGACGAGGATCTGGCTCATGTGCAGCCAAAGCACCCAAGCCCCCACGCCGCCTATCAGGAAGGCTTTGCCCAAAGCCTTGACCAGTTCCATGACGGTCTGCAGGGAGAACATGCGGCCAAAGCCGCCTACAATATCGAAATGGGTGAGATTGAACTCCAGCGGCTTGCTTGTGAACACCAAACCACCCAGCGCGACGGAACCCAGAATGGCCGCAAAGACCAAGGCGCCGAAAATCGGCAGCATCACCAGCACGGTCTGATAGATGTAGCTCTGAGCTCCTGCAATCATGACGGCAGGATCTCGCGCCACAAGCGGATTAAAACCCAGGCTGTGCCGCAGAATGCCCGTCAGGTCGCGATACAGAACGCCTCCGCTCATCCAGAGTCCTGCAAGCCCTGTCACCAGCAAAAGAAACGTCCCCAATTCCCGGGAACGCACGATCTGGCCTTCCTCTCGCGCCTTTTGAAGACGTTTTCCCGAGGGGGCTTCTGTTTTTTCAAGGTCGCTGTCGTCGGCCATGCTCGCGCTGAAATTCGCGGCCAGTCAAGAAAGTAGGCCATCCGACGAAATTCTAGGCTGGCAAGCGCGCCTACGATCATGCAAGAAGGGGGGGGAAAGCGGGGTTATTTACTACCGCCGCCCCCTCCCCCCAGAGCAAAAGCCCCCCCCTCGAAACCGACAGGTCCAAGGCTCAGCGCAGGGGCATTGCCTGCACGCTGCCCGAAATGGATGCCCAAAACCTTAAAAACCCAGGCTCGCCAGCAGGTCGTCGACCTGATCCTGGCTGGTAACCACGTCGGTCTTGCCCTCGGTGTTGACTTGCGGGCCGTTGAGCAACGAATTGACTTCTTCGCGGCGTTCGCTGGAAATATCGGCGTTATCCAGCAGTACTTGCAGCAGTTCGCGTTCAATCGCGCCCACCACGTCCATCATTCGCATGATCACCTGACCCGTCAGATCCTGAAAATCCTGCGCCATGACGATTTCCATCAGATGCGACTGCGTGGCCTGCGCCTGCACCGGCACGTCGACCAGGAAACTACGGGTGTCTTTCACGAGCTGCCGGGCCGCGTCCATTTCGATGGGCTGCGCAAACCAGGCATCCCAGCGTTCGTCCAGGCTGCGCGCGGTACGTGTCAGGCCATCCTGGATGGGGCCGGCGGCGTCCGTGGCATTGAGTACACGGTTGGCGGCCTTCTCTGTCATCTGGGCGACATAGCGAAGGCGATCGCGCGCATCCGGAATTGCCTCGGCGGCGTTCTTAATTGCCTGGTCCAGACCCAGTTCGCGCATATTTTCGCGCAGCATGCGCGTGAGCGAAGCGATGCGGTGTATCAGGTCAAGAGCCCCGGCTGAACCGACGGACTCTGCTTGGGCAGGCGTATTTCCAGCTTCGGGCATGCTTTCGGCGCTCATAGCTACCTCAACCGGCCATTTTTTCAAAAATCTTGTTCAGCTTTTCTTCCAGCGTAGCGGAAGTAAAAGGCTTAACCACATAGCCGTTGGCGCCTGCTTGAGCCGCCGCGACAATGTTTTCCTTCTTGGCCTCGGCCGTCACCATCAGCACCGGCAGGTCCTTCAAATTCGGATCGACCCGTATCTGCTTGAGCATCTCCAGCCCATCGAGATTGGGCATGTTCCAATCGGAGACCACAAACTGGAAACCGCCGGTACGCAGTTTTTCCAGACCCTGCGCACCATCCTCTGCCTCGTCCACATTCTCGAAACCCAGCTCCTTGAGCAGGTTGCGGACGATACGGCGCATGGTGGGAAAGTCATCCACCACCAGAATCTTCAAACTCTTGTCTACCATCATGGCTCCAAAAAATAATAAGTCGAGGCTCCATCCACAAGCAGGAGCCTCGTAGATATCAAACCCGGTGTCCCCGGTCTTCGAGGCGTTCCAGGAGCCGATCGCTGATCCGCGACAAAGGCAACACCTCGGACGCCCCGCCCATGGCAATCGCCTCGCGCGGCATGCCGAATACAACGCAGCTGGCCTCGTCCTGGGCAATGGTATAGGCCCCCGCCTTGTGCATGGCCAGCAATCCGGCGGCGCCGTCCTTGCCCATGCCCGTGAGGATGACTCCGATAGCATTGCGGCCTGCTGCCTCCGCAGCGGAGTGAAATAGTACGTCAACCGAAGGCCGGTGCCGGTTGACCGGCTCGGACGCAATCAGTTCGATCACGTAGTTGGCGCCGCTGCGGCCCAGCCGCATGTGCGTTTCGCCGCCTGGAGCCAAGTAGACATGCCCAGGCAGGACACGTTCTCCGTGCACGCCCTCGCGCACCGTCACCGAGCACATGCTGTCCAGACGTTGGGCGAAAGACTTGGTGAAACCGGCCGGCATATGCTGCGTGATGAGAATGGCAGGACTGTCCGGCGGCATCGGCGTCAGTACGTCCTTGATCGCCTCGGTACCCCCGGTGGACGCCCCGATGATGACCAGTTTTTCCGAGCTGGCCAGCGGGCCTCGGGAGCGCACCACGGGCGGCGCGGCATTGGCGGGGGCAGGCGGGCGCAGCTTGCTGCGAGAGGCCGCACGAATCTTCTCCGCGATCGTCTCGCTGTATTCCATCAGGCCGTCACGGATACCCAGCTTGGGCTTGGTAACGAAATCAATCGCCCCCAGCTCCAGCGCGCGCAGCGTGGTCTCGCCGCCGCGCTCGGTCAGCGACGAAACCATGATCACCGGCATGGGTCGCAGGCGCATGAGGCGTTCGAGAAAATCCAGGCCGTCCATACGCGGCATTTCCACGTCCAGAGTCAGGACGTCGGGATCATGCTGCTTGATCAGATCGCGCGCGACCAGAGGATCAGGAGCCGTCGCCACGACTTCCATGTCCGGATGGCTGTTGATGATTTCCGTCATCAGGCCGCGTACCAGCGCAGAATCGTCCACGCACAGAACTTTGATTTTTTTCATGTTTTGTCTGCCCGTGCGCCCTTATGGCTGAGACACGCACTCGTACACTGTCTGCCCGCGCAGACGGAAATTCTTGCTGATGTAGGTGAAATTCTCCGAGTGGCCGGCAAACAGCAATCCGCCCGGCTTGAGCAACGGCGCAAAGCGCTGCAGTATCTTGGCCTGAGTAGGCTTGTCGAAATAGATCATCACGTTGCGGCAGAATATCGCGTCGAAACTACCCTGTATCGACCACTTGTCGGCCAGCAGATTCAACGTCTCGAAGCTGACCATGTCCTGCAGCGCGGGCCTGACTTTTACCTGCCCATCATTGCCGCCCTTGCCGCGCAGGAAGTATTTCTTGAGCTGCGCCTCCGGCAACTTGGATACGCGCTCGAACGGATACGTTCCAGCCCGGGCGCGGTTCAGGCAATTGGTGTCGATATCGGTCGCCAGCACTTCGCACCCCGAGGTCTTGCCGCCCAAGGCCTCGGCCATGGTGATTGCGATCGAATACGGCTCTTCGCCCGTCGAGGCTGCGCAGCACCATACCGATACCGACCCCTGCTTCTTGCGTACAAGATCGGCCAGAATGGGGAAATGATGGGCTTCCCGGAAAAACGAAGTCAAGTTAGTGGTCAGCGCGTTGGTGAAATGCTCCCATTCCGGGGAGCCGTTTTCGCCTTCGAGCGTATCCAGGTAGCTGGAAAAATCCTGCACACTGAGCGCGCGCAGCCGCCTGGCCAGGCGGCTGTAGACCATTTCACGCTTGTGTTCACCCAGCGATATCCCTGCGCGCGCATAGATCATCTTTCGCACGCGCGCGAAATCGTTGTCCCGGAAATCGAATTGACGTTCCGGAGAAGAACCCACCGCCTGGGAAGATGCCATCGAACCCCCGCTGCGGAATCAGGCCGCCACTTTTTCCACCAGCGCCATTTCGTCGCTGGTCATCAGTTTCTCGATGTCGACCAGGATCAGCATGCGGTCGTCGATCGTGCCCAGGCCAGTCAGGTATTCGGTCGACAAGGTCTGGCCGAACTCCGGTGCGGGACGAATCTGTGCGGCATTGAGCATGAGTACGTCCGATACGCCGTCAACGACTATGCCTACCACCCGGGTGCTCAAATTGAGAATGATCACCACCGTCTGCTCGGTGTATTCCACCTTGCCCAGGTTGAATTTGATGCGCAGGTCGACGATGGGCACGATGATGCCGCGCAGATTGGTCACACCCTTGATGAAAGGCGGCACATTGGCGATGCGGGTCACCACGTCGGCATCGTAGCCGCGGATTTCCTGCACCTTCAGGATGTCAATGCCGTATTCTTCCTCGCCCAGGGCGAAAACCAGGAATTCGTGTCCCGTGTCTTCGGCGCGCGTGGTATCGATTCGGGGAGAGGCTGCCATATTGCTGAACTCCTGTCAGTTCAAAACGGTTTCGGCCGCGGACGACCATTTTTCACGATTGGCCCGAGCCAACGCAAACACATCGACGATCAGCGCCACGCTGCCGTCGCCCATGATGGTGGCCGCGGAAATGCCGGGCACCTTGCGATAGTTGGCCTCCAGGTTCTTGACCACAACCTGGTGCTGCCCCACCAAATGGTCCACCAGCAAGGCAAAGCGCTTGTCCTCGGCCTGCATGATCACCGCGATGGCCTGCGTGGGATCTTGCTGCGCATGGCCGACAGAAAATGCGCGATGCATCTCCACCAAAGGCAGGTACTCTCCGCGCACATGCAGCACGCGCTCATCGCCCGCCACGGTATAGATCTGGTCCTGCGTGGGCTGCATCGATTCGGTCACGTGATTGAGCGGCAGAATGAACGTCTCGGTGCCCACCCGCACCGACATCCCATCCAAAATGGCCAGCGTCAGCGGCAGCACGATGCGCGTGGTCGTGCCCTGCCCCGCGCGGCTGGAGAGCTGGACATGGCCGCCCATGTCCTGGATATTGCGGCGCACCACGTCCATGCCCACACCGCGCCCGGACACATCGGTGATCTTCTCGGCCGTGGAAAAACCCGGCGCGAAAATCAACTGCCAGACCTCTTCGTCGGGCATGCTCTCGCTGACCGCAATGCCCTGCTCCAGGGCCTTCTTCAGAATGCGCTCGCGGTTCAAGCCCGCGCCATCGTCGGTCACCTGAATGACAATGTTGCCGCCATGGTGCTGGGCCGACAAGGTCAGCTTGCCCACCGGATCCTTGTCGGCGGCAATACGCTTGTCGGGCGTCTCGATGCCGTGATCCAGGCTATTGCGCACCAAATGCGTGAGCGGATCGATGATGCGCTCGATCAGGCTCTTGTCCAGCTCCGTGGCGCGCCCGTGCGTCTCCAGCTCGATCTGCTTGCCCATCTTGCCGGCCAGATCGCGCACCACGCGCGGGAAACGGCTGAATACGTAATCCATCGGCATCATGCGGATGGACATGACCGATTCCTGCAAATCGCGCGCGTTGCGCTCGAGCTGCTCCAGACCGTTGAGCAGGCGATCGTGCACCACCGGGTCCAGCGTCGAGGCCGTCTGCGTCAGCATGGCCTGGGTGATGACCAGTTCGCCCACCAGATTGATGATCTGGTCGACCTTCTCCACGCCGACGCGAATGGAGGTCGACTCCTTGTCCGCATGCGGCGCGGCAGCCGGGGCAGCCGCCTTGGGCGGCGTGGGCGCCGCGGCACGGGCCGGGCTGGCCAGCGCCGTCGCAGACGTGGGCGCCGGCCCGTCCTGAGGCGTAAAGCTCGAAGCGGCCGCCTCAAATTGCGACACCACATCCGGCCCGGCCGACGCCGGCACCGCTTCGTGGGTCACGCGCAACTGATCGGCATTGACGATAAAGCAGCACACCGCTTCAATATCGGCCACCGAACACGTGGTCTGCACCCATACCGCCAGACCACCACCCTTGCTCTGGCTATGCAGCACCTGGCCCAGGTTGCCCATCTCATCGAGCAGCGCTTGCGCATCCTTGCCGCCCACGTCGCGGATGCGCACGCAAGTCGGCTTCTCGCTCGTGCCGCTGGCCGATGCCGCGGGCATGTACATGGGCTGCTGCGCAACAACAGGCGCGGCCACAGCGACAGGCGCGGCCGCAGGCCCTGCGCCGCCAGCGGGCGCGCCGTCCTCCTGGGCCAACTGCCGCAGCACGGCGCAGATACGTTCGTATACAGCCTCCTCAGGCTCCTGCGAGGCGCGGTAGGCATCGAGCTGGCTCTTTAACACGTCCTTGGTTTCCAGAAAAATATCCACCATGTCGGCACGCAGCACCATGTCTTGGCGACGAATGGCATCCAGCAGGTTTTCCAGCAAATGCGTGGTTTCGGCCAGCTTTTGAAACGTGCCGAACGTCGCCGCCCCCCCCTTGATCGAGTGCGCCGCGCGGAAAATGGCATTGAGCTGCTCGATGTCCGGCGCCTGGACATCGAGCTGCAGCAATAGCTGCTCCATCTGAGCCAGCAATTCATCGGCTTCATCGAAGAAGGTCTCGTAAAACTGACTGAGGTCCAGACCAGACATACGGATCGCCTTTTATTTATGAATATTGAGACGGTGTTGTGCAAGCGGCTCAGTTTGGCGGAGCGATGCCAAGCAGCTCGGCCACGAATTCGACCAATCCTTCGGGATCGACAGGCTTGTTCACCCACCCGCTCACATTCAGTTCACGCGCGGCGGCCTTGCTGACGTCGTCTTCCTCGGTCGTCAACACCAGGACCGGCGTCTCCTTGTATTTAGGCTGAGTACGCAAACCCTGGATGAATCCCAAGCCACCCATCACCGGCATATTCCAGTCGCTGAGCACGAGGTCGAAAGAACCGTTCTGGGACTTTTCCAAGGCCTCCTTGCCGTTGCTGGCGAGCACGACTTTCCAGCCGGCGCCCACCATCGCTGCCTGCACGATAAGGCGCATCGTCAATGAATCGTCTACGACGAGGATATTTGGAACCATGACTTTCCTAATGTTTGGAAGGTATGACCGGAGTGGGTGCGGGCGGAACCGCCGCACTGCTTGGCGCCTTGGGCGGCAGCGCCTGCTCGAGCATCTTTACGCTGCCGCTACCAATCATACCCTTGGCCACATCGGCTGCCGTAGCGTTTTCCTCTTCGATGCGCCGCAGCGCTTCGGAATTGAGCAATACTAGACTGATGCGCCGGTTGATCGCCGCGGCAGGGTCGTCCTTGACCAAGCTCATGCTTGAGGCCAAGCCCTGCACGCGGATTATCTTGTTCGGGTCCATGCCCGCCGCCACCAACTCCTGGCGCGAAGCATTGGCCCGGTCCGAGGAAAGCTCCCAATTGCTGTAGCCCGCCTGGTCTCCAGCATAAGGTGTCGAGTCGGTATGGCCAGAGATGCTGATCTTGTTGGGCACTTCATTGAGCAAAGGGGCGAGCTGACGCAGAATGTCGCGCATATAGGGTTCGACTTCAGCGCTGCCCAAGGCAAACATGGGTCGGTTTTTGCTGTCCACGATCTGGATACGCAAACCTTCAGTCGTCACATCCACCAACAACTGCGGGCGGAACTTGTTCAGTACGGGGTTCGACTCCATGGCCTGAACCAAATGCCTGCGCAAATTCTCCAGCCGGCGCCGATCGCGGCGATCGGATTCGGTGCTTGGGTTGGGCGGCACCTCGATGCGCGTGCCATCGCTTTTGCGAACGTCGCCGTCACTCTTGGTCGGATCTTTGCCGCCACCGGGGATGGCGCTGGTCTCGGCCGATTGGTTGGGGCCGCCCGTCAAGGCCACGCGCAAGGGCATGCGGAAATATTCGGCAATGCCCTTGAGTTCTTCCTTGGGAACAATGCTGATAAGCCACATCACCAGGAAAAACGCCATCATGGCAGTCACGAAGTCGGCATAAGCGATCTTCCAGCTGCCGCCATGATGACCGCCACCGCCGCTCTTTTTACGACGGATGACGACCCGGTGAGTATTGGCAGAACTCATTGCGCCACTCCGTCAGGCCTTGCCGCCCGCGGTCTTGGCCTGGCGCACGTGCTCTTCCAACTCGGAGAAGGAAGGACGCACCGCGGCAAACAGCACCTTGCGGCCAAACTCCACCGCCAACTGCGGTGGATAGCCGTTCATGCTGGCCAGCAAGGTCACCTTGACGCACTCGAACACCTTGACGGTCTCCGAGACGCAACGTTCGACACGCGAGGCGAAAGGTCCTATGAAACCGTAGGCCAGCAAAATACCCAAGAAAGTACCTACCATGGCGTGCGCGATCAATTCGCCCAGCACTGCTGGCGGCTGGTCGACGGCTGCGAGCGCCTTGATCACACCCGTCACCGCTGCCACGATGCCGAAGGCAGGCATGCCATCGGCCACACTCTGCAGAGCATGCACCGGAACCTCGCGCTCATGGCGAAAGGTCTCTATTTCCTCGTCCATGAGCGTTTCGATTTCGAATGCGCTCATGTTGCCGCTAATCATGATGCGCAAGTAATCAGTAATGAATTCCATCAGATTTGCGTCGCCCACGATCTTCGGATATTCGGCGAAGATGGGACTGGACGCCGCATCCTCGATATGCGATTCGATGGACATGAGGCCTTCGCGGCGCGCTTTGTTCAGCACCACGTACATCAAGGACATCAGGTCCATGTAGACCTCCTTGCTGTAGGACACCCCCTTGAGCGCCATGGGTATGGCTTTGCGCACGGAGGCCATCGATTTCTTGCTGTTGCCTGCAATGAACGCACCGACTCCCGAGCCGCCGATCATCACGAATTCGAGAGGCTGATAGAGAGCGCCCAGGTGCCCCCCGCCGAAGGCAAAGCTGCCTACGACAGACAGAAGAACAACGATATAACCAATAGCGATCAGCACGACTTGAGCCTCTTAACTACGACAGAGATAGATCTTCCAGGAGATCTACGGCACTCAATGCCCATTTCGAATAGTCCACTGCGGGGCCTCTCATAAAAAGGCAAGTTACAGGGTTTTTTCGGGTTCATTTGCCGCCTTTACATTCATGCACCCACGCGCTTGCTCAGGAACGCGTCGGTTCCAGCCCGGGCCGGCCCTGGACGCCGCGCGCCTTGGCGGCGCGAGTCTTGCCCGCGCGCGGCGGCGGACGGCAGATGGCACAGACAAAATCAGATTGCGGATCATGCGCGTGCGCGATGAAGTGTCCGCCACATTGCCGGCAAGCGGAAAGCTGCAACATGTCGCTGTCGAAGAAGCGCACCAGCATCCAGGCCCGCGTAAAACTGAGCACCGGCTCGCTGGCCTCACCGTTCTCGACGGCAGCATGCTCCAGATACAGTCGGTATGCATCGATAGTGGCGCGGATGCCTTTGCGCTCGGTACGCTGATTCAAGAACGCATACACGTTATAGAACAGCGACGAGTGAATGTTCGGCAGCCAGGTCATGAACCAGTCGACCGAAAAAGGCAGCATTCCCTTGGGTGGCGAGCAGCCTCGAATTTCGCGGTACAGGCGCGCAAGGCGGTCATGACTGAGAGATGTCTCGGCCTCGAGAACCTGCAGACGCGCGCCAAGAGTAATCATGGCGCTGGCCAACAGAATCTCGTCGGCTTCCTGCGATACGCTTTTGCTTGCCATACGAAGTCACCGCCCAAAGAAGAATCAGGCGATTTCTTCGACCGGCTGTTTGGCCAGCAGGATCGTCGCATGGGCCTGCTGCAGCGCGCCGCCCAACACATCCTGAGTCAAAGCCGACAGCAAGTTGTAGTCGTCGAAACGGAACCGGCACAGGAGCGAACTGGAACTGGCCAGTTTGATGAGCTGGGCTGGCGTCAGGCGCAGCAACAGGTCGGCAACCTCTTTGCTGAAGCCCAGACGAAAAGTGGAAGCCGCGTAATCGTCGCGCAGCATGCGTTGAGCCAAAAGCAGGTAAGACAGATTGACCTCACGAATATCCGTGAGCAAGGAAGCATCTGCTGTCGTTTTCATGTTTGACTCCTCTACTGCGAAAATGCTGCGGGAAAAAATCTGTACAGCTCGCCCCGCGCTTGGCGATTTGTATCAAAAGAGTAACTTATTTGGATGAAAATGTATCATTCCATAGTAAGTTAAACGCAATTTAACACGAGCGTCCATAGGGGTTTATTACATCAGCAATACTTTACAATGTTTAAGCTTTGCATTTACATTTCCTTATCCGCCATACAACACCGCTGCGGACCACACGGTGCGGGCCTCTGCCGGATAAAGGCCAAAGCAAGCCCTCAAAACAAAGAGTGCTTAAGGAAATGAACCTCACCCGCCGGCTCAAAATATCGGCCATGGCCCATCGTGGGACCATTGTTCGACCCTATGCCTCCCGCTGACGAAAATCTACTTGAATACGCACCATTAGTGCGCAAGCTTGCCCTGCAGTTGCTTGCACGGCTGCCTGCGAGTGTGCAACTGGACGACCTCATGCAGGCCGGCATGATCGGCCTGTTGGACGCCATACGGCGCTACCAGGAAAGCCCGGAAGCACAGTTCGAAACCTATGCCACGGCGCGGATCCGCGGCGCCATGCTCGATGAGCTGCGTGCCCAGGACTGGCTGCCGCGCAGCGTGCGCAGCAAAAGCCGCAAAATAGAAAGCGCCATCCAGAAGCGGGAACAAGCACTGATGCGCGCGCCCAGCGAGTCGGAAGTCGCCGCTGAACTAGGCGTGCCGCTATCTGAGTACCGGGATATGCTCAAGGATGCCCATGGAGTGCAGATCCTCCACTACGAGGACTTCAGCCGGGACGGCGAGGATGGCTGGCACGATGTCTCGGTCAGCGAGGAGGCGTCTCCGTTGGACACCCTGCTGGCAGGCGACCTGCGCAAGGTCCTCATTGACGCCATTGGCGCCCTGCCCGAGCGCGAAAAGCTGCTGATGTCGCTTTGTTACGAACAAGGCCTCAACCTGAAGGAAATTGGGGTCGTATTAAACGTAACGGAAGCCCGCGTCTGCCAGTTGCGCAGTCAGGCCATTGCCCGCATCCGCAACCACCTACGCGAGAACGCCTGGCAAGATCTGCCCCCGGAAAACCTGTTGGCGCGGGTTGCATGACTTTGCATTTCTTAAAGATGTCAGCAATAAATTTCCCGCTTAAGTTTGGACATACACAGTCGTAACCCAGGACAACGGCGGATCTTCTGCTGTTAAGTTGGGTGGCGCAGCTACCCAGTTTGAAAGAAGTTTTTCTCTCTTGGGAGTTACCCATCATGTCGATGATCATCAATACCAACTATTTGTCGCTGGTTGCCCAAAACAACCTGATGAAGTCCCAGTCGTCTCTGAACACTGCCATCACGCGTCTGTCCTCGGGCCTGCGCATCAACAGCGCCGCCGACGACGCAGCCGGTTCGGGCATCGCCAACCGCATGACGGCTCAGGTCAACGGCCTGGACCAGGCCTCGCGCAATGCCAACGACGGCATCTCCGTCGTGCAGACCGCTCAGGGTGCCTTGAATGAAATCAACGACAACCTGCAGCGCGTGCGCGAACTGACGGTTCAAGCCGCCAACGGCACCAACACCTCCGCGGACCTGAGTTCCATCCAGAACGAAATCAACCAGAACATGTCCGAAATCAACCGCGTCTCGGCTCAGACGCAGTTCAACGGTGTGACCATCCTGGCGACGAGCGGTACCATGAGCCTGCAGGTGGGTGCCAATGACGGACAAAACATCTCCATAAACCTGAAGAAGATGAATGCCAGCGCCATGGGCGTGGCATCTTCGACGACCTCGACCGCCACGCTGGCGACTTCGTCGGTCACCATCAACGTCACGGAATTCAAGACCATCGGCAACACCAGCGGTACGATCTCCGTTACCGGCTCCAGCAACACCTACCTGGCCACCATCGATGCGGCCATCAAGTCGGTCGACTCGCTGCGTGGCCAGTTGGGCGCTGTCCAGAACCGCCTTGACTCCACCATCACCAATCTGAACAACACGGACACCAACCTGTCCAACGCCCGTTCGCGCATCCAGGATGCCAACTACGCCGTGGAAGTTTCGGCCATGACCCAGGCCCAGATCCTGCAGCAAGCCGGCACCTCGGTACTGGCCCAGGCCAACTCCAGCTCGCAAAGCGTGCTGTCGCTGCTGCGTTAATCGCGCGGCTTGATGCGCGCGGCAACGCCCGCGCAAGGCAAGCTCCGAACACCCCGCCCGTTTCGACGCGCGGGGTGTTTTTTTACTTATAGACCGTCGGCTTGCGAAAAGCGCGGGCTTTCTCCCGTTTAACCGGCAATTTCCGTCATGAAGCACTAGGTAGACTGCATCATCGACTTCTTTTTGCGTGCAACTTACATGGCCCATAACCCCGCCCACAGCCTCATCGGGTCCGATGGCAGGAAAACTGCCCCGGCCGGTTTGACAGTGCAAGAAGCGCTGGATCAAACCCGGCGTTTTCCCGATAACCCGCGCGTATGGCTGGAGCTGGCCCAGCTGACCATAGACACGGACGCGGAGTTGGCGCTCGCCGCCGCCCAAAAGCTCGCCCAGCTGCTGCCCAATGACTACGACGTCAGGGTCATCCTGGGGAAACTCGAATCCATGGCCGAGCAGTACGAGCAAGCCCGCAAACACTACGAGCGCGCCCTCGAGATCAAGCCCGACGACTTCGACATGCTGTGCCAGGTGGCCTCATTGCATCTGCAGGTCAACAAGAACAACGAACAGGCGTTGGACCTGATAGACCGCGCATTGGCGCAGCAGCCTCGCAACATACATGCACTGTATCTAAAAGCCTATGGGCTGATCCTGGCTCGCCGCTATGACGAAGCGACTGACCTGCTGCATGAACAGCTCATCCCGCTCGATCCCGCCAACGCGTATTACTGGAATCTACTAGGGCAGACCTACCGCGACACGGGCGAGTTCAAGCGAGCCGAGGCTTCTTACCTCAAATCCATTGCCCTGGCCGAAACGGCCAAGAACCAGGCCGCATACATCGACGCTGTATCCAACCGCCTGACCCTGATGCATTACATGCCCGAGCACAGCGCCGAAGAAATACTGCAGGCCTGCAGGGAATGGGGTGCCCTATTCGCGCCAAACCAAGCGTCCTCGCGCCCGCGTCCGGCCACCCCGAACCCGGGACGCAAAATCCGCCTGGGCCTGTATGCCGACGGCTTTAGCGCTGGGCCCGTCAGCCTCATGATCACTGCGCCGCTGGAACACCTGCGCCGGTTCGGCTTCGATATTTACCTGTACGCCAACAATCCAACCTACGACCATGTCGCGCAGCGCCTGATCGCCGTGGCTGACCGCCATGCGACCATTCTGCAGCTTTCGAACGAACAGTTCGCCCAGCGCATCCGCGACGACGGCATTGACATCCTGGTGGATCTGGCCGGCTACAACACCAGCACACGAATGAGCGCTATGGCGCTGGAACCCGCACCGTTACTGGTCAAATGGGTCGGCGGTCTAATCAATACCACCGGCTTGCCGGCCATCGACTACCTCATTACCGACCGGGTCGAATCACCTCTGGGCAGCGATGCTTTCTTCACGGAAAAGCTGATCCGCATGCCCGACGACTACATATGCTACTTGCCCCCCCCGAACCTGCCGGACGTGGGTCTGCTTCCAGCCAGGAGAAACGGCTACATCACCCTGGGATGCTTCAACAACCCCACCAAAATCAACGAAGTGGTGCTGGAAAAATGGGCCAGCATCATGCGGGCCCTCCCCAACTCGCACCTATTCCTCAAAGGCGGCGCCTACGATAGCGCGGCGTTGCGACGGCGCGTGCAGGATTTCATGCAAGATCACGGCATCGCCGCCGACCGCCTGCGGCTGGAAGGTCAGGCCACGCACTTCGAGCTACTGCGCTGCTACAACGAGGTCGATGTGGCGCTGGATCCCTGGCCCTATTCCGGCGGCCTGACCACCTGTGAAGCCCTGCTCATGGGCGTACCCGTGGTTACGCTACCCGGCCCCACCTTCGCTGGCCGCCATTCGGCAACCCATCTGGCTCATGCCGGAATTCCCGAGCTTGTGGCGCAAGATTGGGATCAGTATCAGTCCTGCGCATTGGCGTTGGCGTCCGACCTGGACAATCTGTCCGCCCTGCGCACCAGTCTGCGCAAAACCCTGCTCGACTCGCCTGTCTGCGACGGTCCGCGCTATGCCCGGCACCTGGCCACGGCCTTGCGCGCCATCTGGCAACGCTATTGTGAGGGAAAACCGCGCGCGTCCCTGGTCTTTACATCCGATGGCAAGCCCTGGTTCGAAGACAGCGACGCTCCCATGCAAGTGGTCGAACCCGATGCGGCCGCGCAGGCGGTCACCGAAGACAGCGGCGATTTTCAATTCCAGTTCCGCGGCAAGATCATCGCCCTGGATCATGGCGGCTCCTTCATCGGCACGAACGCGTCGCGCAATTTGAGCAATCTGGGCAGCCTTATTACCATTGCCATCGATCCAGCGAACACCTTGCAAGGGCGCGAGCAGGAGATGTGGGGCAGATTGATACAGCATCACCACCATCATGTAGCGCTGGGGGACGGCGCGCCTGCCACGCTTTATCTCTGTCGGGACAGCACCTACAGCGGCACGCTCGCCCCCCTGCCCGCTTCGCGGCAATTGCCGGCCTTGCAACAGGCCACGGAAATCGTTGGCACCCATACCATTCCCACGGTGCGTCTGGACGAACTCACAGGGCTGGAGAAAATAGACTGGCTGATCCTGAACGGCGCCAACGACAATGCGGCCATTTTGCAAAGCGCCCAGCGACTGTTGCCCCATACACTGATCGTCCAAGCGCAAACTGCCTTCGTTGACATTTTTGAGAGGCAAACCGACCTGGCGAACCTGAGCAGGCTGCTGGCTGCCTACGGCTTGAGGCTGCTCGCGCCGATCCAGCCGCACACCTTCAGCTATTTTCCGGAAGACCTGGATCTGCTCAAACCTCCTGTCCATTCGCAATGGGTGGCAGCCGATGCCGTGTTCGTGCCGGACGAGAATCGCCTACGCGCCATGGACGACAATCAGCGCTGGAAACTAGCGTATTTGCTGCATTCGGCGTATAACGCGCAGGATCTGGCCTACCAGGTTCTGCAGCAGATAGACCGGGATCTAGCCAGGCGGTATTTGTGCGACGATGGCTGGCTATACAGGCGCCCGCCGATCGCCGAGGCCAAGTTGCCCAGCGCGCAGGCGGCATCCGAGGCAGACCAAGCTTGGCCCGCGGCGCCTGCCGCGCCGGAAGTCAGAAAAGTGGATTTGCCCGCTGACGCCGGAAAGGAACCACGTTCGGGTTCCAGGCGCCCTTTCGTCTCCATTGTCATACCCACCTACAATCGCGCAAACGACCTGCGCCGCTGCCTGCACAGCGCCTTGGCCATCGACTGCGATGACATGGAGATCATCGTCAGCGATAACGCATCGCCGGACAACACCCAGGAAGTCATCCAGGAATTCAACGATCCGCGGATTCGGGCTTTTCGCCAAAAGGAAAACATTTATGGCGACCCGAACTTCCTCTTCATCATCGAAGCGGCTGCAGGCGAATGGATCATTACCCTCACCGACGACGACTGGATACT
This sequence comes from Bordetella sp. FB-8, assembly GCF_000382185.1. NCBI lineage: Bacteria > Pseudomonadati > Pseudomonadota > Betaproteobacteria > Burkholderiales > Alcaligenaceae > Bordetella > Bordetella sp. FB-8. Next base: position 3,119,788 of record NZ_KB907784.1, on the reverse strand, counting down.
GCCGCAGGCGGTAAGTGTCATTCGCGCCGCGGTGGCGGCGAACCCCAACGTCGGCTTCATTCTGTCGCCACTTCGGCAGATCGATGCCAACAACCGGCTGATGGGAGACCACCTGGCGCTGTCGGTTCCCCAGGACAACCCGGGGCAGCCCACGCTCTACAACTTCCCTGCCGGCCCGGACTCGCTGTGCACGCTTTTCTGGCATGGCCATATCTTCACGCGCTGGATCATGCGCAAAGATATCATCGATCTGGAGGGCTACAAGAAGCAGATCGGCAAACACGCCTATGCGATCATGTGGATGACCAGCAGGGCCCTGCTGACCACCGACACCATCTACACGTCGCATCATGTGGCCACGCACCGGGTATTTAACGAGACGTTCTGGAGCTACCCGGACGACTATATGTACGGCGGCGTTCTCACCATGATCAAGGAACTGCTTGCAGACCATCCTGCCCATCTGGACACCTTGACGCAAACTACCGCCGACCGAGCGCTAGGTCAGGTGGGATACGTGAAAAGCCATGGGGAAGAAAAACTCGAGCGCTATGTCCGTGCGCTAATGGGATTTCCCGAGTTCACCTCCATACCCAGGTTCATTCCGGCGTTGGTGCAAGCCCTGCGCAACGTCATGTCGGACGAACGAATTGTTCAGATTGCGCTGAATGGGCCGGCCAAGAAACTCCCTTCTCAGCCATAAAATGAAAGCGATAATTCTGGCCGGCGGTCTTGGCACGCGCTTAAGCGAGGAGACCTTGCTCAAGCCCAAACCCATGGTTGAAATCGGAGGAATGCCCATCTTGTGGCATATCCTCAAGATCTACTCGCACCACGGCATCAACGATTTCATCATCTGCTGCGGGTACAAGAGCTACATCATCAAAGAGTACTTCGCGAATTACTTTCTGCACATGTCGGATGTGACGTTCGACATGCGCAACAACGAAATGATCGTGCATCAGAAGCGCGTCGAACCCTGGAAAGTGACGCTCGTCGACACCGGCGAAAACTCGATGACTGGCGGGCGCCTGCGGCGGGTTTCCCATCTGGTGCGGGACGACGAGGCATTCTGCTTTACCTATGGCGACGGCGTTACCGATCTGGACATTTCGGCCACCATTGACTTTCACAAAGGGCACGGAAAATCCGCGACGGTGGTGGGCGTCCATCCCCCTGGGCGTTTTGGCGCGCTGGAGATCGCCAACAATCGCGTCGTGAGTTTCAAGGAAAAACCCCAGGGCGACGGCGCCATGATCAATGGCGGATTTTTCGTGCTTTCGCCCAGGGTCCTGGCGTTGCTTCGCGACGACGCCACCATCTGGGAGCAGGAGCCCATGCAGCAGTTGACCGGCACCGGCGAACTCATGTGCTTCGAGCACAACGGCTTTTGGCAGCCCATGGATACCCTGCGCGACAAGACCTTGTTGGAGAACCTGTGGAACAGCGGCCAGGCTCCCTGGAAAAAATGGAATTGAGCAAGCGGCAGATCGACCCGAACTTCTGGAAGGGGCGGCGGGTACTTCTGACCGGCCATACCGGATTCAAGGGCTCGTGGCTATCCCTCTGGCTGCAGGCCATGGGGGCCAACGTGCATGGACTGGCCCTGCCTCCCCCGACGCATCCGTCGCTGTTCGAGACGATCGATGCCGCGCACGGCATGACCAGCCGCATCGGCGACATTCGCGACTATCAGACCGTGGCCAGCGCGATGTCGGAAGCCGAGCCGGAGATTGTGCTGCACATGGCTGCGCAACCCCTGGTGCGTCTCTCGTACGGACAGCCTGTAGACACATACGCGACCAATGTCATGGGGACTGTCCACGTGCTGGAGGCTGCGCGCCACCAACCCTCGGTGCGCGCCATCGTCAACGTCACGACGGACAAATGCTACGAAAACAGGGAATGGGTCTGGGGCTACCGGGAGAACGAACCCATGGGAGGCGCAGACCCCTACAGCAGCAGCAAAGGGTGTGCCGAACTGGTCAGCGGCGCCTACCGGTCCTCCTTTTTCAACCCTGCAGATTATGGCAAGCGACACCGCGTGGCGTTGGCCACTGCCAGAGCCGGCAATGTGATCGGCGGTGGAGACTGGGCCGCGGACCGGCTCATTCCCGACATTTTGCGCGCTTTCGAAGCCGGGCAAAGTGTTGCGATCCGCAATCCGCTGGCAACGCGCCCGTGGCAGCACGTGCTCGAACCCCTGAGCGGATATCTGCTCCTGGCGCAAGACCTGCACACCCACGGAGCGGCTCTGGCCGAACCGTTCAACTTCGGACCGGACGAGAGCGACGTCCGGCCGGTGCAATGGATCGTCGAACGAATGGTGCAGAGATGGAACGGGCCCGCTGCCTGGCATACCGACCACGACGCGCATCCCCATGAAGCCGGCTACTTGAAGCTCGACTGCGCCAAAGCAAAATCGAAACTGCGCTGGCAACCCCGCTGGTCGCTGGATCAGGCGCTGACCCACGTCGTGCACTGGCACCAAGCCTGGCTGTCGCGGCACGATACGCGCGAGCTTTGTCTACAGCAAATCAGCAGCTATACGAACGCATAATGACCCAAGAAGACCCCATCACGTTGCAGACTCGCACACCCGATGCCATCCGGGCGCAGATTGCCGAATTGGTGCAGGCGTATGCCGATCTGGTCTACACGCCCAAGCCCTTCAAGCCCGGCGAAACGTCCGTGCCCGTATCGGGCAAAGTCCTGGGCGCCGCGGAATTGAAAAATATGGTCGAAGCCAGCCTGGACGGCTGGTTGACCACGGGGCGCTTCAACGCCCGGTTCGAGCAGCGCCTGGCCGAGTACGTCGGGGTCAGATACGCATTGACCGTCAACTCTGGCTCATCGGCCAATCTCGTGGCTTTTTCCACCCTGACCTCGCCCAAGCTCGGCGCGCGGGCCATCCAGAAAGGCGACGAAGTCATCGGGGTAGCGGCGGGTTTTCCCACCACCGTCAACCCCATACTCCAATTCGGCGCTGTGCCGGTGCTGGTGGACGTCGACCTGGCCACCCACAACATCGATGCCACGAGGATCGAAGCGGCCATCACGCCAAAAACCAAGGCCATTATGCTGGCGCACTCGCTTGGCAACCCCTTCAATCTGGATGTCGTCACGGCGCTGTGCAGGAAATACGGGCTGTGGCTGGTCGAAGACTGCTGCGACGCCCTGGGGGCCACCTATAAAGAGCAAAAGGTCGGAACCTTCGGCGATCTGGCCACGCTCAGCTTCTACCCCGCGCATCACATCACCATGGGCGAAGGCGGCGCTGTGCTCACCAACAGCCTCGAACTCAAGCAGATCGCGGAGTCGTTCCGCGACTGGGGCCGAGACTGCTACTGCGCCCCGGGGAAGGACAATACCTGCGGCAAGCGCTTTTGCTGGAAACTGGGCGATATGCCGGAAGGCTACGACCACAAATACACCTACAGCCACCTGGGCTACAACCTCAAGATTTCCGACATGCAGGCCGCATGCGCGCTGGCGCAGATGGACCGGCTCGACGGGTTCATCGAGGCCCGACGCGCGAACTTCGCCTACTTGAAGGATCGCCTCAAGCGCTGCGAGGAATTCCTGCACCTGCCCCAGGCCACGCCGCACTCCGCCCCTTCATGGTTCGGCTTTCCAGTCATCCTGAAGGAAACGGCAAACGCCAGGCGCGTCGACCTGTTGAGCTACCTGGATCAATACAAAATCGGCACACGGCTGCTCTTTGCTGGAAATTTGACGCGACAACCCTATATGGAAGGCAAGACCTTCCGCGTCAGCGGCGATCTGACCAATACGGATATCGTCATGAACCAGACGTTCTGGCTGGGCGTGTTCCCGGGCCTGGACCGCGAAATGCTCGATTTCGTCGTCGATCGCTTGGAAACTTTCTTTGGCGTCAATTTCTAACGGATACCTGATCGGGAAGTGTTTTTTGTGAAAGAGAAGTTTGATTTCATGAGCATGGGCAGAGATAGGATCGCTCGGCAATGTGTTTGCTGCGGCGGCGACGAACTCGCGCGCCTGCCGGCGGTCCTGATGCCATTCGTCGCCTACCGGGCATTCGGATGGCAGGCCCAGAAAATAGACGAATCCTGGGGCTTGAGGACCATTGAATCCGGATATGCCTACCCGCTCTGCAACTCGCTGCACTGCCAGGATTGCGGCCTTTTATTTCTCGACATCCGGTTTTCGGAATCGGAACTCGCCTCGCTATACGATGATTACCGCAAAGAGTCGTACAACGAAATGCGCGAGCGCTTCGAGCCAGGATATCTGGAGCGCGCCAGGCAATTAAGTATTCCCATCAGTTATAGGCCAAGAGTCGAGGAATTCCTTAAGCCATATATCAAACGGCCGTTATCCATACTGGACTGGGGCGGCGATACGGGCCGCAATACCCCTTTCAACGATCAGGCCGATGTTTTCGATATCTACGACATCAGCGGCGCGGCCCCGACCACGGCCCGAGCCAGATGCGTGAACAAAAGCCAGGCCCAGGCCAACACGTATTCGCTCGTGATCTGCAGCCACGTGCTGGAACACACGCCCTATCCGTCCGACATATTGAATGACATCAAGCCGGTGATGGGCACGGATTCCATCCTCTACATAGAGGTGCCGCTGGAGCACGTTGTGCGCGACAACGAAAGCAATTTTCTCGAAAGAAAGCGGTATTGGCACGAGCACGTGAATTTCTATTCGAAAGAATCTCTCATACGTCTGATCAGGAACATAGGCATGACACCGCTGGCTATAGGCGAAATACCGTATTCCACCGAGTCGGAAAAACCGGATGTTTATCAGGTGATATGCAAATTGAACGATGAGACCAGCCTGAAATCAGGCAGTCAAAGGATATAAAAATGAGCGGAATTTCCAATAAAGATCGAGAAATCTTCGAGAACCTTTTCGTTCTCGAGCTTGCCAACAATCATTGGGGCAAGCTCGACCGCGGCCTGAAGATCATCATGGACCACGGCACGGTCGCTCGCTACAACAACGTCAAGGCTGCCATCAAGCTGCAGTTCCGGGACGTCGACGAATTCATTCACCCTGAATTCAAGGGCGATACGGCGCTGCGCTATATCAAGAAAACCGAAGACACCAAGCTCAGCAAGGAAGACTTTACCCGCATGGTGGAGAAGATCAGGTCCATAGGCTGCATCCCCATGGCGACGCCGTTCGACGAGGCCTCGGTCGATTTGTGCATCGACTTCGACATGCCAATCATCAAGATCGCCAGCTCTGACATGAACGACTGGATGCTGATCGAGAAAATCGCATCCACACGCCGCCCCACCATTGCCTCGACCGGCGGCGCCTCGGAAAAGGACCTCGACGATCTCGTTAAGTTTTTCGAAAAACGCAATATCCCGCTCGCAATCAACCATTGCGTATCCCTGTACCCCAGCGAGGATGACGAGCTTTGTCTCGATCAGATCGATTATTTGCGTCAGCGCTACCCCAACCACGTCGTCGGCCTCTCCACGCACGAGTATCACGACTGGTCCTCGTCCATGCTGATCTCGTACGGCAAAGGCGCGCGCACCTGGGAACGCCACATCGACATCGAATATGAAGGCGTTCCGGTTTCCAGCTATTGCTCCCTGCCGGAACAATGCGACACCTGGTTCAAAGCCTTCCACAAAGCCCGGGAAATGTGCGGAGGCGTCGGCAAGAGCCGGCGCATCATCACCCGCAAGGAAACCGAGTACCTGGATGCCCTGGTGCGCGGCGCCTATGCCCGCAAGAACCTGGAACCCGGCTACGTCTTCAGCAAAGAGGCTTTCGAAAGAGACTTTTACCTGGCCATCCCGCTGCACAAGGGGCAATTGTCCTGCCGCGAAGTCATGAATGGAGAGAAACTGCTGCAGCCCATCAAGGCAAACGAACGCCTGACCATCGACCATATCGATGGTCCGTACAGCGAAAACTCGACGCTCAAAAACCTCATCCAGAACCGTGGGCTTTGAACCTGCATGAAACGCGTTTCCGAGCAAATCGCCCAGTGGCTGGTCGATCAAGGCATAACCCAGGTTTTCGCGGTCACCGGCGGCGGGGCCATGTTCCTGAACCAGGCGCTGGGCGGGCACGAAGGGCTGCGCTGCACCTACATGCACCACGAGCAGGCCTGCGCCATGGCGGCCGAAGGCTATGCCAGGATCACGGGCAAGCCCGCGGTCGTCATGGTGACCACCGGGCCGGGCCCCATCAATGCGCTGAACGGCGTCTATGGCGCTTTTACTGACTCGATTCCCATGATTGTCCTGTCGGGCCAGATCAAGCGGGAAACCTGCCTGGACTTTAATGACCTGCCCGGCCTGCGCCAACTCGGCGACCAGGAAGGCCCCACCATCGCCATGGCGAGCCATGTCTGCAAATATGCCCGGGTCGTCCGGTCGGAAACGGACCTGGAAACCATGCTGCCCGAGGCCTACACGCAGGCGGTGTCCGGTCGCCCGGGCCCCGTCTGGCTGGACATTCCGCTGGACGTGCAGCAGTCGACCGCCGCGCTCGTCATCCCCGCGGCGACAGCGCGCCGGCCCGAGCCCAAGTCGGACGACGCGCTGCGCCAGGCCTGCAGGCAGATCGTCGCCAGGCTGCAAACCTCGCATCGGCCCGTGATACTCGGGGGCACCGGCGTGAGGCTGGCGAACGTGGAGCAGCGCCTGCTCGCACTGATCGAAAGGCTGGGCGTCCCGCTTGCCACCGCGTGGACACACGACTTGATCGCTTCGGACCACCCTCTGTTTGCCGGCCGCCCCGGCACGATAGGCACGCGGGCAGGAAATATGTGCGTGCAAGCCGCCGACCTCGTCCTTGTGCTGGGTTCGAGGCTCAATATCCGCCAGGTCAGCTACAACTGGGATGCTTTCGCCAAAAACGCCTGGCTGGCCCAGGTGGACGTGGACCCGGCCGAGCTGAGCAAGCCCACCGTCAAGCCGGACCTGGGCGTGGAAGCCGATTTGTCGAACTTCCTGGACGCCTTGGAAGACGAATTGTCCGGCGCCAGGGTTCCCTCTTTCGAGCCCTGGGCTGCCTGGTGCCGGAAAATAGGCGCCACCTACGGCGCCGCCGCAGAACACCGGCAAAAAGCCGATGCCCCGCTGAACCCCTATGTCATGGTGGACCGTATATTCCAGAACATGCGAGGCGACGATATCGTGGTCTGCGGCAACGCATCAGCCTGCATCCTGCCGTTCCAGGTAGGCCGCCTAAAGCAGGGCCAGCGCCTTTTCAGCAATTCGGGCGCCGCCTCGATGGGGCACGATCTACCTGCGGCCCTGGGGGCCGCGACCGCAGCCCGAGCCGAAGGGCATGGCCGCCGCGTCATCTGCTTCGCGGGTGACGGCAGCCTGCAGATGAATATCCAGGAACTTCAGACGCTGAAGACCACGGGCCTGAACGTCATCCTGGTCATTCTCAACAACAAGGGCTACCTGTCCATCTGGCAGACTCATGAGAATTTCTTCGGCCGCATTGTCGGCGCGACGCCGGCATCCGGCGTGGAGTTCCCCGATTACAACGCGGTCGCGCAAGCCTACGGGCTGCGCGCGGAAACGATAGCGGCGCAAACCGACCTGCCTCGCCTGGATCAACTGCTGCAAACCGACGGCCCGCTGGTGATCGACCTGCATGTGGACCCGCGCCAGGAATTCTCACCCAAACTCAAATCGCGGGTAGATGAAAACGGCAAGTTCGTCACCCCGGAACTCGACGACATGTTCCCCTTCCTGGATCAAGCGGAAATTGGCCGCATTCGCCAGGAAGCGGCGGACATCCGGGCTATCGCGCACATATAGACTGGCAAAAAAGGCAACTCCATGAAAGACACCGGCACCGCATTGAGCAAGATCTCTGGCGAATTCACGCAGCGCACCGCCAGCGAGGTCGAAAAAATCGACCGCCTGCTCGAATTGAACATGGCCATGCTGCCCCAGTACGGCATGCAATGGAATTCGCATAGCCAGAACGTGACCTCGCGGCAAGTGCTCAGCCGAGTTCTTTACTACAACGATCTCTATCAAAAAATCGTCAATGTCCCGGGAGTCATTTGCGAATTCGGCGTGCAGTACGGCGCTACGCTGGCCCGCCTGATCAACCTGCGCGGCATCTACGAGCCGTATAACCACAGCCGCAAGATTTTCGGTTTCGATACGTTCGACGGCTTTTCGCAAGTGGACGCCAAGGACGGCCCGAACTCCAAGGTCGGCGACTACGCCGTTCCCAAGAACTACGAAGAAACGCTCGAGGAAATACTCAGCATCCACGAGTCGCTATCCCCCATTTCCCATATCAAAAAATTCGAACTGATAAAGGGCGATGCGTCGAAGACCATAGATCCATGGCTGCAGAACAATACCCATGCGGTCGTGGCAATGGCGATCTTCGACATGGATGTGTACAAGCCCACCAAGGATGTGCTGGAAAAAATCATCCCAAGGCTGACCAAAGGATCATTGCTGGTCTTTGACGAGCTCAATTCCCCCGTCTTCCCCGGCGAAACGATAGCGATTAACGAGGTTCTGGGCTTGAACAACATTTCCCTGAGACGGCACCCGCATCAGCCCTATTGCGCCTGGGCCGTTTTCGGGGAATGAACCATGTCCATTCCAGTAACGATCGCCCTGCTCACCTATAACCGCTCCAACTATTTGAAGGAAGCGATAGAGGGAGTGCTCAGCCAGACTTACCGGAATTTCGAGTTTCTCATTCTCGACAACGGCAGCACCGACGACACGCCCGATGTCGTCCTGGGCATCACGGACGAGCGCATACGCTACGTCAGGAACCCACCGGGGTACACAGCGCCATTCAACGGCGCTTCGGCGATCAAGATTGCCCGGGGCGAGCGAGTCATCGCCACCCATGATGACGACGTCATGATGCCGACCATGCTGGAAAAGCAGATGGCGCTCATGGATGCGCATCCCGGCATGACCGCGGTATGGACCAACGTCTGCACGATCGACAAAGACGGCGCGGTCATGAGTCCTTATCTCACCCCGCTGGGGCCGGACAGGATTTATGAGCGTGGCGAATACATCGTCAGGTATCCTGCCGAACTGCTGTGGCCTTTGCCCAGCACCTTGATCTTCTGCCGCAAGAAGCTTTCCGCGTCGCTGATCGACTCGATCTACTACGGAAGCATCCAGGGCGGCAAAGCGCCAAAATCGCATGGCGGCCTGGACATTCTCATTCCATCCCTGCTCAATACGCGCGGCTCTATTGGATTCCTGAATGAGCCGCTGCTGAAATATCGCCTGCATGGGCCGCAAGACTCCCATCAGACCAATATTTCGCTGGATCCGCTCAATACCTATTCCACACTGTACAGGCTGTCTCGGAAAATTCCGCAGACCAAGACTGCCACGCCTTTCTTGAGGAATTTTTCCCTACGCTACAAGGCGCAGCACGTCGTCATCAACACGCCGAAGCCCACGCTGGCCAAAAGCAAAATATCGAGCCTGGAAAAAGAATTCATCCTGGCGACGCAGGATCATGACGCTCCGGCAAACGCCATCCAACCGCTTCTACCGCTGAGCATTTTTCTCTCCCAGGCCGGGCGCAAGGCCCCTGTTATTCTCGACACCTACAAGGTGCCGGACAAGGATCAGCCACGTGTCGTGCAAAGCCTGTTCCAATGGATAGGACGAAGAAAGCGCAGCGAGAATCTGTTCCGGGACTTCGGCGGCAAAAGAATCGCGATACTCGGTAGCGCATTGATCTCGGCCATGCTGATCAATGAAGCGCGTGAAGCGGGTATACCCGTAGCCTACTGTCTTGATTCGAATATCCGGCGCCAAGGCCAGACCATGCTCGGCGTTCCGATTTATCCGCCCTCGCACCTGGGCACGGCACAAGCCCAAGTCGATTGCGTGATTCTCAGTTCGGAAAGAGAACACGACAAATATCTCGTCGAAATGATAAGAAAGATAAATGGCAAAGTAGAGGCCATCTCTTGGAAAGACCTGACACAAAGCGCATGAACGCGCTATTGCTGACCGGAGGAACCGGTTTTTTTGGAAAATCCCTGCTGAGGCATTGGATAGAGGAAGCGCGCCGAGGCAACCGCCCTCCCGCCGTTACGGTGCTCAGCCGCGACCCCTCGGCTTTCCTCGGCCGACATCCCGAGTTTTCGAAACAGGAATGGCTACACTTTCACGAGGGCGATATTCTGCAGCCGTCAACCCTGCCGGCCTATTTGGGCTATACGCATATCCTGCACGGCGCCGCCGATTCCACATTCGGGCCCAGGCTGACGCCTCTGGAACGCTATGTCCAGATCATGGACGGCACCCGCAACATGCTCGACTATGCGGTTGCCCACCGCATACCGCGTTTTCTTCTGACCAGCTCCGGCAGCGTCTATGGCCCGCAGCCACCGGATATGCGGACCATGCCGGAGGATTACAACGGCATGCCGAATCCTCTCGATCCCCAGCAGGCCTATAGCGTTGCCAAGCGCTGCGCGGAACATCTCTGCGTCCTTTACCAGGACGCCCACGGCGTCGAAACGGTCATTGCGCGCTGCTTCGCCTTCGTAGGCCAAGACCTGCCTCTGGACGCCCACTTCGCCATCGGCAACTTCATCCGCGACGCGATGCATGCGCCCGAAATTACGGTCAATGGGGATGGAACCCCCGTGCGGTCCTACATGGATCAACGAGACCTGGCCTGCTGGCTGCTTGCGCTGCTCTCCCGTGGGCAGGCAGGCCAGGCCTACAACATAGGCTCGGATACGGCCATTACCATCCAGGAACTCGCCGTGCTGGTCCGCGACACGCTGGCTCCCTCCAAACCCATACAGGTCATGGGCAAGCCCGATAGCCGGAATATCTTTCGCAACCGCTATATTCCATCGATTGCCAGAGCTCGCACCGAACTCGGACTGGATCTTCGCTATCTGCTGACTGAATCTATCAAAGAATCGGTCCGCCATCTATCTGCCCAGGACTGAGCATGCCCTTGCGACACATCGTCTTCGATCTGGACGGCACGCTGATCGACTCGGCTCCGGCGATCCTGGGCACATTGGCGTCGATCTTGGAGCAAGCAGGCCTAGAACCCGTTCGGCCCTTGACCCAGGACATCATCGGCCCGCCTTTGGCGGAAATCGTCGCGTCCCTTGTCCCTGTGGAAAAAGCGGCGCTGATCCCCGTGTTGATCGCGGCATTCAAGAATCAATACGACGGACACGGATACAAGGAAACGCTGTCCTATCCCGGCGTCAGCATCATGCTGGAATCATTGGTGAAAATGAATTTCTCGCTGTTCATCGCGACCAATAAGCGCATATATCCGACTCGCCTGATCGTGAATCATCTGGAATGGGACGGTCTATTCTCGGGGGCCTATGCCCTGGACTCGTTCGATCCCCCGTTCACGGGGAAAGCCGGTCTATTGAGCCGATTACGCAATCAACTCGGTCTGGATAAATCATCCTCGATCTACGTAGGCGATCGCCCTGAAGACGCCGCCGCGGCCGCGCATGCCGATCTCCCTTTCATTCAGGCAGCTTGGGGATATGGCAGCGGATGGGGAAAAATTCGCCTGGACACGCCTTGGCAGTTGATTGAAGAAATTAAGCCGATATAAATTCAAAGTGAAAGCACCATGAACTTTTTAAGAGAAGAACAGTATAAGAATCTCTTGTTGCAAATGCGCGACCCGGACCGTCGTTCGTGGATTCTCCTGAACCCGACGTCGATCGGCGATACGACAATTGTCTGCGCATTCGCGCAAGCCTTCGTCGAGCAGCATGGCCATGAGATAACATTGGTCATTCCACCCGATCATGTAGCCGTTGCACAGATGTATGCGAACCGCTTCCTGAGAGTCCATACGGCGGAACGCAATCTGATGATGCAGATCGCCAATAATTTTCTGGACCCGACGCGCTTCGAAATCGATGTGCCGATCTGCGCGCATCCCTATGATCTAGGTGACTGCCGGATGGATAATTTGATGTATTTGTATAAATACCCGGGGCGCGGAGGCATGACTCTAACTGACATCTTTCGCCACTTGCTTCGACTGCCGTGGGAAGCCAAACTCGAGCGCCCTAATGTGCCCGCAGAGTGGGATGCCGAAGCAGAGCAGATCGCACAAAAAATCGGAATGCCCAAGGGCGAGTCCGTCATACTATTCCCAGCCAATAGTTCGGAACATCCTCAATTTCCTGATATTTTCTGGGAAACAGTTGCTGCTCGCCTGACTCGACGAGGATTCAAAGTATTTTGCAACATGCGGGGAGGAAATTTCCGCCCAAAGATAATGCCTATCATTGGCACGACTCCGATTGAAGTCTATATGCATCAGGCGTTGTCGCTTGTCAATTATGCCGGTCGTACAATATGCAGCGTAAACGGTATGCAGTTTCTGCAGCTCTTGGGTGGCCGCTTTGCACAGATGAGTGTCGCCATGCCACTTACCAAGACGGGCGCTAATCATCATCAGAATGGCCGGCAATATCATTCGACTGGATTTATGAATCAGTATATGTGCCCTGAACTCCTATGCGACGTGACATTTTCGGAATTCAGCGTGCCGTTCGACGGAACCGATCAGGAGCTGTCAGAGGTGGCAATGGCTATTGCGGACGACAACTTCGATCATCCTAATTGCATGAAGCGGATGGGTGAAAGCGGACAAATTTATATAGAAGAACAAAATAGCTGGCTCCGCAAGCTAGTCACACCATTGTCGAGAGCCATCAATTAATGCCATTGCAGTGTGTCTAATAATATATCGTAGACATTTATGTTGATATCCGCCTTTCCTATAGTCATATCATGATCAGTTCAGCCAGAAGATTTTATGAAACGTTCGGATATATTGTTTTCCGGAATGCTTTTGATAAAAGCCTACTACCTGAATTAATAAAAGCTTATGACGATGTCGTCGCTACGCATTCCAGACGCGCCGACATGCCCATTGAAAACCCGGCCTCTCTATTCGGTGCAGTTATCAGTGGTGCCGAACAATCCCAGCCTTTGCTTACCTTTATACAGAACTCCAGAATTCTGCCTCTAGTCGAGGAAATCCTTGGCGAGGATGCGCTTTTTTGGGGGTCGGATTTCTCGATATTCCGACGTGGCTCGGATTTTCATCGCGATATGCTTGGTGATTTCAAGTTTCTAAAAGTCTGCATTTACCTACAAGACTCGACGGAACAGGATGGTGGTCAGTTTGTATGCATTCCTGGCACCCATCACTATGGCGATTCATTTACACGGCTATCTGCACAAGGACTTCGATGGCCCAAAAATGGAGCTGGTTATGAACCAGCGATGACTGGAGAAATTGATCTCTCCACGAATGATTCATTGCCAGCACTTCCAACAGTTAAAATTGATATCGCAGTTGGCGATATCATTTTCTTCGATCAAGCCCTCGTTCATGCTGTTCCAGCGTCGAATCGATTGCGTAGGCAGCTTGCTCTAAACTTCTTCGAAGGAGAAAAATCATTTAATGCGCGAACTAGAGTATCTAGTGAATTTTCAGAATTGAGCTATGAACAGCGATTGGCAGCATACCGGATTGCAAACTATATCTGCTCATCCTCGTTGGGGCGTGAAGTACCGATTAATTACCATCAAACGCTTTTTGATATGAAAATCGAGCGCCTAGTCAAGCACTTATATGTGACCTCGCGCGAGCAACTTCTTGCTGCAAATGCCAATGTAATAAAAGGAAACCGCGACATAGCTCTTCGCCTTATTACAGGCCTATAGTTCTCCAGCCAGCCGAAAAATGAGCATATCCAAGGCTTCCGAAATAAAAAATTTCCATGACTACTCATCCATCCATCCACTCTGGCATCTTGGCCGATATATTCGGCGAGCCGGGCTACAGCACTGCATTCTCGGTCAATGCGGCCGAACTGGACTTTCTGCGCAGTGTCATTTGCGCTCAATGGATCTCGCGAATCGAAGAAAAGCATCCCGAATATGCAAATCAGTTTCGAGAAAACGGAATAGATCAATACCATCGGCTATCGCATCTGGTATCGCATGATGATTTATGGACGAAAAACAATCGGGTATTATCCAAGCAGGCAGTCTCGGACCTGGGCACCTTCGATTTCTCACGCCGCATCAAAGAGGCATTCGGCGAAAGTTGCAAAATCTCTAATGTGTTTTTTTTTGATGGCACGGCCATTCCTGATCATCCCGAACTGACCTGGCGATTGGTACGCCCCGGGGTCACAACGGATATAGGCGGTATTCATGCAGACAAATGGTTCCACGATATCCACGGCAAAGATGAAAAGCTGTTTGCCGATGATGAAGTGACCATCAAGATGTGGCTAGCTATTTATACCGAGCCAGGACTGAACGGCCTGTGCGTGGTGCCGGGATCGCATCGGAAGTCTTGGCAGATCAAGCAAAAAGTCTTGGCAGATGGTTATCCGCGGCCATCCCTGGACGAGCCACTGGATGGTTATGAGAAAAAACTAGCGGCACTTCAGCCTGGACAGGCCATTCTCTTTAATGAAAATCTATTGCATAGTGGTGCGCTTAACAATGGAGTGTCTTGCCGCGTCAGCCTTGAAACCACTCTCGTCATAAAACGCGCGGCCATCGGATTGTGACTTCTCTCTACGGGGACACCGTCAGCAGGCTTCCCGGTATCCAATCCAAATAAGGCTTCTCCGGCCAAACGAAAAAGGCATCCAGTGGCGTCTTGGCGATCAATCTATAACCCATATTCGTCAAATATCGCACGATGTTATTTTCCATAAGCTGGTAGAGTGAGCAGTTTTTTGTTTCCACCGCAATGACACCTGGACACATTGTTGCCAGATCGGCACCAGCCAAGACTTTCAAGTCTTCTCCCTCGACATCCACAGCCAGCAAATGAATCTCATGCGTTGGTAGATAAATATCGCGCAACTGGCGTAAAGTCGATGTCCGCCTCCTCTCGACCTGTACCTCGCTCCGGTTAAAACGTGCCGCATAGCGTCCACTGGTTTCCGGGTCGATTGAACTCATGGTGTGATCTGGAAAAATCAGAAAATCCACATCCCTTTCAGCATCCGAGACCAGACCTTCAACAAAAATATCGTCCGGGCGCACCTGCGCCCAGGCAGAGGAAAAAGAAGCATTTCCGTCCACGGCCAGCCCTCGCCACCCCTTCTGATAAAACGCATAAGTGCTGCTAATGTAGATCGGATGATTCGCTCCGATATCTATGTATGTGCCTCGCTTAACATTTCTCAATAAAGAAGCAAGAATAAGATCGCTTCCCTCCAGCGCGTAGGAACTTGAATGCCAGTCCGATAGTGCGGACTCATCGCCAGTCGTCGGTGTCTTATGCATACACAATCCTATTAAAATCTGGGTCGAATTCAACCGGCCGCATTTTCCGATAACGAGGCAACCAATCGCGAATAGTCATCACCCAAACCTTTAATCACGCTAGACCATGCCTGCTGATTTTCAACCGATAGCGGCGGCATTGAAAAATCGCGCTGTGCTTCCGACCAACTGGCTATCGTACCGATATCTCGGTGATAAATATCATTCATATATGTCGAGATGCGGCCGATATAGTGCGGTATGACTTCGGTGCTGAAATCCACGACCTCTTTGCCAAGCGATGCC
This sequence comes from Bordetella sp. FB-8, assembly GCF_000382185.1. Lineage (NCBI taxonomy): Bacteria > Pseudomonadati > Pseudomonadota > Betaproteobacteria > Burkholderiales > Alcaligenaceae > Bordetella > Bordetella sp. FB-8. The sequence continues at coordinate 3,104,180 of NZ_KB907784.1, read as the reverse complement.
ATGTAGTCGATGATTTCAGGCTCTATCAGGTAGACCGCGGCGTTGGCCAGATTGCCAGGAGGATTGGGTGCTTTTTCATGAAAGGCATGCACCACACAGGTGCTGTCGATCTCGACAATGCCACATGAAGACGGCACAGCCGCCCGGAATAGCATCATGGTTAACGCTGTACCCGCAGGACGTCTTTGGTGAGCCGAGAGAAAATCACGGCAATCGAAACGCGTCAGGTTATCTGCATGTGCCAATAGAATAGGCTGGCCATCAAAGAAGGCCCGGTTTTCTAACAACGTACCACCAGTGCCCAGCAAACACTCTTCATGAACCAGTTTTACGCGGCCGTGCCAAGTACTGCGCGCGAGATAATTCGCTACCAACGATGCGTGATGATGCGTGTTGATCAGCACTTCGTCGACGCCTTGCGAAAACAAGCGATCAATCCAGAAATCCAGCAAAGGCCGGCCATTGATTGGCACCAGGCATTTGGGCAGAAAATCGGTCAATGGTCTCAACCGGGTGCCTAGTCCAGCGCAAAGCAATAGCGCGCGCATAATCAGTCCGCCAGTTCGCGCATTATGTCCTTCAGAGAGAGCGGAGTATTTCCAACCCTCCCGACCTGGCATGCGGCGGCAACGGAGCCCAAATACATGCTTTGCCAGATATCAGCGCCAACTGCGAGCGCCATGGCACAGCAAGTCAGAAGGCTATCCCCTGCACCTGCTGGATCCTTCGGTGCCATATTGAAAGCCGGCAGGCGATCCGTATGCCAGGTATCGCGTGCCAGCGAATGCACGAGCATGCCTTCGGCGCCAAGCGTCATAAGAACATTTTTCGCACCCGACTTCCTGAGCAGTTTCTCCGCCAGGATCACCAAGCCCGACTCAAAATCACCGACGGCAAGACGCGCTTCTCGTTCGGTCGGAGTCAACAACATCATGCCACTGAACCGCGATACATCGCCCACCTGGGAAGAAGACTGGCTGTCGGCCACCATCATGATGTTTTTATGAACGCACAGCTTGGTCACCTCATCGACGAGGGCCTGCGGCAAGCAGCCGTAATTGAAATCCGAAAAAATCAGCAAATCGATGTCGCTCAGCACATCCTTGACGAAGGCCAGCAACTTTTCCACGAGCTCCTTGCTAATGGCATGCTGACGCAGATGACTCACGCGCAGCAAGGTTTTTCCGCTTGCACGCAGGCGCTGTTTGAGCGTCGTCGGCCGACTATCATCCAAGAGCAGCGTGGTCTTGACTCTATACTGCTCCAACCGTGTCCTGGCATAGGTAGCGGCGTCATCATTGCCTGCCACCGTGAAATACCGGACTTCCGCTCCCAGACTGCTGGCATGGGCAGCGACAATACCGGCACCGCCGATGAAGCGCTCCGTCTGTATTGGCGTAACCACCAAAGTGGGGTCTTCCTGTGACATGCCGATCGGATCGCAATTGACATAGTCATCGACGATAAGGTCGCCCAACACGGCAACCCGCAGGCCGGAGAATTTCTGCATACAGGCATAAATGTCTGCCTTACGAAAGCCATGGCGTTCAGGAAAATCCTGGGGCAGCACTATGGAAGAGAAATTCGGCGCAGCCATCTCGCGCTTGAGCAGATCAATCGACGAAAAGCTCATTTCTCCCGAGCCGAAGAGCATTTTCCCGCCGTAGCTGTCGATCACTACCTGTTCGGGATTGTGCTGCGACTCATGCTCTCGCCCTTTGACCACGATGGGCGGCTGCAGCAACTTGATAAATGCCTCTGCCGGCAGCATCAACCTGAAGCAATAGTCGATCAGACCGATGGAGCGCACGCTTTCGAAGCGAAGCTCCTGAGGAACCATAATCCCTTCTGCCTCATCGCTGCTGATACCAACGACCAGGAAATCTCCGCACTCAGCCGCGAACTGCAATAAGCGCAAATGGCCAGGGTGGATAATATTGAAATTGCCTGCTACAAAAACGATACGCTTCCCGTCGCCGGCAAGTCGGCGGATTTCGTCGGCTTGGCGCTTCATTTCTGAAACCGGACTCATGCGGCTGCTCCCAAGCCACCATCAATTTCGATCAACGGTCTGCCCACTCGCTGGTGTTCCATGTCGTCCAGCGCCTCATTGATCTGGCTCAAAGCATAGCGGTGCGTCAACAGCTTTTCCAGCGGAAGCCTACCTTCCAGATAGAGTTTGGCAAACAGCGGAATATCGCGGTCGGGGTTGCTGCCCCCCCCCCAACTACCGCGAATTTGCTTGCCGCAAATCAACTCATAGGGGTCGATGGAGATGCGAGAACCATGTGCCGGATGGGATGCAAATACACAAACCCCTCCGCCGCGCCTGATGGAAGCGAAGGCCTGTTCAATCACCGAGACTTGCCCCGATGCTTCGATGGCGTAATCGACTCCCATCCCCTGGGTCAATGCTTTAAGCGCCGCCACGGGATCGCTGCTTTTTGCGTTAATGATATCCGTGGCGCCGAAGGAGCGGGACAGCGCAAGCTTCTCGTCGGACACATCGACAGCGATGACCCTGGCACAGTCAAATAGCATAGTCGCTATCAGAGCACTCATGCCTATGCCGCCCAATCCGAATATCGCAACAGTACTCCCAGTATCGGGCTTGAGATCGTTGGTCACGATGCCGGCACCAGTCGGGACTGCGCAACCGAACAGGACGGCAATATCTAAAGGAATGCCTGCAGGCAACAGGACTACGCGATTTTCCGACACCAGGGCGTACTCGTTGAATGTCGTGACGCCGCCAGCGTTGATTGTTTGTCCAAGGCATCCGCATTCATAGCGAACGCTACCGCCGTCAAGACCATTGCCCTTGATCCACCCAAGCACCACCAAATCGCCAGGAGAGACCTTGGTGACGCCTTCGCCGACCGCAATGACCTTGCCAGATCCTTCATGACCCAATAGGTGCGGCAGGTAAGCATCGGGACCACGCAAGCCGCGCACTTCCATTAATTGGCTATGGCAAACGCCGCTATAGGCCAGCTTGACCAGCACTTGCCCACGTTTTGGAGGTGCGAGCGCAATATCCGAAACGATCTCCAGCGGCTGCTCGGTTCGCGTCAATACGGCCGCCGTCATCTGCAATGGTTGGGGCTCCGGACTCACCAGGGCATCTCCGTCTTGGTACTCATGAACACGCCGCCTTCTTTGTAGGAAATAGGCATGTCCGCAAGCGTGGCGACACGTTGCCATCCGAGCTTCTGAGCAAAAATGTTGACATCGGTGTCATCCATTTTCTCGAAAATAGAGCGCGCGTTTTCCGGGGAGCCGATTTCGACAAAGGCGTCGACTTTGCGCCAATCATCCGGAGATATCGCATTCAAGATCACCGCTTCATGTCCTTCAGCATCGATTTTCATCAACTCGACACGCCGCACGATGTTCCTGACATCGACCACATCCACATCGAATTTTTCGAGTTCGCCGTAGGGATTCGCTTTAGCGCCGGCCAAATGGCTGCTGGTGGTATTGCCCAACACTCGCACGAATTGCATAGTGCCGACATGATCCGATACGGCAGCCTTATGGACGGTCGCATCGGCGACGCTGTTCAAGCCGAGATTGCGGATAAGTTTGGTGCAATGAGCAGGATCAGGTTCATAAGCCTCGACCTGAAAACCCGACTTTGTCAACAGAATCGTATGCAGCCCCATGTTGGCGCCAATATCGGCCGCACGTCGATAGCGGTTTTTGTTGCGGTAATAGAACGCAAACATCAACAACTCGTCCAGACCAAACAAGTCGATCGAATCGATGGCCCCCATTTTTTCATAAGGTAGCGTCAATGCACCAAATTCGGCCATCAATATTGCCTGGCTCGCTTCGAAGGTTGGCTTCGCCTCATGGAACGCTTCTTTGACGATGGCATCGACAAAACGGTAGAACGGGGTGCCTCGGGCATGCTGCGACGAGTTGGCGGCGAGGAACTCCAATAGCGAACCTAAGCGGTCTAATAACATATCGATTCTCAGGGTTTCAAAACGCGTAAAGCCGCGAGCTTTTCCCGTGGCATCAAAGGCATTTGATCATCCAGGGGAGCCCCCGACTTAAGCACGGGATAAAGTTTTTGATCGACCCGGATTTGAACGTTGCAAAATACCGGGCCCGGAGTGCTGTAAATTTTTTCCAGCTGTGCAGAGATATCGGAGCTTCTGTCGATGGTCACGACAGGCAATCCCATTGCTCGCACCACCTCCGGATAATCCGAAAGACCTAGGCCAGATGCCGGGTCCACACCGACATAGCGTCCTTCCAGCCAAGTCTCTAGTGTCTGCTTCTGAATCCCGTGCGAATGGTTGTTGAAGAGAATGATCTTGATCGGTAAAGCATGACGCACCACTGTCGCAAGCTCGCCAAGACAAAGCTGCAGACCACCGTCACCGATAATGCAGGTTATCGGCGCATATGATGCCGCCATGGCTCCACCGATGCTGGCTGGCAAGGCATAGCCCATCGGCGTGAAATTCCACGCAGACAAGACTCGCTGCCGCTCTTTGACCTGAAGATTATTGCAGGTCCACGTCAGGTTGCCGCCGGTGTCGATGAAGATGATTTCATCCTCGGCCAGGACATCCGACAATTTACGTACAAAGTGATAGGCGTCGACAAAGCCAGCACTATCTTCCGGCTCGGCAGGACTATCATCGGGTAGCTCACGTCTCCACAGTTCGATTTGTGCCAGCCAACCGGATATATCCGGTGTCGCAAAGCTGCCTGCAGCAGGAATCGCAGCGTCGAGAAAATCGGACATCGAGGCTTCAATCCGCTCTGCGATCTCGATGCCATAACCGTCGAATTTATCCATCTCACCGGCATCGATGTCCACCATCACAATCTTGGAACCAACCGCAAAATCCTTTAGCACGCCACCGGTCAAGTTCTGGGAGAGCCGCGTCCCCAGGCATATCAATAGATCGGCATTCTGAACGACATAATTACCCAACCTGGAGCCATACACACCGAAAGTCCCGATGCGGTGCTTCCAAGTTGAAGGAAGCAAATCCAGTCCGGCCCATGTCTGCACGACAGGCACTTCGATCTGATGCAGGAAACGTCGCAGCTCATCCGATCTGCGAGGTGTGCTTAGTCCGCCGCCAATGATAATTACCGGGCGCTTGGCAGCACTCAAACCGCGCAGAAGATCCGCAATCTGTCCTGGCAACGCCGGAGATGCTTTGGAATCCGAGGCATGCTGCCTCCCTATACCCTCTGGAATAACAGTAGCGCGCTGCAAATCATCGGGAATATCGATCAGAACAGGACCAGGCCGTCCATCCTGGGCAATTCGATAGGCGCTGTCCAGCGCTTGCGCAATTCCGGCAGCATCCCCGATTTGCACGGCAGATTTGGTGACGCTGGCGTAAATCGACGTTGTTTCGGTTTCTTGAAAACCCACCTGGCGTACTTTACGAGATCCTTTCAGTCGATTGGTAGCTACCTGGCCAGTCAGCATCAGGGTCGGTACCGAGTCGTAATAAGAACAGCAGACGCCGGTAAGCAAATTGGTAGCGCCTGGGCCCGAGGTCACGACGCACGCGCCAACCTTGCCGGACACCCGGTAGTAGCCATCGGCAGCCATCGCCGCCGATTGTTCATGCGCCATGAAAATCGGCTGTACGCCGGGATGTTTGGACGCGGAATCGAAGAGGTGTACCGCTGCCCCGCCTGACATGCCGAATACATGCGAGGTTCCTTTCGCATGAAGGTAGGCAATCACATAGTCGGTTAATTTCATAGTTGTCTCATCCTGCCGCCGTCAGGACAGCCGACGCAGCTTGTGGCTGTTCGGATTGCTCTTGAGTCGCTCCAGAAACGCGGGATTACGCCAATCATCATGGACCAGGGAAAAATTCCGGCCTCCCACGGCATCACGTTCAGCCGCAATACACCAGTCTATGCACTGGGCTACATCTTCGACCGTTGCGCCGAGAGCTTGGCTGCTGGTCAGATATTCTTTTGTACGTTCGAAATTGGACCCAGCAGCTGAGCCAGCGGCCAGAGTCTGGCGATGAATCTTTGTATTGACCCAGCCTGTGCCGATAATGGACACTTGCAGATACGGGCACTCGCTGTCCAGCAGCTCGGTCATCTTGATCAAGGAGAGCTTGCCGAGGCAATAGGCTGAATAGTTGTCAAAAGAGCTATTGGTGCCTCCCCCCGCGAAAAAGACAATTTTGGGGCTGCGTCCGCGTAAACCATGCACGGCATGCAGCAGACGCAGTTGCGACGTGGAGTTGATCATCACACTGCGCTCCCACGCATCGAAATCGAGAGAAAAGAAATTCCCGATCGGTGCCAGCAGACCAGGAGCGCTGATCAACACATCCCAGAAAAATTCCGCATTACGCAACCGTGACGCGAACACTTCGATCTGTTCCGCCGAAGAGATATCAAGCACGAACATCTTTGCGCCTAGTCCTTCTAGGCGAGCAATGCGATCATCCCATTGCCGATAGGTGCCGGCGACTTCAGCGCCCTGCCTCAAATAGTGCTCGACCAAATGCGCGCCTATATCACTGCCGGCGGCAACAATCAAGACTCGCATCCCGACCATCAGAAAGGCCCCGTGAACCAAGCGCCGGGCACATCGTGCGGAATGGGCTCGACCAGATGCGCATCGACATCGCCGCGCTCCAAGGCCAGCATGTCCAACACTTTGTGCGCGACATCACCGGCGCGAACATAAAAGCCCTTGGTCATGCCGAAACTCGTTGGCTCCGGCACATCCGGCATCGCAAGGCGCGCAGGCGCGAGTTTCAAGCTTCCCATACGTTCGATAGCGACCCGGGCGACTATCTCGCCTGCGATCGAACCGGTCTCGGCACCGGTATCCAACACCAATAATTTCCCGGTCTTGTCGACAGATTCAAAAATGGCTTGCCAGTCGATGGGATTGACGCAGCGCAGATCCAGGATTTCACAGGAAACGCCCCGTTCCTGCAGGTATTCCGCAGCATGCAAGGCTTCCACCGTCATATAAGACATCGACACAATGGTGATATCGCATCCGCCGCGGGCAACGCGCAACGGTCCGATCGGAATCCTCACGTCCCCTTCCGGCACATCGCCCACCATGTTATGCAGCCACCGATGCTCAATAAACAAGACAGGATTTGGATCAAAGATCGATGACAGCAACAGCCCCTTGGCATCCGCCGGTGAAGTAGGCATGACCACCTTCAGGCCCGGTATGTGTGCAAACCATGCTTGCAGATTCTGCGAGTGCGTGGGCCCCTGCCCCCAGCCACGCCCCAGTATCAACCGGATAGTGATCGGCACGGAACGCTGGCCATCGAACATATAAAACCATTTGGCCGCATTGTTAACCAATTGATCCATGGCAAGCAAAAAGAAATCGAGCCGCTGGTGACACATGACGGGACGTATCCCGTTCAACGAGGCACCGATCGCCACCCCCGTCATCGCATTTTCCGAGAGCGGCATGTCGAAGACGCGAGCACTACCGAACCTCTGCCGCAAGCCCAGCGTAGTACCAAAAATTCCCTTTGGATCGTCAGCGCCCAGGCCGTAGCAAAT